>NZ_CP059060.1:301941-603883 GCF_014217875.1 Synechococcus sp. LTW-R
CAGCAGACCTCCGGCAGCAACCTGCAGCTCGGGGTTCACCTGGCCGTTCACGCTCAGAATCGAGCCTTCTCGGCCAAGCATCACACCGGAACCGGAACCCTCGTTGGCGGCAAGAAGATCCTTAAGCACCAGCACTTCTTCCTGCGCCGCCTGCACTTCAGGGATGCGATCAAGCTCACCTCTCACCAGCAACGCGCCACCTAAACCGCCAAAAACCTGATCAGCGACAGTCCCATGGTGATGGGGGTGGTAATAGAAAAGACCTGCTGGGTGATTGTCCGGCAATGTGAAGCTGTAGCTCTGCTTCTGGCCAGGAGTCACCCTTAAAAACACATTGTCAGCGGTTCCGTTGGGAGGAATGTGCAGGCCGTGGAAGTGCAGATTCGTCGGATTCTTCAGGCGGTTATGCAGCTCGAGCTGAACTAGATCACCAGGTTCCAGCTCAAGCTGGGGACCTGGGAGTAATCCGTTGTAGGTAAGTGCCCGCCTTGATGTGCCCGGGATGCTGATGGGCATTTCCTGAGCCACTAGGTCCAGCTTCAGCAGGCCTGCTTTGGAGCGCACCACCGACGTTGCTGCCGGGTTGATACCCCGCTGTGGACGTGCAGACCACGCATGGCGTAGTCCCCCGGCTGACGCCGCCGCAGCGCCACCGGCTGCCAGAGCGAGAAAGGAGCGCCGGCTGATCACAACGCGCCTCCAGAAGCCTGAGCCATCCCTGACGGGATCAACATGGCCAGCCCCATCAGCCCCATGATCAGATTTTCAGCGAAGCTCACTACGCCCAGCGGTGTGCGTGAGTTGCCGCCTACACAGGCACAGTTCAGAGCCAGGTGATCCACGAACACGGCTTTTCCGACGGACACCATGCCCATCACGCCGAGAACCAGTGCTGTCACTCCAACCAAGGCGTTCAGCCCCATAGCCTCCGCGTGTCGCAGCATCCCAAGACCCACCAAGAGTTCTACGCCGGGATACAGCTTTCCCCAGACGCGCCAACGCTTTGTGAGCAGGTCGTATTTGCGGAAGCTTGCAGCAAATGCCGCAATATCCATCAGTTTGAGCATCGCCAACAGGCAGATCGCCAGGCCCATGAAGCTGCGAATTCCGCCTCCCAGTGCAAGGTTGATCAACACAGCACTGAGGAACACAGCGATCACCGGTGCGTAGGACACCTCTGCTGTCTCGGCGGCAACACCAAGCCGTTTCGCCAACTCGCTGTAACCGCCAATCCGCTCCACACCGGCGAACACCTGCGGCGTAGTAGTCACACCGTGAGCATGCTTAAAAGCCTCTACCTCCGCCTGGCTGCGCAGAGGACGGTCCTCAAACGGAATCCCCTCGGCGCGCAGGAGCGCAAGTGCGCGACGTCCCCATGGACAGGCGTGCTCAGGCGTCTCCATCCGGTAGAGGCGTACAGAGCTGAGTGCCGGCTCAGCCATCACCCTTCACCCTTCACCGCCTGGAAGGGTTGGGTTCGTCCGGATGCAGTGAACGTGAACACCGTGTAGCTCTCCTTTTTTAAAGGTGACTCCATACCGGGCGAACCAAGCGGCATGCCGGGAACAGCGATTCCGGCGACCTTCGGACGTTCTTTCAGTAGCCGCTGAATTGCTGACACGGGAATGTGCCCCTCAACGGTGTACCCACCAATCCGGGCGGTATGACAGGACTGCATCTGATCTGGCACTCCGTAGCGCTGTTTGACGCTCCCGATGTTGTCCGTCACGTAGTCCTTCACCGTGAAGCCGGCTTTTCTGAGGTGGTCAAGCCAGCCTTTGCAGCATCCACAAGCAGAGGATCGATAGCTAGTGACCACGATCGGTGTGCTTAGTCCTGATGTTGGGGCGGATCGCGCGGGGAGGGAGCCAATGATGCCGCTAGTAACGGCGACCAAAGCAAAAACACTCGAAGCAAGCAAAACAGAAGTGCATTTTTTTCAAAAATAAACTCTCCAGTTACTGGAGAGTCAATCCCGAGAGGGCGACTCCCTTGTCGCCTTAACCGATGAGGCTTTAGTTAGAGCTTTGCAGCGTTGATTGATTGCAGCTGTTTCTGACCCTTGGCCAGTGTCGCGCTGAGTTTGCCGCTGACTATTGCTGTTGCTGCATCTCCTGCTGACGCTTGGCCAGCGATGCGGTGAACTTGGCGTTGGCGGCACCAAAGGCAGCATCTAGGCCAGCCTCATCAATCCATCGCTCGGAAGACCTTAGAGCTGAACGCCGGAGGTTTTCTGGAGCCAGATGGCGTTGACGGGGACCAGCTTCAAGAAGCTCTCATGCTGTCTTTACTCCATCTTCCCGTCAAAAGTCTTCGTTAGTTCGAAAAATCTTCAAGCAGCCCTGCGACCCCAAGAGCCGTCGCCTCGATGTTCATGGCACCCTCCAAGGCTTTGCAGGCCGCGGCCAGCAGGAGTCCACGCACGGTCAGTGGTCGACTTCCGCCATTTTGCACCCGGCAGCCTATTGGGGCGCGTAGTTTTCTCGGGTCGTAATCGTTATTGCATTGAATGCGAATCGTTATCTCCGTTTGATTAGCTGGTGGTTACCCCAGAATTTGCACCAGTTCAGCCTGCAAGCGGATACTCCCGATCACGCTGCCCATCTGGTTGCTGCGGAGTGCCTTGGCCTGTACCTCATCCAGCAAAGCCAGCTTGCTAGCAATGAAGTCCTGGCGGTTGATCGACATATCGGCCTTCAACTGCTCTCTGGCCTTGGCGACATAGGCCTCAGCCTGACGCTTCTGGACCCCGTAGTTTTCCGCGCAGAATCGCAGGAGCTCAGACGTTCTGGCACCGCCGATCAAGAGCTTCGCGAGCTCGTCGACTCGGCGATCACTCTCCTCAGCTGTGACTCGTGCCATCGCTATCAGTCTGCCAACTCAAATGAGTGGCCACTGTTTTCACTATTGCAGGGGTGGGGCACTGGGGCGCTGGGGCGGAGGTGTTCCTATGTTTCCCCCCGGATGTTGCCCCTATATCCCCTCTTTCTAGAGATCCTCTCTATCTACTGCCCCTACTGCCCCTAAGGGGTTAGAAGTCAGATACAGCCTGCTGGGCAGAGGGCTGGGGCGCTGCTGGGGCAGAAGAGGGGCGGTGCCAGACAGTTGCCTTGTCATGGCGGTCTCCGTTGGGCAGATACCCGCGCCGGCGTTCTTGTGATTTGGTCCAGCCGAGCTGACCGAGACGCAGTGCCACCTGACGAGAGAACTCAGGGTCGCGCAACCTGTCCGGCTGCAGTTGGTAGATGAGTACCGGCATTGCCAGCGAATCGACTTCAGGGTTGTCCTCCATCCACGTCTCGATCTGATCGCGCAGCGGGTCATCGGCGGCGTAGCTGAGCGCTGCCTTGCTGATCTGCTCGTTCTCCTCTGCCTGGTAGTGCCATGGGGTGCCTGCTCTGTAAGCAGCAAGGGCTGACCCCCAGATCTCATCGCGGTGATCTTTGGCCCATTGCGTGTTCACCTGATCCACGCTGATCACAGGGAAACGGCGGTTGCCGGTTGGGTCCTTGATGAAGTCCGAGCGGTTGGTGGTGCCGACAATCCCGCATGAGCGCAGCAGGGTCTCAACGCCGCGGCCGTAGGGCTTGCGGACGTCATCGCGGGTTGTGGAGAGGAACTTCTTGAGGGTCTCCGACTCGCGCTTGCCAACGACTGCGTCGATCTCACCCCACTCATGAATCCAAGCGGAGTGGAGTTGGAGGACGTCGTCCTTGAGGTTGCGCAGGTCACCGAGTGAATCGCTGAACCACTGGCCGCCAAGGATTGCCCAGAGGGTCGACTTGCCGATGCCCTGCTGTGGGCTGTGGATGACCAGCGCGGTGTCGAGCTTGCAGCCGGGTTGCATGGCTCTTGCCACCAGTCCGATCAGTTGGCGCTGCAGGTGCAGGTGTGCCATCGGATCAGAGAGCCCGAAGAGCTCGTAGGCGAGCGCGTCCCATTGCTGGGGCTCGAGCTGAGTGGTGAGAGATCCGAGGTAGTCACGGACGGGATGGAAGGAGTGCTGGCGAGCGACCAAGGTGGCGGCGTCTATAGCCCTCTCCTTGGCGACTTCGATTTGGAACTGCTCAGCTAGTTGGAGGTAGAGGGTTCCAAGGAAGTCCCCGTCGATCGGCTTCCCGTCGTTTTCAATCCGCTGAGTCAGCAGGTTGTACTTCAGCGGGAGGGTGAGCTCAGCCACCTTCCGGACTTGATCCACGCGGGGGCGCCGGAGCTTGCCGTCCTTGACCGGGCCCAGCAGGTCATCAACCGATTCAGCTGACTGCAGCTCGGCAGGGGTCAGGTTGGGGAGTGCGCGCAGCGGTCGCGGGGCATGCCGGTCTTGACGGATCAGCTGCCACTGCTTGATGTCTTCAAACTCGTGCTCGAGGTTGTCCATTAGATGACCTCCCCGAGGTAGTAGGAGCGGAAGTGCTGCAGGTCATTGAGCTGCGCCTGGATTGAGCGGCGGTACCCCTCAAAGCGATCACGGTGACGCTCTGCCATCTCGGGCGCTTCACGCCAGAGCTGCTGGACCATGCCGCCAAGCAGGACTCCCCGCTCATGGGCGGCAGTGATCAGGGTGGTGGCCTCCCTCAGTTGATCTGGGGTGAGTGAGTGGAAGTCGGGTACGTCCCAAGCGCGCTGGAAGGCGTCGTAGAAACCGGACAGGGCTACGCGTGCAGCAGCGACATCGGCTTGCTTGCGGACAGCTTCCCTGGGGTGCGTGGAGGCTTGGAACCGTGGCCTGGGCCTGTGAGGTCGGAAGACTGCAGCAGCACCATCGAACCCGCCCTTGCGGCTGGTGAGTGCCCACTCAGTGCCGTCGGCTTTGATTACATCGCCGATCTTGAGATTGCCGACTCCGTTCGTTGAGCCTTGGTGGCAGAAGATGATGTCATGCGCCCATGCGCAGTCGGTGTCCTTCGTCCTGCCGCATGCCGGGCAGGGGGACTTGGGACCAGAGCGGTGCATCAGGCAGCCTCCCTGTGCATGCGGTCGTTGAGATATGCCGCGATTGATTGATCGCGCTGGTCCGCTGACTCGCGGATTGCGTAGATCAGAGCAGCGGTTCTGTAAGTCTCTTTCTCTTCTTCGTCGAGGAAGTCCCAGTCAGGTGGAGTAGGGATAGGGACATCCCAGATTGTTTTCGGGACCGGCGAGAGGTGCTGGTGTGCCTTGTTTAGTCCGAGTCTTGCCTTGGCATGTGCAAGGTGACGCGAGGTGCCCTGGGCGGCCGGGCGCGAGTTTGATTGCATTACAATGAGTTCAGGTTTGTTAGCCCAAGTCGTCTGCGGAGGGAAGGCCGTAGGCGACTTTTTTGTGCCTTGTTGTTGGCGAGGGATCTCTTAAGTCTGGCGGGTTTAGAGAGTGGAACAGGCGCACTAATCCACCAATCGGGGTCAACCCCAAGGGGGTGAAAGTGCGACTCGGGAGGGTTCTTAGTCTTTGAAGGTGGCGGTGAGTCACCCCGTCCACAACCTCCTCCAAATGTCCACTCAGTTCGAGTCAGCCCTAAGAGAGCAAGCCCAGTTCGCCGCGATGAACTTGGCGGCACTGGATCTCTGTCTCTCCCTGGATCAGAGCCACCCCGAAGAGGGCAAGCTGACCCCAGAGGCCATTGGGCTGGCATACGCCTCCGTAGCGCGTCTGATGCCGTACCTGCTGGTCGAGGCGCTTGATCTGGAGACTGCCGCGGCCCACCGCTTAGAGGTCTGACGCTCACTCCACCTCCGGCCCTTCAAAGAGGCGGCGCTCGAGTGCTTCAGCCCTGTGGTGGCAGTCGTTGGCATAGCGGACGTAGCCCTGCTGGGCCCACCAATGGGCGCGGGTGCGTTCCCAGTTGAGGGCGGCGGGCAGGTGCTCGTACTTAAGGAGTGTTCTTCCCATTTCCCTATGCCTCCGTAGGGGTATGGGTCCTTGGCATGACTGATTGGTCGAAGATCTCGATTCGATCAGCCTTCCCTGCGGTCGCCTTGGTCCGCTGAAGGTCTTGGCTCGCCACGATCCGGCGAGTGCTTTCGATCTGCCATGCCCGAATGGCAGGCGCGTTCCACAGGACAGGGCTCTGCGGTTTCCCTGTTTGGTAGATCCAGTGGACTCCTGGTTCGAGTTCTCTGGCGCTTTGCAGTGCGCGGAGAGTGCTCAGGCCGATGCCTGTGGACTTCGCCGCAAGGTCAGCGGGGACCCATTCCTCTTGGTTGTTCATTGAAGTGAAAGCAAGCCCCACCGCCGCCATTGCGGCCAGTGGATGAGTGGGGACTCACTGCCTCCGGATCACACGGCGTTAGCTCGAGGTGGCTCCTGTCGGAGCAATTCCGGGAGGGTTAGCTCGGGGGCCTGGCTCCCTTTGGGCTTGACCGCTGATCCGCCTTCGCGGCGGGGGACGGACAGGCACAGGAGACGGGCTCGATCCCTTGTCGCTCCGGAAGGCTATGCACCGTTCTGAGTGGCCGCAAACATTCGCGAACAGACGGGACCAGCGCGCATTTTTCGCAAAACGCCAGAGGGTTTGCGAAATAGGTCGCTCAACCCGGTGGCTTTTTCGCAGATTCTTCGCAAACTGGGGATGCCCGATTCGCGAGATCTCAGTCGGGGCGACAGGATTCGAACCTGCGACCTAGTGCTCCCAAAGCACCCGCGCTACCAAGCTGCGCCACGCCCCGTATGTCTGGAGCTTACCGGTCGATCCGGAGGGCTGGCAGGCGCCGTCGGCGTCGGTACAACGGGCCCGCAGTCTTTTGCCCTCCATGGGATCCGGCCTGGTTCGCGCTCTTGCTCTTGCCGCCGCTCTAGCCGGCTACGTTGTGCCCCTGCGTGCCGCTGGCCTGCCCGAGAAGCCCCTGCAGATTCCGGCCGACACCCCCGTCGCGGACCTGACCCCAGAGCTGGGCATCACCGCCGCGATGCCCGATTCCCTGGCCTGGCCCCTGCGCCCCGGTCAGCCGATCAGCGTGGTCTATCCCCTCGCGGTCAAGGCCAGCGAAGTGGATCCCTACGGCTGGCGTTACTCCAGTTCCCGCCGCGCTTGGCGCATGCACGCCGGCCAGGATCTTGTCGCCCCCGCCGGAACGCCCGTACTGGCCATGCTCCCGGGCCGCGTCGTGCTGGCGGAACCGATCGATGGCTATGGCCTGACCGTGGTGCTCGACCATGGCCGCGGTTGGCAGAGCCTCTATGCCCACCTGCAACAGACCAACGTTCGCCCCGGTGACTTTCTGACGGCGGCCTCAACCCTGGGCTTGGTCGGCCAAAGCGGCCGGGCCAGTGGCCCGCACCTCCACGTCGAGCTGCGCCAACGTCAGGGTGAGCAGATGCTGGCCCTCGACACCACCCCGGTGCTCGATCAGGCCACCCGCCTTCTGCCCATTGCACCGCCCCCCTTGGCCGAAGCCCGCCTCCAGCCTTGATCACGATTGAGCGCCCGGGCCTCAGGCTCCGCCATGGCCCGGCCTGGCTCCAATCCCATTGGGTTAGCACCGAAGGGTTGCGTCAGCGCCTGCTGCAGGAGGTGCCGTGGGAGCAGCCCCTGGTCCGCGTCTACGGCAAGCAGCACCCCACGCCGCGTCTGACTTGCTGGATGGCCGACCCCGGCTGCAGTTATCGATACAGCGGTCAGGTGCAGCCGATCACCCCCTGGACTCCTTCGGTGCAGGTCCTGCGGGAGCTCTTGGAGGAGCAGCTGGGGATGCGCTTCAACAGCCTGCTGCTCAATCGCTACCGCACCGGAGCCGATCGCATGGGCTGGCATGCCGATGACGAACCGGAACTCGACAACGAGGCCCCCATCGTCTCCCTGAGCATCGGCGTCCCCCGGGACCTGCGTTTTCGGCCCCGCGCTGGAGGCGAGGCGCCCTTTGCGGTCTGCCTCGATGACGGTGATCTCTTGGTGATGGATCCGCCCACCCAGACCCACTGGCAGCACGCCCTGCCGGCGCGTGCACGGGTCAAGACCGAGCGGATCAACCTCACCTTTCGCCGGATTCAGCCCAGCACCGCGATGCAGTCGATCTCCACCCGAGCGGCCTTCGGCAGTGCGGCCACCTCGACGCAGGCTCGAGCCGGAGACACCCCCTCGCCGAAGACCTCGGCATAGAGCGCGTTCACCTTGGCGAAGTCCCCCAGATCGGCCAGGAAGACCGTGGTGCGCACCACCTGTTGCGGGGTGCAGCCGGCTTCCTGGAGCACGGCCTTGAGGTTGCTGAGCACCTGCCGGGTCTCCGCTTCCACATCGCCGCCGCCGATCATGGCACCGGTCGCGGGATCCAGGGCGATCTGGCCCGAGCAATAGAGCACCCCGCCCGCCTTGACGGCCTGGTTGTAGGGGCCCACCGGTGCTGGAGCCGCCGCGGTTGTTACCGCCTCAATCGCTGGAAGGGTCATTGCACGAGAGGATGTGGCGCCGAGCCTATGGCGAACCTGCTGAATGCCCGCTGAGATGCCCACCCCTGATCTCCCCCAGGAGCCGCAGGTGGAGCTCAGTGGCCTCTGGCATCGCTACACCGGTCCCGCCTCCAGCGGGGACTGGACGCTGCGGGATATCGATTTCCAGCTCCAGCCCGGCGAGTTGGTGGGGCTGCTTGGCCCCTCGGGCTGTGGCAAGACCACCCTGCTGCGCTTGATCGCTGGCTTCGAGAAGCCCGAGCGCGGTTCCGTTTCGATTGGCGGCCGGCCCGTGGCGGGCCAAGGGCGCTGGCTGCCGCCCGAGCGCCGCGGGGTGGGCATGGTCTTTCAGGACTACGCCCTCTTCCCCCACCTCGATGCCTGGCGCAACGCCTGCTTTGGCCTCAAGCGCGGCCAGGACACCAGCCGTGCGGCCTGGCTGCTGGAGCTGCTCGGCCTGAAGGGCCTCGAGCGCCGTTATCCCCACGAACTCTCCGGCGGTCAACGCCAACGGCTGGCCCTGGCCCGCGCCCTGGCCCCGGGCTGCTCCCTGGTGCTGCTGGATGAGCCCTTCTCCAACCTGGACGTCGAGGTGCGCCTGCGCCTGCGCGCTGAGCTCCCCGGCGTCCTCGCCCGTTGCGGCGCCAGCGGGGTGATCGTCACACATGACCCCGAGGAAGCGATGGCGATCTGCGATCGGGTGGCCGTGCTCGAGTCCGGTCACCTGCACCAATGCGCCAGCCCCCGGGAGCTCGTCAACGCTCCGGCGACCTCCTTCGTTGGGCGCTTTGTCCTCCAGGGCAATCTGCTCCCGGCTCAGGTGCAGGCCGGCTGCTGCGAGACGCCCCTGGGTGGTCTTGATCCCGTGGATCCCGCGGCGGCGGGGTCTCTCAGCGGCTCCGAGGTGCTGGTCAGCCAGCAGGCCATCGAACTGGTCCCGGATGACGACGCGGAGGCCTGGGTGGTGGGCCGGGAATACCTCGGTCGCGAGTGGCTCTACCAGGTGCAGCTGGGCGAGCTGCGTCTTCGCCTGCGCCTGCCCCTGGATCTCGATTACTCCCGCGGCCAGCGCTGTCAGCTGCGTCTGCGCTCGGGCGAGTCGGCTCGGCTCTACCCCAGTGGTGCGGCCCTGATCGCCCGCTAGCCCCGCCAGAGATCTTTGTGCCCCCGCAGCTGCCGCAGGGCAGCGGCGTCTTGAGCCCGCACAAACAGATTGGTGGCCAGCTCCACACCAATGCTGCTGGGGATAGTCGGTTGGCCTTCTCGCCGCTGCTGCTGGACCGCCGCGAGACGCTCAGCGATGGCGCTGTTGCCCGGTTCGCGCTCGGCGGCCCAGCGCAGATTCCCCTCGGTGTACTCATGGGCGCACCACACCCGGGTGCTCGTCCCCAGGGCGCTCAGGCTCTGCAGCGAGCTCAACATCTGCTCGGGCGTGCCCTCAAAGAGACGTCCGCAGCCGCCGGCAAAGAGGGTGTCGCCGCAGAACAGCTCGGCGGCCTCCTCGGCCTGGGGTTCCAGCACATAGGCAATGTGGTGGCGCGTGTGCCCGGGCACCTCGACCACCCGCAGGTGCCGCCCCAGCAGGGTCAAGCGATCGCCCCCCTGGACGCCCTGGGTTTGCAGTGGGATCCGCTCGCGATCCGCGGCGCTGGCGATCACCGCCGCCTGGGGCCAGCGCTGCAGCAACCCCGGGGTTCCACCGATGTGGTCGTTGTGGTGATGGGTGTGCAGGATCGCCTCGAGCTCTAGGCCCCGCTCCTCCAGCCAGGCGATCACGGGCTCGGCCACCGCCGGATCCACCACGGCGGCACCGCTGCCGCCCCCGTGCAAGACAAAGACGTAGTTGTCGCTCAGGACCGGGATCAGCGAGACCGTCGTGGCGGCATGCATCGTTAAAGTCCCGGTTCTGGCTGCCAACCATGATCACCGTCGCGCTGGCCAAGGGAGCCCTGCTCAAGGACTCGGTTCGCCGCTTCGCGGCCGCTGGCCTGGATTTCGCGGCGGTGCTGGAGCCTGGCAATCGTCAGCTGATGGTGCCCAGCGTTTGCGGCCGGGCCCGGGCTCTGCTTGTGCGCAACGCGGATGTGCCGGTCTATGTGGCCTACGGCCAGGCCCAGCTTGGGGTGGTCGGTTACGACGTCTTGAAGGAACACCAGCTGCCGGTAGCGCAGTTGGTGGACCTCGGTTTTGGCGGTTGCCGGATGAGCGTGGCCGTGAAGGCCTCCAGCCCCTACCGCCGGGCCAGTGATCTGCCTGCTCACTGCCGGATTGCCAGCAAGTTCACCCGCTGCGCTGAGGAGTATTTCGACGCTCTGGATCTGCCCGTTGAGCTGATCCACCTGGCCGGTTCTGTCGAACTCGGGCCGATCACGGGCATGAGCGAAGCCATCGTCGACCTGGTGGCCACCGGCCGCACCCTCGAGGAGAACGGCCTGATCGCCATCGAAGACCTCTTCCACTCCACCGCCCGCCTGGTGGGTCACCCCCTGTCCCTGCGACTGGATTCCGGCGAGATCCAATCGATCGTCGATCAGATCGCCAGCGCAGGCGCCTGATGGCCAAGCGCGACCGTCAGCGGCTGGTGCGTCTGCTGCCCTACCTGGGGCGTGATCGCAAACGGCTGCTGCTGACCCTGGTGCTGCTGATCCCCGTGGCCGGTGCCGCGGCGGTGCAACCCCTGCTGGTGGGCCAGGCCATTTCAGCTTTGCGCCAGGAGCCCGTGCTGGCCTGGCTCGAGCCCCTATCCCTTTCGGGCCAGCTGCGCACCCTGGTGCTGCTGCTGTTGGTGGCGGTCTTGATTCGACTCGGTCTGCAGGGACTGCAGAGCTTCAACGTCCAGGCCGTTGGCCAACGGCTGACCGCGCGGATTCGCAACGATCTGTTCGCCCATGCGATGGATCTCTCCCTTCGCTTCCATGACCGGACGCCGGTCGGCAAGTTGCTGACCCGACTGACCAGTGACGTCGATGCTCTTGCTGAGGTCTTCGGCAGTGGTGCCGTCGGACTGCTGGCGGACCTGGTCACCCTGTTGGTGATCGCCGGAACGATGATCGCGATCGAACCGCGCCTGGGGGTGCTGCTGTTGGCGGTGCAACTGCCCGTCACCTTGACGATGCTCTGGTTGCAGAAGCGCTACCGCAAGGCCAACTACCGCGTCCGCGAGGAGCTCTCCCAGCTGAACGCGGATCTCCAGGAGAACCTCCAGGGCTTGGAGGTCGTTCAGATGTTCCGGCGCGAGTCCCACAACTCCGCCCGCTTCTCCCGCACCGCGGATGCCTACCGCAGTGCCGTCAACGGCACGATCTTTTACGACTCCTCGATCTCCGCCCTGATCGAGTGGGTGTCCCTCGGGGCGATCTCCCTCGTGCTGGCCCTGGGGGGCTGGATGGTGACCGCCGGCGCCATGGGCCTCGGCACCCTGACCACCTTCATTCTTTATTCCCAGCGCCTCTTTGACCCCCTGCGCCAACTGGCGGAGCGCTTCACCCAGATCCAGGGGGGCCTCACCGCCGTTGAGCGGATCGGTGAATTGCTCGAGGAGCCCATCGAGATTCAGGAGCTGCCCCTCAACCAGCGCTCGGCCGCCGCGATCCGCACGGGCAGCGAGATGAGCAGCGCCGGTGAGGTCGTCTTTGAGAACGTCTCCTTCGCCTACCGGCCGGACGACCCTATACTCACGGACCTCTCCTTCCGGTTCGCCCCCGGTGAGCACGTCGCCCTGGTGGGGCCGACCGGGTCTGGCAAGACCACGATCATCCGCTTGCTCTGCCGCCTCTATGAGCCGCAGCAGGGCCGGATCCTGCTGGATGGCGTAGACATCCGCGAGTTGCCGATCCCGACCCTGCGCCAACGCTTGGGGGTCGTGCTTCAGGACACCTTCCTCTTCAGTGGCAATGTCGCGGACAACCTCCGCCTCGATGGTTCCGTCAGCGATGCCGAGCTGGAGCGCCTCTGCTTCGAGCTGGGATTGGAGCCCCTGCTGGATCGACTGCCCTCCGGCCTGGCCACCGAGCTGCGGGAGAGGGGCAGCAACCTCTCCTCCGGTGAGCGTCAGCTGCTCTCGGTCGCCCGGGTGGCGATCCGCAACCCCTCGGTCCTGGTCATGGATGAGGCGACGGCCTTCCTCGATCCCTCCACCGAGGCAACCCTGCAGCGGGACCTCGACAAGCTGCTGCGCCAGCGCACCGCCATCGTCATCGCCCACCGCTTGGCCACCGTGGAGGCGGCCCACCGGATCCTGGTGCTCCAGCGTGGTCGCCTGATCCAAGAGGGCACCCACACCGAGCTGCGCGCGGCCGGCGGTCTCTACGCCCAGTTGGCCGAACTGCAGGAGCGCGGCCTGGCCAAGCTCTAGGCGAGCGTTCGCTCCAGCCAGTTCTCAAGGACCTCGGCCAAGGGACCCGGCGCGCTGCGCATCGGCAGGTGCCCTTCCCCGGTCAACTCGTGGACTTCAGCATCGCTGGCGTAGCCGGCGAGATGGCGGACGTAGCGCGGCTCCATCACCGTGTCCTTGCTGCCCACCACCCAGAGGCTGGGCACCGTCAGTTGGCTGGCGAGCGCCGGCAGTTGGCGGACGGCTCCGCGCTGCATGCTGCAGGCCAGGAGCCCCCGGGCGGCGCGCAGTTCCGCCACCAGCGGGCTGCGAATCGCCTCGGTGCCCGGCAGTTGCGCCAGCCAGGTCGGGCGCCAACGCAAAAAAGTGGCGCCGCCGTTGCGCACCATCCGAAACGGCCGCGGTTGATAGACCCCGCCGCCTGAGGCGATCTGAACGATGCCCCGCAACTGCTCCCCCAGCTGGGGGGCGGCATGCAGCACCAGGCTTCCCCCCAGGGAATGGCCGATCAGCACGATCGGCCGCCCCTCGGCCCGCTCCCGCGCCGCCTCGGCCAGCCAGCGGCCGTAGCTGACCAGGTTGGTGCGCAGTTCCTTCGGGCGTGGGCGTTGACCAAAGCCCGGCAGATCCGGGGTCCAGAAGTCCCAGCGTGGCTCCAGGGCTTGGGTCAGGGGCTCCCAGAGCCGCCCGGAGAGCAGCCAGCCGTGCACGCCAACCAGCAGAGGTGCCGCGTTCAGGGATCCCAATGCAAGAAACGGACCCAGCCTGCATCAAGGGGGTGACCTGGTGGGTCAGGATCACCCCAGCACTGGAGCAGGCTCCGTTCTGATTGGTTCCACCGCCACCGAACTCGAGGAGCTCTACGGCCGGGACCATCGCGTCTGCGTGACGCCCAATCCCAATGCCGCCTTGGTCTTGAGCCAGGAGCGGGAGATCGACCTCTACGACCTCGAGCAGCTCACCGATGCGGTGGGCTGGAGCCGCCGTCCCCTGCGGCGGGTGCGCAAGGCCCTCGAGAACAGCCTCCTGGTGGTGGCCCTCTGGCGCCATGACGCGCGCCTGCCGCGCCTGGTGGGCTTTGCCCGCTGTACTGGCGATGGTGTGATCGAGGCCACCGTCTGGGACGTTGCCGTCCATCCCCATTACCAAGGGCTGGGCCTGGGCAAACAGCTGATGCAGTACGTGATTGAGCGGCTGCAGCAGATGCAGGTGGAGCGCATCAGTCTCTTCGCGGATCCAGGCGTGATCGAGTTCTATGGCGCCCAGGGTTGGGAGCTGGAACCCCAGAACCGCCGCTGCGCCTTTTGGTACGCCCCCTAGCGGTAGTAGCGCTGGGCGAGCTCGTCTTCCGTGGCCCCCTGACGCCAGGCCCTCCGCAGAGCGGCGTTGCGTTGCGCGGTTTTGAGTACGCCATCCCGTCTCCAGCGGCGGCCATGAACCGCGAGCGGTAGGCCGAGACGGCGGATCGGCGCCAGCGGTTGCAGCCGTTGGATTAGATCCAAGTCCTCCATGAGCGCGAGGGGGCGCATGCCGCCGGCCTGCTCGAGGAGCGCGCGCGGGAGCAGCAGCCCCTGATCGCCGTAGGGCAGGGCCCTGAGCTGGCAGCGCCAGTGGACGGCCCACTCCAGCAGCCGCAGGTTGAGGCCGGCCGCGGCGACCTGGAAGTCGAAGTACCAGGCGGCCGGTTCATCGGCCATGGCCCGCTCCACCCGCGTCCCCCAACCCGTGGGGAGCCTCGAGTCGGCGTGCAACAGCAACAGCCAGGGAGCCGTTGCCGCCGCAATGCCGACCTGCAGTTGCCGTCCCCGGTTGGCACCGCTGCGTAAGACCTGAGCCCCAGCCCGTTGGGCGACCGCCGCTGTGTCGGGCTCAGGGCTGGAATCCACCACGATCGTCTCGCGCACGAGCCCGGCTGGTGCTTGCTGCAGGTCCGCCAGCAAGAGCGGCAACCGCTCGGCCTCCAGCCGCGCCGGGATGACCACCGCCAGGGGGGGGCGGCTCATGGCGGTGGCAACTGGCAGCGCCACCAGTTCTCGAGGTCCTGGCCTTCGTCGAGATCGTTCTGCTCCCGCAGCAGCTGAACCGGCAAGGCGCGTTGCGCCGCCGCCGCCAAGCTGCTCTGCAGCACCTGGCTGGTTCCCCAGGGGATGCCACTCATCAGGTGGGCGCCGGCCCGCTGGAAGCCGGCGCGGTTCAGGCCCATCAACCAGTAGCCCCCATCGCAGGCGGGGCCGATCACCAGGGGTGCGCTGAGCAGGGCCTCGGCGGCGGCCTCCAGGTCCTGGGTTTCCAGGCCCGGCAGGTCCGTGCCGATGACGAGTACCCGTTCAGCCCCCCCCTGAAAAGCCCGCTGCAGTTGCCGTTGCATCCGGCAGCCCAAACTGCCGCCCCCCTGCGCGCTCAAGCGCGCGCCCGGTGCAAGCGGTCGCAGCTCCTGCTGCCAGCGGCGCAGGCCGCGGGGCCCCAGTCCATCAACGGCGACCTCCAGGCTGTGCCCGTGCCGTTGGCTCCAGCTGCCGCCCACCTGCAGGCTGTGCTGGGTGAGCCGGCGTTGCACCTGGGCCGCGCTCCAGCGACCGGTTTGGCGTGCCAGTCGGCTTTTGCAGCGGCCGGGGGCTGGCCAGCGGGCCATCACCACCAGCGTCAACGGGGCAGTGGCCATGCCGCGCCTACTTTCCGCGCGGGAGTTCGGCGGGTTTGATCTGCAGGGTCAGGGTCCGCTCCTTCCGCTGGATCACGATCGCCAGGTTCTGGCCGACCCGGCCCTGGTCCACGGCGACCTGCACTTCGGAGGGGTTCTTCACGGGCTTGCCCCCCACCTCTTCGATCAGGTCACAGGCGCGCATGCCTCCCTTGGCGGCCGGGCTGCCTGGGATGACCTCCACGACGACGACCCCCTTGGTTTCCGGCAGGCGGCATTCGGCATCGGTCGCATTCACCTCCCTGGCCAACTGCGGGGTGAGGGCCTGCAGGCGCACACCGATATAGGGATGGGAGGCTTGGCCGCGATCCAGGATTTGGGCGGCAATCTGGCGGCCAAGGTTGATCGGGATCGCAAAGCTCAGGCCCGCCCCTGGGGCCTGGCGGATGGCCGTATTGATCCCGATGACCTGGCCCCGGTCATTGATCAAGGGGCCGCCGCTGTTTCCGGGGTTCACGGCCGCATCGGTCTGGATGTAGGGGACCCGCTGCCCTTCGCCGAGGGCATTGGTGCGCTGCACCGCACTGATGATTCCCAGGGTGACCGTGTTGTCGAGGCCGAGGGGGTTGCCAATCGCAATCGCCCATTCGCCGGGACGCACACTCTTGGAGTTGCCCAGGGGGGCCACCGGCAGGTTGGCGGCTGCCACCTTCACCACGGCGACATCGGTGATCGGGTCGGAGCCCAGCACCTTGCCTTTGAAGTTGCGCCCATCGGGCAGGGTCACGCCGACTTCATTGGTGCCCTCCACGACGTGGGCGTTGGTCAGGATCACCCCGTCGGAGCGGGTGATGAAGCCCGAGCCTTGCCCCTGCTGTTGCTGCACCGAGGGTCCGCTGCCAAAGAGGCCGCCCATCGGGTTGACCACCCGCCGCACCGTGTCGATGCGCACGACCGCCGGTCCCACCTTGTCGACGGCGTTTACCACAAAGCTTTTGCCCCCAGGTAGCGGAGCAGCAGCTGGGGCATCACTGACCTGGGCGGGATCGCTGCCCTTGCCACTACCCCAGCCGGGCAGGCGCAGCCCGGTGCCGTTGCAGCCGCTCAATCCCAGGCCGAGCAGCAGGCAACCCAAGGCGAGCTGGGGGCGAACGCCATGCATCAAACGGGTCATGCTGCGCGCGGGCGTGGGGCAGGTGTTCAGGCGCATCATCGGAGACACTCCCCCTTCAGACCACCCCTATATTCATGAGCCCCAGGGGACGACGTGACGGTGCAGCAGGGAGAAACGCTGTGGCGTCAGGTTCAAGAAGCACTCCAAGGGAACCTCTCCAAGCCCACCTTTGAGACCTGGATTCGTCCAGCGACCTGTGTCGCGCTCCAGGGCAACGAACTGCAGCTGCTCGCCCCCAACACCTTTGCCTGCGGCTGGCTGCGCAAGAACTACCTGAGCACCATCGCGGCGGTGGCTAGCGAGATCGCCGGTCGCTCGATCGCGGTCAGCGTGGAAGCCGGTGGCGAATCGGCTCAGGGCATCACCCTGAACGGTCAGCCCCCCACCACCGCCGGCGTGGACGCGGCCCCCGGCAGTCCCGCCCCCCAGCAACGCACCGCTACGGGGGAAGCCCCGCGCAAGCTGGCCCCGGGCCTGAATCCCCGCTACGTCTTCAACCGGTTTGTGGTGGGGCCGAACAGCCGCATGGCCCACGCGGCGGCCCTCGCCGTTGCGGAATCCCCCGGCCGGGAATTCAATCCCCTCTTCATCTGCGGTGGCGTGGGTCTGGGCAAGACCCACCTGATGCAGGCCATCGGCCACTACCGCCTCGAGATTGACCCTGACGCCCGGGTCGCCTACGTCAGCACCGAGACCTTCACCAACGATTTGATCCAAGCCATCCGCAAGGACGGCATGCAGAAATTCCGGGACCGCTACCGGGCTGCTGATCTGATCCTGGTGGACGACATCCAATTCATCGAAGGCAAGGAGTACACCCAAGAGGAGTTCTTCCACACCTTCAACGCCCTGCATGAAGCCGGGCGCCAGATCGTCATCGCCAGCGATCGCCCCCCCAGCCAAATCCCCCGGCTGCAGGAGCGCTTGATCTCACGCTTCTCGATGGGCCTGATCGCCGACATCCAGACCCCGGATCTGGAAACGCGGATGGCGATCCTGCACAAAAAGGTCGAGCACGAGCGGGTCAGCTTGCCCCGGGACTTGATCCACTACCTGGCGGGTCGCTTCACCTCCAACATCCGTGAACTCGAGGGTGCTTTGACTCGGGCCGTGGCCTTTGCCTCGATCACCGGCCTGCCGATGACGGTGGAATCGGTCGCGCCGATGCTCGATCCCGCGGGCGTTGAGGTGGAGGTCACTCCGGATCAAGTGCTCAGCAAGGTGGCCGAGGTCTTTGGTGTCGGCGTCGATGAGATGAAGAGCGCCAGCCGCAAACGGGCCGTCAGCCAAGCCCGCCAGGTGGGCATGTATCTGATGCGCCAGGGCACCAACCTCTCCCTACCCCGCATTGGCGATGCCTTTGGCGGCAAGGATCACTCCACGGTGATGTACGCCGTCGAGCAAACCGAGAAGAAGCTCGCGGCCGATCCCCAGCTGGGTCGCCAGGTTCAGCAGGTGCGCGATCTCCTTCAGATCGACTCCCGCCGCCGCACCCGCTAGGCGTTAATCGGTGATCGGCTCACTGGGGTCGAGGCCTTCGACTTCACCGGAGAAGACGCGGCTGGCGGTGATGTCATCCGCTTCGAGAGTCATCAGATCCAGCTTGGTGAGCTGACTGCTGTTCATCACCTTGAACAGACGATTGGCCTGGCGCATCCGTGCGCGATCGATCGCATTGCGGATCGAGCGGGCATTCGCAAAGAACGGCAGTTGCATGCGCCGATCGATGTAATCCGCGAAGGCTGCCAGGGCCTCCTCGCTGAAGCGGTAGTTCTCCTCCGCCAGGATCAACCGGGCAATCGCGAGCAGCTCACTCGCGCTGTAGTCCGGGAAATCAATGTGATTGGCGACCCGGGAGGAGAGACCTGGATTGCTTTGGTAGAAGACATCCATACGCTCCTTGTAGCCCGCAAAGATGACGACGAGGTCATCGCGGTTGTTCTCCATCACCTGGAGCAGGATCTCGATCGCCTCCGCGCCGTAGTCCCGCTCGTTTTCAGGACGATAGAGGTAGTAGGCCTCGTCGATGAACAGCACCCCGCCCATCGCCTTTTTGAGCATCTCCCGCGTTTTCGGTGCGGTGTGGCCGATGTATTGCCCCACCAGATCATCCCGGGTGGCGGTGACCACATGGCCTTTGCGCACATAGCCGAGCTTGTGCAGAATCTGCGACATTCGCTCGGCCACGGTCGTCTTGCCCGTGCCCGGCCGACCCGTGAAGGACATGTGCAGGCTGGGGGCCGTCGTGGAGAGCCCCACCTGCTTGCGGGCGCGATCGACGACCAGCAGAGCCGCGATTTCACGGATCCGCGTTTTCACGGGTTTGAGGCCGATCAGCTCCCGGTCGAGTTGATCAAGAACGTCCTGAACCTCGGCGCCTTCGTAGGCGGCCTGGAGATCAACCGGCGTGCTGTCGGGCTGCTCAGATGAGACCATCGATGGCAGCGGCAAACGCGTGGTCAGCCTCGCCGATATTGGCCCCCTCCTCTTCAGGCCTCAGGGTGATGTTCACGTATGTACGACCAAAACTGAGGTCGGGGTAACGCCCTTCCTGTTCACAGAAGTCGTTGAGGCGATCCAGAAAAGCCCGATTGCCTGCGTAATCCTCGAATTCAATCCGGCATTCCAGCCATTCGACGCGATCGGGCTTGGGCCGTGGGTTCCAACGTTGATCCATGGCTTGACCCTACGCCGCGAGGCAGTCGGTCCTGCCGATCACCAGGCGACCTGCCCAGGAGGCGGCATAGGCCCGGTTGGCCTCCTGTTCCTCCGGGTTAGTCGTGTCCAGGGCGTGGGGCATCGTGCCGCTGATGGCCGCGTTGGTCACGCAGAACATCGACTTCTGGAAGCTGCGGCAAATCTTTTCGCGCACATCCCCCTCGCCGCGGGTGCGTTCCCAATACCACTCGTGTAGACGCTTGGGCAGATGGCGGTACATGTCCTGCATCAGCAGGCTGGGCGGAACGCCGGCACCCATCGTGGGTAGGGGATCGGCGTAGAGGGCGCCGTAGGTGAAGGTCGCCTGGTCCGGTGAGATCTGCTGGGCCTGGGCGTTGTAGCTGACGGTGCCCAGGAAGGGCATGCCCCGCAGGAAGACCGCTTCGACGTAGGGGACGGCCACATCCACCAAGAAGGTGAGCTTGGCCTCGGGCGGCAGGATCCAGAACCGTTGCCCGCCGATCATCACGCCGTATTCGATCGGGTTGGCGGCGGCCGCCACCAGTCCCTGTTTGATGAAGTCGACCACATCCGGGATCGAGCGCACGGAGCCAGAGCGCTCAGCCTTGGCCAGATCGATGAACAGATCGCTCATCACCCGCCAGAACTGACCCAGGGCATGGGTCGTGGCGGCGTTGCGGATCAGTTCGCTCAGGAAATCCGGGAAGAGCGGATGCAGGATTGCCAGCAGCGGGTCGCGCCGGCGCTTGGCGGCGATGATCGCGTTGCAGTTCTCGGCGAAGGCCTCACTGTCGAAGTAGGCATCCATCCCGCCGGTGGCATGCCAGAGCATGCCTTTCATGCAGTACTCGGCGTACTCGAAGTTGATTCGGTCGTGGTTGAGATGGCGCCAGATCTTGGCGGGGCTGAGGTCCCCGTCGAGGTACTTGAAGATCGGGAATGGATTGAGGAACTGATGTTCCCCTTGGTAGATCAGGTTCTTGCTGTAGGCGTCCAGGACTTCGCCATAGCTCTCGAGCACATCGACGACCTCGATCAGATGATCGGGGGTATCGCTGAGGAGGGTTTCACCGCCAAGCAGCTTGGCGATGATCTGCTCGGTGTCGAGGCCGGGGTTGCTGTGAACCAGCTCGGCAGGAATAACAGGCATCTCAGCTCACTCCCATCGATTGCAGGGCCAAGGCGGTGATCGAGGTCTCGCTCAGGTAACTGAGGCCAAACGGTAAGAGCCCAAGCGCAACAATCGCTGCCGCCAGGGCGATGGCCGGATAGGTCTCCCTCGGAGCCACCGGAGCGAGTTGCACGTCCAAGCGGGCGTCCTTGATCGGATCGTCGCTGTCCGGGGTAATGGAGAGGCGGCCGAAGAAGGCGCGGTTCACCAGCAGCAGGAAGTAGACCGCCGTCAGACCCGAGCCAACCATCGAGAGCAGGGTGGCGACGGGGAAGGCCGCGATGCTGCCGCGGAAGACCAGGAATTCGGAGATGAAGCCCGCCATGCCGGGCAGGCCGGCGCTGGCCATGACCGCCAGGATCATCAGGGTTCCGGTCAGGGGGAGACCCTTCTCGGGGCTCAGCAAGCCATGGAGCACCTTGAGATCGCGGGTGCCGGTCTTGCGGTAGACGATGCCCACCAGCAGGAAGAGCAGGGCCGAAATCAGACCGTGGGCCACCATCTGGAAGACGGCCCCAAGCAGGCTGATCGGCGTGTTGGCCGCGGCAGCCAAGAGCACGTAACCCATGTGGCCGACCGAGCTGAAGGCCACCATTCGCTTCATGTCGGTCTGGGCGATGGCCGCCAGGGAGCCATAGAGCACGGAGATGGCCGCCCAAATGGCTAGGCCCGGGGCCAGTTCAGCCCAGGCTTCCGGGAAGAGCTGCAGACCAAACCGCAGCAGGCCATAGGTGCCGAGTTTCAGCAGCACACCCGCCAGCAGGACCGAGACCGGGGTGGCGGCCTGGGTGTGTGCATCCGGCAGCCAGTTGTGCAGCGGCACCAGGGGGATCTTGATGCCAAAGCCCAGCAGGATCGCCACCAGCAGAACGATTTGACCGCCCATGGCCAGGCGATCCGAGAGGACCGGGGTGATGCTGAAGTCGACACTGCCGGTGAGCAGGGCCAAGCCCAGGAAGGCCCCCAGGATCAACATCCCGGAGATGGCCGTAAAGATCAGGAACTTCGTGGCGGCATAGGCCTTGTTGGCGCCCCCCCAAACTGAGATAAGGAGCCAGAGCGGGATCAGCTCGAGCTCATAGAAGAGGAAGAAGAGCAGCAGGTTGTCGGCGATGAAGGCACCATTTACGGCACCGCTGATCAGCAGCAGCATCGCGAAGTAGATCCGCGGCCTTCGATCGATATCGCGGGTGATGACCGCCGAAACCAAAGTCAGGGCGGCATTGATCAGCACCAACGGCAGGGAAAGGCCGTCGATCCCGAGGGAATAATCCAGACCGATGCCCGGCAGCCAGCTGTGGAATTCCTGCAGCTGCATCCCGGCAATGCCGGGATCGAACTGGACGGTGATCACCAGGCTGGCCAGCAGCTGGACCACAAGGATGGCGATCGTGATCAGGCGCAGCCGTCCCAGGGGTTGCTCCCCCGGCCAGAGCAGCAGGATGGCGGTCCCCAGGAAGGGGATCAGAAGCAGAGAACTCAGCAACATCGATCAACCTCCCCGTCCGAGCTGGAGCACACCGAGCAGCAAGACAATCGCCAGCAACACCGTCAGCACGTAGCTCTGGGTCTTACCGCTGACGCTGAGCTTCAGTCCGTTGGCGGTGGCCATCGAGAGGTTGCCGACACCATCGGCCATGGCCTTGATCACGTTGAGATCAAACCAGAGGGTGAATTGCGCCAGGTTGGCCACGAGGCTGACGACCGTGCGCTTGTAAATCTCCGGCGTGTAGAAGTCGTAGGCCAGCAGATCCTGCAGGGTTCGGATCCACGGCGTTGTGGAGCGTGACCAGAACTGATCGAGGGGGATCAGGGCTCCGATCACCACACCGATCAGGCCGGAAACTGAGACCGCACCGGCCACCGGAAGGCTGAAGGAGGCGATTCCTGGTACGGGATCGATGCGCTGCATCATCGCGGGCAGCAGCAGCACGATCACGCTCAGGCTGACCATGGGCAGGGCCATCAACCAATTGACCTCAGGCGCACGCTTGGTCTTCGGCAGAGGCTTCCCAAGGAACAAGGAGCGGTAGACCCGGGTGGAGTTCGTGGCCGTCAGCAGGTTGGTGAGTAAGAAAACCACCGCAAAGCCCGGCGCGCTGTCCTGGAGGCTGTTGACCATGAGGCCGTAGCACCAGAAGGAGCCGAGGGGCAGCAGACCGACGACGCCGGCGCTGCCGATGATGAAGGCCAAGGAGGTCGCGGGCATGCGGGTGCCAATGCCGCCGAGCTCCGTCAGGTCCTGACAGTTGGTGGTGGCGATGATGCTGCCCACCCCCATGAACTGCAGCGCCCGGGCCAGGCCATGGGCGAAGAGCAAGAGCAGGGCAATGCCAGGCAGTTGGAGGGCGATCGCGATGAAAACGAGACCCAGATAGGAGGTCGTCGAGTAACTGAAGGCGCGTTTGAGGTCCACCTGGGCCAAGGAGACCAGGGCTCCACCGATCGCACTGATGGCTCCGACCGCCAGCAAGACATCAGTGGCGACCGGCGAGAGCCGAACGATCGGCATCAGCTTCATCAGCACGATCGCCCCGCAGGTCACCACGACGGAATTCCTCAGGATCGAAGCCGGGTTCGGGCCCTCCATGGCTTCGTCGAGCCAAAGGTGCATCGGGAACTGGGCGCACTTGCCCATCGGGCCTGCAATCAGGCCGAGGCCCAACAGGCTGATGCCGAGTGGTCCGAGGGCCCCCGTTCCCTTGAGGTTGCCGGCCCAGTCGTAGAGGTCGTTGAACTCCATCGAGCCGGCAAAGGCCGAGAGTGCAACCACCCCCATCAACAGCAGAACATCGCCAACGCGCTTGGTCAGGAAAGCGTCGCGGGCGGCGGTCACGACCAAGGGCTGGGCATACCAGAACCCCACCAGCAGATAGGTCGAAAGCGTGAGCATCTCCAGCAGGAAATAGCTCATGAAGAGGTTGCTGCTGAGCACCACACCGCTCATGGCCCCTTCGAAGAAACCGATCAGGGCGTAGAAGCGGGCCAGGGACCACTCTTTGTCGAGGTAGCCCAGGGCATAGACCTGGCAGATCAGGCTCATCGTCGTGACGAACTCCAGCGCAGCCAGATTCGTCAGCGAGAGATCGAAGCCAATGCGGAGATTCAAGTCAGCGGCCTGGAACCAGGCCAGATCGACATGCTGCGGTCCGATCTCGTAGACCGAGCGGATCACCAGGCTGCCGTGCACAACGGCGAGCAACGTGATCAACAGATTGAGGTAGGCCGCCGGACGGGGGCCATTGCGCTTGATCCACCCCGTCGCCCAGGGCAACGACAGGAGCATCCCACTGAACCCGTAGATCGGGATCAGCCAGATCAGTTGCAGGGGGAGGGGTAGAGCGGCGCTCAAACGGTTAAAGAATTGGGCCGCCGAATGCGGCTTCGGTGGCGGAATTTAGGCGCTTCTGATGCCGATTGACGAAACCAGAAGCATCCAAGCGACTCAGAAGCTGGCGCGGTCCTGCAGGGTTCCGCGGCGGCGGTTGCCGTAACGGCCATACCCACGTGGACGGCGACCGCCGAGCTCCTTGAGCCAGGCCTCCAGGTCCTGCATATGGTGCTGCTCGTCGTCCAGCAGGGACTGGAAGAAGGCCGCGTTGTTTTGGTCGTTCAGCAGACGACAAAAACGCACGGCTTCGTCGTAGTGGCTGACGAGTTGCTGCTCCAGATCGGCGTTCTGCTCGAGCAGTCCCACCAGATCGGTGGCGTGGGTGACCGGCTGCAGTTGGGAGGCTGCCGGTGCCACGCCAAGGGAGAGCATCTGCTGGACGATCCGCTCAGCGTGTTGCATCTCCTCCACGGTTTCCTCGCGGAACCGTTCGGCGGATGCCTCATCACCCCAGAGCCCCGCGAGGGAGGCCTGGGTCATGTACTGCTGAACAGCGGTCAGCTCAAGGCTGAGGGCTCGCCCCAGAAAACCCAGGACGCGCGGATGGACGGCGTCCATGGTCATCAGGCCCGGCGGTTGTTGGTGCTGGACAGGGCGGGCTCCACTTCGGCGTGGGGGCGGGCAATGATGTGGGCTGCCACGAGGCCGTCACCCACGCGCTCGCAGGCGTCGGCGCCAGCGCGAACGGCGGCGTTCACAGCACCGGTTTCGCCACGCACCAGCACGGTGACGTAGCCACCACCGACGAACTCGCGACCGATCAGGGTCACTTCAGCCGCCTTGGTCATGGCATCAGCTGCTTCGATCGCGGGCACCAGACCGCGGGTCTCGATCATGCCGAGAGCAATGCCTTGAACGGAAGAAGCCATGGGGGAGGTGCGAGTGGAGGGGGTAGAGCGGTTGCCGCCGGAGCCCGAGCCGGAGGCAGAGGAGCGAGAGGCCGCAGCGCGGGTGCTGCGGCGGGCGGCCGGAGCCGCCTTGGCGGCGGAGCTGGCCGCGGTTTTCGCGGGGGTCGAAGCGACCGTCTTGGCGGTCACCGTCACGGGGGCAGAGGCTGCCGCCGGAGCGGGGGTGCTGGCCTTGGCGGCCGCCGCGGGGATCGCGGTCACCGGAGTGGTCCCGGCCGCAGGCTTAGCGGCAGCTGCTTTGGCGGCAGAAGGCTTCGCGCTGGTTTTTGCGCTCGCTGACGTGCTGGTGGCTCGGGATCGTGGTGTGGCCATGACGGTGATGGGCTAAGCCCGGTGGATGGTCGCTGGTGGAAACGGAATGGACCCAGGCTGGCTGGGAGGAACGCAGGGCTCCTTAGCCGTCGGGCGACCAGTGGTCGATGATGCCGCCGATCGTGAGATCGGTGAACAAGTTGGCGTTGCCGGTGGCGTGGCGGGCAGCGGAGCCACTGGCGGTGAACACCCAATTGCCGGGGGAGGCACCCACCGGATCGGTGGCGACGTTCAACTTGCCCTTGGAGTTGCGCAAGATCCGCAGGTTTTGGTGGGCGAAGCCCTCCACCCGTTGGGTGCAGACCATCGATCCCATCACCTGCATGATCTCCATTACTTGGCTGCCCCTTGGGGTTTGCCCGCCGCCATCTCTTTGCCGGCGTCTGGATCCCAGTGGTCGATGATTCCGACGATCGTCAGATCGCTCGGATAGGACTTGCTGCCGGCCGCTTCGCGGGCCGCGGAGCTACCGACGCAAATCACCCAATCGCCGGGGATGGCACCGACGGCATCGACAGCCACCTTCTGGGTGCTGCCATCGAGCACGACCTGGAGGTGTTTGTGCTGGAAGTCCGCGATGCGGTTGGTGGAAACCAGTGGCTTCACCACTTTGCAGATCAACATGTCAGTGCCCCCCTCCTGTGTTGAACGTGATTGAGGAACTTACGGTCTCGGCCGGAATGTGCCGATCGCGATCCCTCACGGTGAGAAGGGTGTGCAAAAGACCTTGCTCACAGAGTTCGCTGTAACGGGCCTCGATGGCGGCCTTCACCCGCTCGCAGTGCTGGATTGCACGTTCGCGGGCACCGGGAACGGCACCGTGGTAGTCGAAGCGCAGCACCACCGGAATCGGTAGACCGCGGGAGACGTTGAGGCCCTTGAAGATCTTGACCCCGACGTCGAGATCGGGAGCGCCTTCTTCCACGGTGTCCATGTAGGCGAAGTAGGTCAGGTTGCGCAGGTGGATCTCCTTGAAGCCGATGCCCACACCGATGAAACGCTCGGCGTGGCCGAAATCGCTGTAGCTGCCGCCGTGGTACTGGCGGACGTAATCGATTTGAGAAAGGTTGTTCTCGATCAGTCGGCTGATCAGCTTGACCATGCCCTGATCGGGGGCCCCGGCTGCAGCCGAGCTGACCTGCTTCTCGATCTCATCCCGGGCCTGGTCCGCGCGCATGCCGCGGGTCGCCTCATAGACGTCGCGGGCATCGAGCCAGCGCTCCAGGTTGGTGCTGCCCTCGGCACCGGGAACGTGGACCCGAATCGCGTCGGTGTCCGTGTCCATGCCGATCAGCAACAGATCGACGGAGGCGCCGCAGCAGAAGCTGTTCTCGACCGCTTGCTGGAAGTCCTGCAGACGTTGCAGCCCCTGGGCGGCGGCGGCGGTGTCATCGCTGCCATGGGCGGCGCAGCCCTCATGGCAGGGGTCCTTCGAGCTGAAGTGGTAGACGACCGTTTTCAGGTAACGGGTGTCGGCGTGGGCAGGGTTCGGAAGCCCTTCGCGGTAACGCCTGTGCTCGGTCTTGACCCAGCGGTCGACGGTGTTCTCGACGTCGAACATCGCACCGGCATGGGAGCGGCGGCGCACCGAGCTGAACGGCAGCCTGAGCGCATAGGCGATCGCATGGGCCAGGCGACCGTCTGCGCAGGGGGTGACATCCAAGAGATGGAAGCCGCACTCCAGCAGGAAGGCGTTGAAGGATTCGGCGTCGCTGCTGCCGGACTGGGCCGCCAGGGGATCGTCGTTGAAGAAGGAGAGGCTGGCTTGCTCGTAGGCCTCAAAGACGCACCAGGCAAAGAGGGTGCGCATGTCCAGTTGCGCGGTCCAGGCGGTCTCGAGGATCGGCTGGGGCAGCTCATGGCCCAGCTCAGCGAGGGCCAGGCGCTGGGCCTGCTCAACAAAATTGTTCTCGTGCTGAAGGGCCGAGAGGCGCTTCAGGACCGGCACGATCCGGTCAAAGGAGCCAAGGGTCTGCTCCTCGTAAGCCCGTAGGGCGGCGTTGGCTTGGCCGTTGCTCAGTGGATGGAGTCCACCGGAACGCATCGAGCTGGCCGAGAGGACTGCACTGGAGCTGCGGTCCAGAACGACCTGGGTCGCGACAGGACGAACGCGGCGAGCGTTCCCCAGCTTGGTGCTGACCACCGCGCTGGAGGGTTTCTTTGCCCTGGGGCCGCTGGGGCGTGTCGCGCCGCTGGGGGTGCGGGAGGCGTTCGCCAATTCACGCTGACGCAGAACCTTGCTGAAGGCACTGCTGGGGTTGAGCTCAGCGGGAGAGTCCGCTGGGTTGACCGAGACCGGGTCCCCAGTGCCGCGTTGGCGGCGGCTGGGGGCCGTTGGTGCTAGCGGCCGCTCGTTATTGGCGGAACGCTGAGGCATCTCGAAGTGCTCCTCAGCCCCGGGCGCCGCCGGAGACGGTGATCAGAGAGCCCTGATCGGTGCTGCCGCTGGAGCCGGTCACCTTGTTGTTGGGAGCGGGAACTTCGTCGTTGCGCTTCGGCTGAACGCCGGGCATGGCACTCATCGGACCCACGCGGGTGGGGTTCCGGCGGCGGGCCGAACGGCCCTCGGTGCCGGTGACGCGGTCTCCACGATCCCAGTCATCGCCGGTGATCTTGGTGCCGGAGCCTTCCCCGGTGACGCGGGAGGCTTGGGCCTCATCGGCGGCGATGGCCACGGGCTCCTGGGCTTGGGCCAGGCGCTGGCTGGAGCGACGGTCGAAGCGGAACTGTTCAGTGCCGGTGATCTTGCCGCTGGCCATATCGAAAGGACCAGTGATCCGTCCGCCTTGCTCGTAGGTGCTGCCGGTGACGCGACCGGTGCTTTCGCGCTCTTCCTGAGCAGCACGCGCCGGGGATTGGACGCTGAACTCTTGCCAAGCCGCACCGTTCAGGGGCTGGGGAAAGTCGGCATCGCGGCTGGGAGCAGTGCCGCAGGCGTTGGCCTGTTGGTCCGCACCGACGTAGGGGGTGCCGCTGATGGATTCGCAGGCGCCGCGCTCGGCGCCGGTCATCACACCACCGATGCCGGGCTGAATGCCGGTCATGCGGTTGGAGTTGCGGACGGGGGTGCGCTCACGGACAGCGCGAACGGCGGAGGTGTTGCAGAAGTCGCCTGCCTGCTCGAGGCCGGCGTAGGGGGTGCCGGTCACCACCTTGCAGCTGCCGGGCTCATCACCGGTGACTTTTTCAGAGCGGCCGGTGCGGCTGCCGCTGACCACTTGATTGCGGTTGGTGATGCTGAAGCCCACCTTCGCGGCTTCCGGTGCGGGACGCGTGCCGCAGAAGCCGTCGAACTGCTCGCTGCCGATGTACTCATCACCAGTGACGTTGCGGCAGCTACCGGGTTCATCGCCGGTGACTTGCTTGCTGCGGCCCACGGCGGTGCCGGTGACATCGGTGCCCCGAAGGGTGTTCTGGCTGCTGACCTTGGTGGCCGCACGGCCACCGACGCTGGCATCAGAACCCAGGTACTGGTCGCCCGTCAGGTTGCGGCCTGAACCGGCTTCATCTCCGGTGACGCGCTCGCTGCGACCCACCATGACGCCGCTGACGGCCTGGCCGCCTTGGGTCTGGCTGCGCCCCACCTTGCGGACGGACGGATTCACGCCACCGCAATAGGAGCTGGACTGGTTGGCCGAGATGTACTCGGTACCGGTCACGGTCTTGCAGGTTCCGGGCTCATCGCCGGTGACCTTTTCACCGCGGCCGACTTCGTTACCGGTGACGCGGTTGCCGTGGCTGGTGGCGCTGACGCGCACCTTTGAGGGCTGGTTGCTGCTGGCGGGTTGGCCACCGCAGAAGGTCTGGAACACCTCGGCGCCGAGATATTCGGTACCGGTGATCGAACGGCAGGTGGCTGCTTCGTTGCCGGTGGTTTTCACCGAACGGTTGGCTTGGGTGCCGGTGACCGTTTGACCGGAGAGGGTTTCGCTGACGCCCACCTTCCAGGCGGCATCGGCGGCGGCTTGCTTGGCGCCGTGGCGGTTGGGGCCGCTGGGGCGGGTGCCGCTGTTGCGGGCACTGCCGGCAGCACCGGTCTTGCTTTTCAGCTCACGGACTTTCTGGGCCAGCTCGCGGGCACTCAGATCAGGGTTGATCTGGCGGGCGACAGCCGCGGCACCGGTCTTGGTGGAGTTGCTGGCGGACTTACCGCGCTTGCTCAGGGCCTCACGGCGAGCCAGTACCAGGGCGCGGCTGGCGTTGTGCTGAGCGGTCCCCTTGCGGGCAGCGGCGCGACGCTCACTGCCGGCACGGCTGGAGCTAGAGGCAGCCCGCTCGCTGGAGAGCGACAGGGACGCCGAACGGGATTGTTGGGTATCGCTGGTCTTGTCTTGGCACTTGCACTTGTGCTCAGCAGCGGGCGCCGCAGCTGCCTTCGGGGCTTCCTTCGCGACGTCGGTGCGGGTGCGGTCTTTGGAGGTGTCCGCGCGCTTGCCACCGCGAGTCATGGCCTCACGGCGGGAGAGCACCAGGTCGCGGCTGGGGTTCGAAACCCGCTTGCCGGCGTTGGACCGATGGGCGCTGATGGGGGCGGACAGCTGACGGGTCGGTGCCGCAGCAGGGTCAACTGCTTCAGCGGCAGCCGGACGGGGGGCGCTGCTGGGAGCGGCGTTGGTCCGGGTCGGACGGGCATCGGAAGCGCTGCGAACGCGACCACCACCGCTGCCGTAACGGCCGGAGGCTTTCTTACCGCCGTCGGTGAGGGCCTTGCGGCGCTCCAGGGCTGCTTCGCGACTCGATTTAGTGGCCATGTCCGCCCGGTGTATGGAATGACTGGATGGCATTAACGGGCTGGTTGATCTCAATCAACCCAGCGCGACAATGCTTGGAATCTGAAGGCGGAAACCCGCAATCAGATGGTTAATGCGTAAAAGAAGGAGTGGTCTCGAGATCACCCGAGACCACAACTTGATGAAGGCGCTTTATCAGCGGCCTTCGAACACCACGAAGCAAGCGCCTTGGCTTTGGGTGTAGGCGTCGTAGCCCACGAGACGCACGTGGTGGTCGGGGTAAGCGCGGTGGCAAGCTTCGAGCTCGTTCACGATGACGCTCAGGTCCTTCTCACCGAAGAAGGGCAGCTTCCAGTAGGACCAATAGGTGGCCATGGAGCGGCTGGGGTGGACGTGCTCAACGAGCGGGCTCCAACCCTGGGCAATGATGTACGCGATCTGGTCGTAGATCTCGTCCTGGGTCATCGGCGGGAGGAAGCCGAAGGTCTCCAGGGTGGCGACTGTTTGGTAGTCACCCACGGTGCTCTTGAAAGGCATGGGGTTCCTTGAGATGGATGGAATGAATGAACCTTGATTTGGTTCGATGTCCTGTTCCGATCACTGAGTGGGTAGGAGTCAACCGAAGCTGACTCCGTCTCCCACTCGCTTCGAAATCAGTTGACGTCGAGCTTGTCGACGGTGTCGAACTCGAACTTGATTTCCTTCCAGGTCTCGAGGGCGATGGCCAGCTCGGGGCTGTGCTTCGCGGCTTCCATGAGGATGTCGCGGCCTTCGCGCTCAATCTCGCGACCGGCGTTACGGGCTTTGACGCAGGCTTCCAGTGCCACGCGGTTAGCCGCAGCACCAGCAGCAGAACCCCAGGGGTGACCGTGGGTACCACCACCGAACTGGAGCACGGAGTCGTCGCCGAAGATGCTCACCAGGGCCGGCATGTGCCAGACGTGGATACCGCCGGAGGCCACGGCGAACACGCCGCCCATGGAACCCCAATCTTGGTCGAAGAAGTTACCGCGGCTGCGATCTTCGGGAACGAAGGATTCGCGCAGTTGGTCGATGTAGCCGAGGGTGGACTGACGGTCGCCCTCGAGCTTGCCGACCACGGTGCCGGTGTGCAGCTGGTCACCACCGGAGAGACGCAGACACTTGGCGAGAACGCGGAAGTGGATGCCGTGCTTGGGGTGACGGTCGATCACCGCGTGCATGGCGCGGTGGATGTGCAGCAGGATGCCGTTCTTACGGCACCAGTGCGACAGACCGGTGTTAGCGGTGAAGCCACCAGTGATGTAGTCGTGCATGATGATCGGCTGCCCGAGTTCCTTGGCGAACTCGGCCCGCTCGTACATCTGCTCAGGGGTGGCGGCGGTGCAGTTCAGGTAGTGACCCTTACGCTCGCCGGTCTCCTGCTCAGCGGACTTCACAGCTTCGGCAACGAACTCAAAGCGGTTCTGCCAACGCTGGAAGGGCTGGGAGTTGATGTTCTCATCGTCCTTGGTGAAGTCGAGACCACCGCGGAGGCACTCATACACAACCCGGCCGTAGTTCTTACCGCTCAGGCCGAGCTTCGGCTTGATGGTGCAACCCAGCAGGGGACGGCCGTACTTGTTCATACGGTCGCGCTCGACCTGGATGCCGTTCGGGGGACCCATGCAGGTCTTGATGAACGCCATCGGGAAGCGGATGTCTTCCAGACGCAGGTGGCGCAGAGCCTTGAAACCGAAGACGTTGCCGACCAGGGAGGTCAGAACGTTGGTGACGGAACCCTCTTCGAACAGGTCGAGGGGGTAGGCGATGAACGCATAGAAGGATTCCTTGTCGCCAGGAACGTCTTCGATGCGGTAGCAACGGCCCTTGTAGAAGTCGAGGTCGGTGAGGAGCTCGGACCACACAGTGGACCAGGTGCCGGTGGAGGATTCAGCAGCCACAGCAGCGGCAACTTCTTCCTTGGGAACGCCTTCCTGGCCGGTGCACTTGAAGCAAGCCAGCAGGTCGGTGTCGAGGGGGACGTAATCAGGAGTCCAATACGTGTCGCGGTACTCCTTAACCCCAGCGTCGTACTTCTTAGCCATGGAGAATCTCCGAGTGGGTCGAGGGAAATAAGTCAGAGGGATGAGAGGCCATCAATGGCCTAACTCAGTCCTCAGTCCTTCGAACCAACGAAGCCGGCGCTGCTGTTCAGAGCAGGCTCCACTTCACGGTGGGGGCGAGCAATGATGTGGGCGGCAACCAGGCCATCACCCACGCGCTCGCAGGCATCGGCGCCAGCGCGAACAGCAGCGTTCACAGCACCGGTTTCGCCGCGGACCAGAACGGTGACGTAACCGCCGCCCACGAATTCGCGACCGACCAGGCGCACTTCGGCGGCCTTGGTCATGGCGTCAGCGGCTTCGATCGCTGGGACCAGACCCCGGGTCTCGATCATGCCGAGGGCGATGCCCATGGTTTCGTTAGCCATTACCTGCTCCTGGAGGAGGGGTGGAATGTTCGCCAGCAACCTTGCTTCGGCAACGATCCGTAAGTCAAGACATTTGGAGCTCAATCACGATCACCGTCCCCTCAGTCTTTGATAAGAGCGGCTGATCAGTGCATCACAAAACTTTGGGGATCCTTCTCGGGTGGCTTTCGGGTCGGGTGCCTGACGTCTCCAAAAGCACTGCGGTTAGAGCGATTCGGCGTCTGAGAGATAGGCAACGCCGCCGTAATACTCCAGTAATGGCTTGAGGGTGACCCGCAGTCCCTCCACGATCTTTGGCTCGCAAAACACCAAGACGTGGGCATTCGCACCCAGTCCGCTGAAGTCCATGGCCTCTGATACGGAGCCGTGGGGGCCCTTGCCGGTCACGTGTTTCATCACGGTGTAGCCCGGTGAGCCGGCCGCATCGATCGCTTTGAGGACGGCATCGAGCTCCCGCTCGCTCACGATCACATCGAGACGTTTCATCGCTCAGCCGGCGGCGGGAAGGACGGTGTTGATCAGGGCCATGTACAGCGGGATCCCGACCAGGATGTTGAAGGGAAAGGTCAATCCCAGGGCCGTTGAGGTGTAGAAACTCGGGTTGGCCTCTGGAACCGTCATCCGCATCGCCGCAGGGACCGCGATGTAGGAGGCGCTGGCGCACAGCACGACAAATAGAAGGGCATTGCCAGGGCTGAGAGCCAATCCCCTGGCAATCAACGTGCCCAGGAGGGCGTTAAAGAGGGGCATTAACACCGCAAAACTGATCAGAAAGACACCGGCTTGCTTCAGGTCCCGAAGGCGTTGGGCGGCGACGATGCCCATGTCGAGCAGGAAAAAGCTCAGGGCGCCATAGAACAAGTTGTCGGTGAAGGGCAGCATCTTTTCAACGCTGCTGGGGCTGTTCGCGGCACTGAGAAAGCCCACCAACAAGCTGCCGACAAGGAGATAAACAGAGCCGTTCAGCAGCGCCTCATGCAGCACTGCTCCCCAGCGCATTCCGCCTGAACTGGGGCGTTGCTGCGGCGCCGCCAGTTTCACCAGGAGCAGGCCAACAATGATCGCCGGCGACTCCATCAGCGCTAGCGCCGCGACCATGAAGCCGTCGTGCGGCACGTGCTGGGTGTCCAGAAAGCTTTCGGCAGTAATAAAAGTCACCGCCGAGATCGAGCCGTAGGTCCCGGCAGTGGCGGCTGCATTGAAGCTGTCCAGCTTCCAGCGCAACACCGCGAAGGAATAAAGCGGCACCACGAGGGACATCAGGACCGCGGCGGCAATGGTCGGTAGGACTTGGCCACTGACGCCGCTGTGCTGCAACTCGAGGCCGCCCTTAAAGCCAATCGCCAGCAAGAGATAGAGCGAGAACTGCTTCGGCAGGGGGGCGGGGATCTCCAGATCCGAGCCCACCAACACGGCAATGCCGCCGAGGAAAAAGAAGAGGACCGGGGGCGTGAACAGGTTCTGGAGAACCAGGCTGGTGTCCATCCAGGAACCCGTTGCGATGGGTCGATTCTGGGCGCTCCCCAGAACTGTTCAGAGCTGCACACATCCGGCCAGGCGCCGCTTGCAGCGCCTGGGGACCCTCCCTACGGTTCGATCGAGGCAGGTGCCCCTGGATTTGTCTGGGGTGGAATGTTCAACCCAACCTGCCTCACCCCTTTAGGCGGCACAATGGCGGCCCCTGGCGTCATTGGATGCGACCTGGCACGTCCCAGCCGATTTTGGTGATTGCCAGTGGCAACCCCTACAAGGTGGCCGAGATCCGCTCGATGTTGGATGCGGTCGACCTGGAGGTTCGTCAGCAGCCGGATGGCCTCGAAATTGAAGAAACCGGCTCGACGTACCTCGAAAACGCTCGCCTGAAGGCCTGCGGGGTGGCCCAGTTGACGGGGCAGTGGGCGCTGGCCGACGACTCCGGCCTCGAGGTCGATGCCCTGGCGGGTGCCCCGGGCCTCTACTCGGCCCGTTACGCCGCCACGGACCCCGAGCGCATCCACCGGTTGCTGCAGGAATTGGGATCGAGCCCCTACCGCAGCGGCAGCTTTAACAGCGCCATGGTGCTAGCCGACCCTGAGGGCCGCCCGGTGCTCGAGTCCGAGGGCATCTGCCGAGGTGAAATCCTTACCAGCCCCCAGGGGACTGGCGGCGGTTATGACCCGATCTTTTGGGTGCGTGAAGCCGGCCTGACTTATGCCCAGATGGGTCAGCACCTCAAGGACAAACTGGGTTCCCGTGGCAAGGCCGCGCGTGCGTTAGCGCCGGGCCTTAAGGAGATCTTCGGTCTGGCCTAAATCAGCGGGCTGAGCGCCTGTTGATCTGCTCGACCGCGCGCATGGCGGCGGCGGCGGCTTCGTTCACATCACCTTCCCAGCCGGCCAGGGTCAGGCGGCCGAAGGCGCCGACGGCTTTGACGTCAACGACCGTGATGTTGCTCGCCTTTTCGGCCTCATTGGCCGCGAGTAGGACATAGCCAGCGGGTTCGGTCTCGAGGATGAACATGCTCATGCCCGCCTGGATCATCGAACCACGCCGGTTCTGACGGTTGATCAGCACCGCATGGTCCGGGGTGATCGCGCGAATCACCTCGGTCCAGGTCACGCTGCAACGGGTCCGTTCGTCGACGCTGCTGCCGATCGCCTCCAGCACGACATCGCCGGAGTGGAGCACATTGCTCTGGTCGCGGTGATAGAGGGCGAGGGAGCCAAAGGCCCGCTCGACGATCATCTGGCCAAGGCGGACCGTGCTGGCCTTCAGGGCAATGTCGGTGACCCGGTGCACGGCCATGCCCGGGGAGACCTCCAACCAGAGGCAGGCATCGCCGGGGATCGGCAGGAAGCCTTGGCTCACCGTGCCCATGTAGGTGGCGAGCTGGGGTTGGAGCGAGTCGAGAAAAACGTAGGTGCGCAGTTCGATCGATTCGACCGCACTGGCTTGGCTCACCAGCCGCGCTTCGCTGTCGGTGGTGATGACGCAGCTGGCGGCCGATGGATGGAGCTCATCCAGGGAGGTGCCACTGCCGCTGAATCCCAGGTCGGTGCCAGTGATCTGGACCGATGAACTGCGTCGCCTGGGATTGCGTTCGATCAAGGGGTCGGGATGCTCCCTGAAGTTGGTTCAGCACCGCCTTCATGGCGGTGAGGTCCTCAGCTGACCAGCGGGAGGAGCGCGGCGATCTTACCGCCCGATCTCTGTGTCCTCGCTCGCTAACGCCGGCCTGAAAAGGTGTCCACGGCCACAACCGCCGCCGCTGGCGTGGCTAACACGGGCCCATCCGCGGTGCGTTCGCGATGCTCACACCGTCCACCAGGCTTCGTCTGCAGAACATCGTCCACCGCATTGGTGCGGACGAGGCGGTCTCGTTGGAGGAACGGATTTATCTCCAGAAATTTGCCGACCGCCATCACGCCGTCGCGGCATGGCTGCGCCAGGCCCGGCGCCGGCAGCAGGCGGCCTCCAGCCAAGGGGTCGATCGCTTGCTGGCGGAGCTGGATTTAGGGGATGTGGAACCAGGGCCATCCTTTCGGCCGGATCCGGAGGATCCCGGCGATCTCGGCGATTGGTTCGGCCATGCCCCGGATTGGTTGCGGCGCAGTTGATGTCCGCTTGTCCCTGGGGTCTTGCGCCGCGGGCGAGAGCCGGTACCGTCCGGCCATCCCCGCAGGATTGCCCGTGGCTGCTAAGCGCTCTGCCCCTTCTGCGTCCGCGAAGGGCGCTGCTCCCGTTCAAGACGGCGGCGATCTCAACGCGGATCAGGCGCTGGCACTCGTCAGCATGACCCTGATGCAGAAACTGGCAGCTCAAGGCGAGTTGCCTTGGGTCTGGAACGAGGCTGAGGACGGCGGTTCCTGTGACATCGCCGGTCTGCGCCAACGCCTGGAGCTGACCCAGCTCGCCCTGCGAACCGGTGCCCCTCTGACCACCGCCGAGGTGACCTATTTGATGGGTGCCCGCCCCAGCAGCGCTGAGGTGGAGCGCGGTGGCCTGCATGCCCGCCGCATCAGCCGCAACGTCTGGAAGCTGGCCCAGGTCTCCGGCGCCCAGCAGGCTCGCGGTGAAGTCACCAGCTTTGCAAGCTTCAACGACGGCCGCCGTCGTTTCGCCTGATCAAGTCCATTCGCCGCCTGCGCTGATCTCCTGATCCCAGGCGGCGATCAGTTCGTCTTTCAGTGTTTCCGCCTGCAGCAGAGCGCTCTCGAGCCCTCCCCACCAGTTGATGAGTGCCACCGGGACTGGCATGGCGTTGCATTCCAGCTCGTATGACTGGATTTGATCCTCAGCATCAATGAGGACACAGATGCTGAACTCCAGCAGCCCGCTGGGCCAGGGGTGCAGCGAAACCGTTGTCACGGCGCCCAGGTCAATGCTCCACCAAGGGGCGTCCGGTGGGACCTTGGGAACACCGGCAGGCAGGTCAAGTTTGGCCCAACCCCGCAGGACCAGTTGTTCCAGTAGGTCGTTGAGGTTGGAGCGCATGGACAGCCCCTGATGGGGTGTCTTTGTCATGGCACGGGCCATGGGCTGCCAGCAAGCGCAGATCCGGCCATGGTGAGCCCAGTTGCGCGCCACAGGGGTGCTCTCGTTTGCCCGTCGCCTGTTGGGGCGTCCCCTGCCGCGCGCGGAGGCTGATGCCCAGCGGCTCCCCAGCCTGATTGCGCTGCCGATCCTGTCCTCGGATGCCCTCTCCTCGGTGGCCTATGCGACCGAGGCGGCCCTGGGGGTGTTGCTACTGGCCGGCAGTGCAGCCCTTGGCTGGTCCCTGCCAATCACGGTCTGCATCGTGGGGCTGATCGCCATCGTGGTGCTCTCCTACCGGCAGGCGATCGAGGCCTATCCCGAGGGTGGTGGTTCCTATGTGGTGGCCCGGGAGAACCTCGGCCCCATGGCGGGGCTGGTGGCGGCGGCGGCACTGCTGGTGGATTACATCCTCACCGCGGCGGTGAGCCTGATGGCGGCGGTTCAGGCCTTGAGCTCGCTGCTGCCAAGCTTGCTGCCCCATGAAACCAGCCTGTCGCTGTTGCTGCTGGCCCTGGTGGGGTGGGCGAATTTGCGTGGCCTCAAGGAGGCCGGGCGGCTGTTTGTTCTGCCCACCTATTCCTTCGTGGTGATGGTGGGACTGCTGGCTGTCTTTGGTCTGCAGAACCTCGTCTTTGCCCATGGCTTCCGCCCGGATGCGCCACCGGCGGTGGCGGCCCTGGAGCCCTTGGGCCTGTTTTTGATCCTGCGGGCCTTCAGCGCCGGCTGTTCGGCCATGACCGGCATCGAAGCGATTGCCAATGGCGTGAAGGTCTTTCGTGAGCCCTCGGCCAAGCGCGCCCAGCGCACCTTGCTCGTGATGGGAGTCCTTTTGGCCCTGCTGTTCCTGGCCGTGAGCGGTTTGGCCTTTCTCTATGGGATTGCTCCGAACCCCGATCGCACGGTGCTGGCCCAGATCGGTCTGCGGGTGTTTGGCCCGAGCAACCCCCTCTACTGGTGCCTGCAGATCAGCACTCTGTTGATCCTCGGTTTGGCGGCCAACACGGCGTTTTCCGGTTTCCCGCGCTTGGCGGCCCTGCTCGCCCAGGACCGCTATCTGCCCCGCCAAATGGCCTGGCTTGGGGATCGCCTGGTGTTCCAGAACGGCATCGGCCTGCTGCTGTTGGTGTCAGCGCTGGTGATCGTGGTCTGCCGCGGCAACACCAATGTCGCGATCAATCTCTACGCCTTGGGCGTGTTCTTGGCCTTCACCCTCTCCCAGGCGGGTCTGGTGCGGCACTGGTGGTGCAGGCGTGGCTCTGGCTGGCGTGGGCGGCTGGCGATGAATGCCCTGGGGGCGATCACGACCGGTCTGGTCTTTGCGGTGATCGTCCTGAGCAAATTCGATGAGGGCGCCTGGATCGTGGTGCTGTTGCTGCCGCTCATGGTCTGGGGACTGGGCGGGATCGGCCGCCGCTACGAACGGGTTTACGACGCGATCGAACTGCAGCCCGGGGAGGACATCTCGGTGCGATGGCCGGATCGTCAGGACGTGTTGGAGAACCAGAGCATCGTCTGGCTGGCGTCCTGGAGCCGTCCCACGCTGGAGGCCTTGCGCTACGCCGCCCAGGTCTCGGATCGGGTGATTGGCGTGTGGGTCTGTGAACCGAATGACGACTTTGAGGCGTTGCGCCAGCGTTGGCATCGCCTCGTCGGCGATGCGCCTCAATTTGAGTTGCGCCTGCTGGAGAGTCCCTTCGCGTCGTTGATCGATCCTTTTGCCCAGTTCGTGGCGGAGGAGGAAGCCCGCTGCCCGGAGAGTCAATTCACGATCGTGATGCCGATGGCGATTCCCCGGCGGCGGTTTGATCACCTCCTGCTCAACCAGCGTGGCCTGAACATGCGGGAGGCCCTCAACGAACGGCGCAGCCGGGTGTTCACCCTGGTGCGCTACTTCCCTCCGGCCTAGAGCTGCTCCAAGCAGGACTGCAGCGCGTCGTAGCACTGCTGCAGTTGGGCATCGCTCGTGCACAGGGGCGGCAGCAGGTAGACGACGTTGCCCAGGGGTCGGAGATAGACCCCCTGCTCGATGCAGTGGCGCTGGACGACCTTGCCGATCGGGTTCAGGTAACTGGTCTCGCCAGCCTCGATCTCGAAAGCGGCCACGGTGCCGGTGCAGCGGACGTCCTGCACCTTGGGGTGCTGTGCGAGGGCCTCGAGATGCGGTTGATGGCGCGCCTCAAAACCCGTGTAGGCCTGTGGGTTGGCCTCCAGCAGATCCAGGCTGGCGAGAGCTGCGGCGCAACCCAAGGGGTTCGCGGTGAAGCTGTGGCCGTGGAAAAAGGTGGCGGTGGGCTCGCTCTCGCTGATGAAGCCGGCGTAGATGCGCTCACTGGCCATGGTCACGGCCATCGGTAAGAAACCGCCGGTGAGTCCTTTGGAGAGGGCCACCAGGTCAGGTTGAATCCCGGCACGCTGGCAGGCAAAGAGCGCCCCGGTCCGGCCGAAGCCGGTCATCACCTCATCGGCAATGAACAGGGCCCCGCTGGCTTGGACTTCCTCGGCAACGGCCTTCAGGAATTGAGGGCGCACCATGCGCATGCCGGCGGCCCCCTGGATGAGGGGTTCGACGATCAGGGCGGCGGTGGGGGTCTGGAGGGCTTCGCGTAGGGCCGTGAGGGCGGCCGCCTCCCGCTCATCGATGCTCGTATCACCCCAGTGGGTGGCCGGCCAGGGCAGTCGGGTGACATCGAAGAGCAGCTCTTCGAAGGCTTCGGTGAAGACCGAGCGATCGCCGACGGCCATCGCCCCAAAAGTGTCGCCGTGATAGGCCCCTTCAAAGGCGATCAATTGGCGGCGTTCACTGCCTTGGTTGCGCCACCACTGCCAGGCCATTTTCAGTGCCACCTCGACGGCGCTGGAGCCGTTGTCGGAGAAGAAGAGCCGCTCCAGACCGGTGTGGGCACTGAGTCGGTTGGCGAGTTGTTCGGCGGGCCCGTGGCTGAAGTTGGCGAAGATCACCTGCTCGAGCGCATGGGCTTGGCGCCCAATGGCGGCCGCGATGCTCGGTTCGGCGTGGCCATGGAGGGTGACCCACCAACTGCTGATGGCATCGATCAGCGCACGGCCGTCTTCGAGTTCCAGCAGTGACCCCTGGGCCCGCACCACCCGTTGGGGCGCGTCGCTGTGCGCCACCTGGGTGATCGGGTGCCAGAGGTGGGGATGCCAATCCATGGCTTAAGCGATGGCGCTGACGGCCTGCTGTAGGGCCAGGCGACGGTCCAAGCCGGTGCGCTCCGGGGGCAATTTCTTGTAGAGCCCGAGCTTCTCGAGGCGACGCTTGGTGGTGCCTGTGGCCCCAACCACAAAGACCTCGCGGCCCTTCTCGATGGCCTCTTCGACGGCGTTCTCCACGGCCAGGGCGGCAGTGACCCCGAGGTGGGAGACCTCGGTGAGGTCGAAGACCACGGCGCGGCAATCCCCGATGGCGTTGTGCTCGCGGCCGATGGCCTTAGCGACACCGAAGATCATCGCCCCGTTGAGCTGGAAGAGCAGGACTTGACCGCGGGCGGCATCGAGCAGTTGACGTTCTTCGTCGCTGATCTCGAGGTCGCCGTCACCGGTGCTGATCGACTTAACGCTCTTGCTTTGCAGGGCGCTCATCTTGTCGATTGTGAGGATGTTGGCGATGAAGACGCCGACGCCCACGGCGGCGATCAGGTCCACCAGAACGGTGAGAGCAATCACCAGATACATGATCAGCGCACCGCTGATCGAGATGCGGTGGGCGCGCTGGATGAAGCCCCAGTCGACGATGTCGACACCGACCTTCAAGGCGATGCCCGCGAGGACGGCTTGAGGGATCCGGGCGGCCACGCCGGTGAGGGCGAGGATCACCACCATCAAGATCAGGGCGCGGCTGATGCCCGAGAGGGCGCTGCGGCCGCCGCTCTGGATGTTGACGACAGTGCCCATGGTGGCGCCGGCGCCGGGCAGGCCACCGAAGAGGCCGGAGGCGAGGTTGCCGAGGCCTTGGCCAATCAGTTCTTTGTTGGAGTTGTGCTCGGTGCGGGTGATGCTGTCGGCCACCACCGAGGTCAGCAGAGCATCGATGCAGCCGAGCATGCCCAGCACGGCCGCGTCCACGAACATCAGCTGCAATTCGCCCAGCTCAAAGTGGGGGATCTGCAGGGCGGGGAATCCCGAGGCGATTTCCCCGATGCGGCGGATCTCTTCGCCGCCGCCGCCCGAGAGCAGCGTCAGGGAGAGCACGGTGCCCACCACCAGGGCAATCAGTTGCGGGGGCGCAATTTTTTTGACGGCCGCCGGGGTCAACCAGAGGATCGCCATGGTGATCAGCGCCAGGCTGATCTCGGTGGGCCGCGCGTTGGCCAGCAGTTGGGGCAAGTTATTGAGGGTGCCCATCACGCCGCCTTTGGGGCTGGCCTGACCGAGGAAGGGTCCCAGCTGGAGGATGATCAGGATCAGGCCGATCCCACTCATGAAGCCCGAGATGACCGTGTAGGGCATCTGGGTCACGTAGCGACCGAGCCGCAGCAGACCAAAGACGATCTGAAAGACGCCCGCGAGCATCACCACGGTGAAGGCCATCGCTAGGCCGTGCTCGGGGTTGCGGGCGGTCAAGCTCGCAATCACGGTCGTCATCACCACGGTCATCGGACCGGTGGGCTCCGAGATCAGGCTCGGGGTGCCGCCAAACAGGGCCGCAAAGAGGCCCACCAGCACAGCGCCCCAGAGGCCAGCGGCCGCTCCGGCTCCAGAAGCGACGCCGAAGGCCAAGGCCATGGGCAGGGCGATCACCGCGGCGGTGACACCGCCGAAGAGATCCCCTTTGATGTTGTTGGTGCTGATCTGATTCAGCAGGCGAAAACTTGACGCTCTTGGGGAGGTCGACGCCGGGGTCATGACCGCTGCGAGTGGGGGCAAGACGCTACGTCTGAGCCGAATCATTTGGGGCTTGGCCGGCAGCCCGTGAGCGAATCGGTCATCCTGAAGTCACTACCTTTCTGCGACCCATGGGCGAGCCCACCAGCCTGGCGGCCCTGGAGGCCAGCTTTGAGCGGGAAGCGCGCCTGGATCAGTCCTATGTCGTGCTGACGGTGGCGGCGAGCTTGATTGCCACCCTGGGGCTGTTGGCTGATAGCGCTGCGGTGGTGATCGGGGCGATGTTGATTGCCCCCTGGATCCTGCCCCTGCGCAGTGCCTCCTTCGCGATCTTGGAGGGCCGGTTGGCACTCGTGGGTCGGGCCCTCCTGACCTTGGCGGTGGGGGTGGCGATCACGGTGTTGACCTCAGCGGCCCTGGGCTTGGTGGCCAACCTGCCTGTGCTCGGCGATGAGGTGCTCGGACGCACAACCCCCAACCTGCTGGATTTGGGAATTGCCCTGGTCGCGGGCTCGGTGGCCACCTATGGCCGCCTCAAACCGGAAGCGGTCTCCTCGGTGGCAGGAACGGCCATCGCGGTGGCCCTGGTGCCGCCGGTCTGCGTGCTCGGATTGCTGCTGGCGTTGCAGCAATGGGACCCCGCCAAGGGGGCGGCCTTGCTGTTTGCCGCCAACCTGCTCGGCATCCTGTCGGGGGGCCTGCTGACGTTGGTGGCCACCCAGGCGAGCCTGCGCCAGCAGCTGTTCCGCAGCCAGATGGGGCTGGTCAGTTTGCTGCTGACCGGCCTGCTCTTGATCCCGCTGACGGGTGGCTTTGTCACGCTGCTGGGTCAAGCGCAGCAGCGGCAGGCCCTGGAAGAGGTGGAGCGGGCGATTACCGAGAGCCTGCGTAAAAACACCATCACCTTGGGCCGGGATTCTGAGCTCACTGACGTGAAGATCGATTGGAGCCAGAACCCGCCCTTGATCAAGGCGGCGGTGCGGGTGAGCCGGCCGAACTTGCCAACCCCCAAGCAGGTCGCGGCCGTTCAGGACTTCATTAATAAGACCCAGAAATTCCGTTATCGGCTTCTGGTGCAGCGGGTTTCGATCGATGTGATCGGTCCTGAAACCGAACCCAACCCGGAGCCGATCCCGGTGGAGGAACCCAAGGAGCAGGCGCCCGAACCGGTTGAGCCGGCCCCGGTGCCTCCGACTCCTCCCGTGACGGCCCCGGCTCCGCCCGCTTAACGCTCAGGAGACATTTCGGCTGTTCTGTGCACAATTGGGCCAGTCCGCTGCTGGCCATGCCTGACGCCCTCACCTTCCTGGAGATCGTGGCCGGCATCTCGCTTCTCTTTGGCGGGGGAGAGTTGTTCGTGGCAGGGGCCGTGGCGCTCTCGCTGCTGCTCGGCATCCCCCAGATCGTCATTGGTTTGACGGTGGTTGCCTTTGGCACCAGCGCCCCTGAGTTGTTTGTGAGCCTGCTCTCGACCCTTCAGGGCAGCTCAGGCGGTGATTCGATTGCCGTGAGCAATGTTCTGGGCTCGAACATCTTCAATGTGATGGTGGTGCTGGGCGCGAGCGCGGCGATCACGTCCCTGCGGGTGCGCAGTCGCTTAGTCCGGCGTGATGTGCCCCTGTTGCTCGCGGTGTCGATGGCCACGTGGGCCATGGCTTCATCCGGCAGCTTCACCTGGGTTGCGGGTCTGGCCCTGTTGACGGCCCTGGTGATCACCCTCGTGTGGGAAGTCCGCTCAGCCCGGGAAGACCACGAGGAAGGCCTCGATGATATTGATGCGGAGGGGGCTTCAACCACTCCGGTGGCCCTGTTCAAGTTGGCCGTGGGCCTGGCGCTGCTGGTGGTGGGGTCCCAAGTGCTGATCAAAGGGGCGATCGCGGCGGCCCAAACCCTGGGGGTCAGCGAGGCGGTCATTGGTCTGACGATCGTCTCGGCCGGAACCTCGATGCCTGAGCTGGTGACCTCCCTTGTGGCGGCCTATCGGGGCAAGGCGGACTTGGCCATCGGCAACGTGGTGGGCAGCAACCTTCTGAACCAACTGCTGATCCTTGGGCTCTGTGCCTTGTTCTCTGGTCAGGACGGTCTGCTGGTCAGCCCGGAGCTGCTCCGCCGTGACTTCCCTGTCATGGTGCTGACGACCCTGGCCTGCCTGCCGATTTTCTGGAGTGGCGGCGTGATCAACCGCCTGGAAGGTTGGTTGTTGCTCGGGGCCTATGGCCTCTATCTGATTGAGCAGATCCTGAGCAGCACTGCGGCACCAGGTATCGATGAATTCAGGCTCTTTGTCCTGGTGGCGGTCCTGCCGCTGGTTCTCGTTTTCCTCACCTGGACCTCTCTGCGTTGGATGCAGCAGCGCAAGGCCGCTGGCTAGAGAGGCGGCGCTTCAGTTCAGAACAACGCTCGGGAGCATGGAGACGCTGAGCCCAGCCGCGGTGGCGTCGCTGTAGAGACTCTCGCTGCTCTCCCGGTTCAGATTCACCTTGCCGGAGCAAATCAGCTCCCAGGTGTCATTGGCGAAATGGGTTTGCAGCCAAAGCATCCCCAGAACACTGCGGTGTTTGAGGTTGTAGCTCGCTCCGACGGACGTCAGGGTGATGTCCATGGCCCAAAAAAAACCTCCCCCTATTCCAGGGGGAGGCGTCGGATGCTGATGTATCAACGCGAACCAAAATCAAAAGCCTTGGTTTTGCTGCGTGATCAGCCCTGGTTGACTTGGGCCGCGGCGTCCGCCTGACGGTGGTGGTAGTGGTGGCCGCGGTACTGGAGGTCGACGGAGGCGTCGACGGCAGCGGCTTCGTGGCGTAGAGGGGCCTCGAAGTGCTGGCCCCGGTAAGCGTGCTCAACAGGGATGGCGGCGGGCTGTTCGTGGCTGGCGGTGTCGTAGCTGACGCCCCGGTATTGCAGTTTGCTCATGGTGGTCATCGGGCCTCGAAGGGTCGGTGGGTTGTCCGCTTCGTGGGAAGGAGCGTTGCTTCGCCTTGCGGTGGGCTACTTCCGGTGGAGCCAGGCCCAGAGGGGGCTCCCTCAACGTTTTGTCCTTCTGCAGCATTTCTAGCGGAATAGGAATGTTCACAGTGAACAAAATCTGTGTATCTGTACTTTTTGTAATATTGTGTGTGATTTCTCGAACATCTTTCCTTCATATTCGTTCCGGTGGCTCGGTCGTCTTTTCGAGTCAAATTGCTAATTTGTAGCGACTGCCACCTTGACGGGGTTGGTTGATGCGGAACATTGGGTCTAATGGCGGTTATCCGTCATCCACCCAGCGACTGCTTTTTGATGACTGTTGCTTCTGCATCTCGGCCTCGGCCGAAGAGCCTGCAGGAAGCGAGTTTGCTTGAGGGACCGCAGCTCCTGCTCCGCAAGGTGCGAGGTTTTTCCTCTGGCCGCTCGTTGACCTGGTTGGCCTGTGTACCCCTGGCTCTCTTCGGTCTGGGTGTCTTCAACCTTTCAGCTCACGCAACCGAGTTGCCAGAGCTCAATGCAGCCTTCTTGGCTAACAACATGTGGCTCTTGGTGGCCACGATCCTGGTGATCTTCATGAACGCCGGTTTCGCCATGGTCGAAGCCGGGATGTGCCGACAGAAGAACGCCGTCAACATTCTCGCCAAGAACCTCTTCGTGTTCGCCCTTGCGGTGACCGCCTATTGGTTCATTGGTTACTCACTCATGTACGGCGGCTCCGTCGCTGACGGCTGGTTCTATTTCAACGGCCTGTTCTTTGACCCCACTGTCACCGCTGAGATGGTGACTGACGGAAGTCTGGTCCCCACCGTTGACTTCCTCTTCCAGGCCGCTTTCGCGGGCACCGCTGCCACGATCGTTTCCGGTTTGGTTGCTGAGCGCGTCAAGTTCGGTGAGTTCGTGATCTTCGCTCTCGTCCTGACCGCGTTTATTTACCCGATCTCCGGCTCCTGGCAGTGGAACGGCGGCTGGCTGAGCGAGCTCGGCTTCATTGACTTCGCTGGCTCCTCCATCGTTCACTCCGTTGGGGCTTGGGCCGGTCTGGTGGGCGCCATGCTGCTTGGCCCCCGCATCGGCAAGTTCGTGGGCGGTAAGCCTCAGGCCATCCCTGGCCACAACATGTCGATTGCAACCCTCGGCGCGCTAATCCTTTGGATTGGCTGGTACGGCTTTAACCCCGGCTCTGAGCTGGCGATGGACCAGTACGTGCCCTACGTGGCAGTGACCACCACCCTGGCTGCTGCTGGCGGTGCCATTGCGGCCACCATCGTCTCGACCCTGACCTCGGGTAAGCCTGACCTGACGATGATCATCAACGGCATCCTGGCCGGTCTGGTGAGCATCACCGCAGGTTGCGGCAACATGACCCTGGTGGGTTCTTGGGTTGCCGGTGCCGTGGGTGGCATCATCGTCGTCTTCGCGGTCTCCGCACTCGACGCCGCTGGCATCGACGATCCCGTTGGCGCCTTCTCCGTGCACGGTGTGTGCGGAGTTTGGGGCACCCTTGTGATCGGCCTTTGGGGCGTGGATGGCATGGATGTGGGCTCCGCCGGCATCGGGCTTCTCAATGGTGGCGGCATCAGCCAGCTGGGTATCCAGGCCCTGGGCTGTGCGGCCTATGCCATTTGGACCATCGTCACCTGCTGGATTGCTTGGTCGGTGATCGGCGGTCTGTTTGGTGGCATCCGCGTCACCGAGCAAGAAGAGATCGAAGGTCTCGACATCGGCGAGCACGGCATGGAGGCTTACCCCGATTTCGCCTCGGCGAAGTGATTCTCTGACCGGTACTCCCTGGGCCCGCTTCGGCGGGCCTTTTTTATTGGCCGGCTGTACTGGCCTGTCAGCATGCAAGCCAACGGCCGTCCAGCTCTTGCCCTGCCCGCGCTGCGGTGCTCGCTTGATCACCAAAACCGAGCAGCCGCCTGTGCGCTTGGTTTGCGTGGAGTGCCGGCAGGTGCTGCCCCAGAACGCCCAGGTGCCAATCATCACCTTGGTGGTCCGTCACTTTTGGGGCGTGACGCTGCTGTTCGGCTTCGTGGTGGTTCCACTGCTGGTAATGAGCCTTTCGCCGTGGATTGAGCGGGTCCCCCGGGCGCCCCGCACCCACTTGAGCACCACTAGATGAAGTACATCGCCTGAGCCTGGAGGCGCGCATCCCGCTGTGCGAGGAGATCCGCCAGGGTTGTGGACTCCAGCAGCGTTCGCCGCTGGTCCGTGAGCTGAGTGTCGAGGGCGTGCAGCACCTGTCGCTCCAGACTCGGTTGAACCGCCTGCTCCGGTTCAGATCTGCCCTCCAGGCAGTCGAGCACCTCGCTGAGATGGATCGTTGCGGCGGGTCGGGTCAGTTGGTAGCCCCCCCTGGGGCCGCGGCTGCTGTTGAGCAGGCCCTCTTTGCGCAGGCTGGTCAGCAGCTGCTCGAGGTAGCGCTCGGGAATGTCCTGGCGCTGGGCGATGGCGGAGACCTGCAGCCGTCCTCCTCGGGCCTCGATGCCAGCGAGTTCAAGTAGGGCCAGGAGCCCGTAGCGGGTTTTGGCGTTGAAGGACAACGGCGCGACTTGGGTTGATTCCACGGTAAAGCACTTGGGAATTGTTAGTGCGTGGTTCCCTTTTGGCTATTGGCTTCTGCTATCCCTTTTCCCTTCGGGTCGTAGTTCCCGACCTCATTGCCGTATTTCTTGACCTGTAGGCTGAATGCCTTGCCCGATCGCCCCTGTCTTGGCTGATCTTGTTGCTGCCGCTCTGCAGCCCGAAGCATTGATCACGCTGCTGGTGCTGATCGGCTCGGTCGTGCTGTTTGTGTCCGGTTGGCTGGCCCCGGATCTCACGGGCCTGCTGGCCGCCGGGTTGCTCGTCAGCTTTCACGTGATTGAGCCGAGGGAGGCCCTGGAGGGCTTTGGCAGCCCGGCCCTGATCACCCTGGCGGGTCTGTTTGCGATTTCCGCGGGATTGTTCCGCAGTGGTGGTTTGGATCGCCTGCGGGCCTTGATTGGCTCCGATGCGATTCGCAGCCCCAAGCGAATGATCGCCCTAATGGTGACTGTGGTCGGCCCCGTTTCTGCGGTGGTCCCCAACACCCCGATCGTGGCCAGCCTGCTGCCGGTGGTCGAGGGCTGGTGCAAGCGCCGCCGCATTTCCCCGTCGAAGGTGCTGCTCCCCTTGTCCTTTGCGACGGTGCTCGGGGGCACCATCACCCTGCTGGGCAGTTCGGTGAACCTTTTGGCCAGTGAGGTCAGCAGCCGTCTGGGTTACGGCAGTTTTGGCCTGTTCAGCTTTACCCCGATTGGCTTGGGGGTCTGGTTGCTGGGCGGCTCCTTGATGGTGCTGCTCGCCGATCGCTTTCTGCCGGACCGGGGGCGCGATGACGATGACCTGATCGCCGATCTCTCCAGCAGTGGCTATTTGACGGAGGTCAAGATTCCCCTGGGCTCGGAGCTGATCGGTCAATCGCTCCATGCCACCCGTCTGCAACGGCGCTTTGACCTCGACGTCCTCGAGCTCCACCGCGGCACGGAGCGCTTCATGCCGCCCTTGGCCGATCGCACGTTGATGCTGGGTGATCGCTTGCTGCTGCGCTGCAACCGCGACGACCTGCTGCGGCTGCAGCAGGACCACACGGTGGTGCTGGCCCCCACGCCCGAGCAGCCGGTGAGCTTGGAGCAAGACAACAGCCAGCGAATGGTGGAAGTGCTGTTGCCTTCGGGCTCCACCTTGGCTGGCGATTGCCTGCGGGATTTGCGCTTCAGGCAGCGCTACAACGCCACGGTCCTTGCGTTGCGCCGCGGCAATGCCGTGCTGCGGGAACGGCTGGGCCGGGCTCAATTGCGTGAGGGCGATGTTCTCCTGCTGCAGGGGCCGAAGGACGCCATCCGTGGCCTTCAGGCCAACAACGACTTGGTCGTCCTCGAGCAGCTGGAGAAAGATCTGCCGACGGTGAGCCGCAAGTGCGTGGCTCTGCTGATTGCCGCCCTGGTGTTGCTGCTGCCCAGTTTTGAGGTCATCCCCCTGGTCGCGTCCGTCCTGCTGGGCACGGTGGCGATGGTGGTGACGGGGTGCCTGCGGGCCGGTGAATTGCAGCGGGTGGTGCGCCTGGACGTCCTCGTGCTCTTGGGCTCCTTGGCCAGCTTCAGCGTCGCCCTGGAGAAAACGGGCTTGGCCTCGGCCCTCGCCCAGGCGTTGTTGCTCGGCCTCAGCAGTTGGCCGGTCTACGGCGCGATGGTGGCGGTCTTCCTCTTCACGGTGGCCCTGACGGAGGTGATGAGCAACGCCGCCACCGTGGCGATGTTGATTCCGATCGCCGGTCAATTGGCCCAGGGGTTGGGCTTGCCGCCGATGGCGCTGATCTACATCGTGCTGTTCGGCGCCAGCCAGAGCTTTCTCAGCCCCGTCGGCTACCAAACCAACCTGATGGTTTATGGCCCGGGTCGCTATCGCTTCTTGGACGTCTCCCGCTACGGCTTCCCCCTCACCATCGCCATGGCCATCGCTGTGCCCTGGATGGTCTGCCGTTGGTTCGGGCTGTAGAACGTGGGTCTCCAGATCCGAAAGACTCTTCAATGAGCGGGCCCAAGTCGTGGCTGAGGCGCCTGCGTCAGTGGTTGCTTTGGCTATGGCATCACGAGGCCACGGTCGGTCAGAAGGCCCGCGGTTTAGCCGCCGGCGTCTTCATGGGCTGTTTCCCCATCTTTGGCTTGCAGACCCTGCTGGGCATTGCCCTGGCCAGCCTGGTGCGCGGCAACCACATCCTCGCGGCGGCGGGCACCTGGATCAGTAATCCCCTGACCTACATCCCCCTCTACTGGTTCAACTACGCCGTGGGCTGCAGGGTGCTGGGTCCAGGCCCCGCCTTGCCGTCTCTTGAGGTGCTTCAGCAGGGGGGACTCTTGGAGCTGGGCCTGGCGATGAGTTCCCGCCTGTTGCTCGGATCCACCCTGGTGGGATTGGCCAGTGCGGGCCTCTTTGGTGGGCTCTATTGGTGGTTGCTCAGGCGCAGTAAGGGCGCCAGCTCCCACACCTAACCCTCGCTGGGCACCCGCTTCCAGCCGGCCAGCACGCCAAGGATGTCGGCGGCACTGACCAGGCCGACGAAGGCCCCGAATTCATCCACGACGACCCGGACGGAGCTGCGGTCGCCTCTGCGGAAGCTGGTGAGGAGTCGATCGGCGCGGATCATCTCCGGTACGAACTGCGGCGCATCGCAGAGCTGGCTGATCAGGCGGTAGCCCCCGCCGCTGAGCAGTTCAGCCATGGCCCGCTCACGGCTTTGGACCCCGAGGACCTCATCCACCTCCTCTCCAAGGACCACCCACCAGGCGTCATCGGGGGCATCCAGGATCTCCTGGCGCACCGAGTCCAAGTTGGCGGCGCCGGAGAGGGAGGGGGTGGCAACCCGCGAGACCATCAGGTCCCTGGCGGTGAGGTCATTGAGGGCAAAGACCTTGCCGATCATGGCCGCCTCGTCGGCTTCGATTTGCCCCTGCTGTGAGCCCAGGCGTGCCATCAAGTGGATCTCACGTTCGTTGGTCGTGAGTTCGTTCTTGGCGGTGATGGCCGGCATCAGCTTCTCGAGCACCAGCAGCAGGGGCAGGGTCAGGCGCTCAAGCATCAGCAGGATGCGCGCGGAGACCAACGAGATGGGCATGGCGAAGCTGTTGCCAATCGTCTTCGGCAGGATTTCAGCGAAGAGGATCACGGCCACCGTGAATCCGACGTTGAAGAGCAGCAGCGCCCAGCGCCCCCCGACGGTCTCGAAGACCTGGTTCGCCTGGCTGCCTAGCAGGATGGAGCCGGAGATGTTGAAGAGGTTGTTGATCACCACGAGCAGCACCAGGGCCCGTCCCGGCCGGGCCTTGATCCGCTCCAGGGCCTTGGATCCGGCCACCCGTTGTTGCTTGAGGGTGTGGACCTGAATCGGATTCACCGTCAACATGGCGGCTTCCGTACTGGAGGCCAACGCCGAGCCCACCAGGATCAGCACTGCCATCACCAGCAGCACAACGATCGGATTCATCGACTGGTGGACGCTGCGAGATCGATCGGACCTTACCTACGGTTTGCGGGATGAACCCGTCTTCGAGCAATCCAGTTCGGGCGCTGCAGCGTTGGCGTCAGCAGCTCACGGTGCCGCAATTCACCGTGGTGACGGGTCTGTTGGTGATCGTTCTGGCGACGCTGCTCCTCTCGACGCCCCTCTGCTCCACCAGCAACGTTGGCCTTTGGCAGGCCCTGTTCACGGCCACCTCGGCGATCACCGTGACGGGACTGTCGGTGATCGATGTCGGCGAAGACCTGACCTTCGCCGGGCAGGTGGTGCTGGCCGGGCTGATCATCACCGGCGGTCTCGGCTTGATGGCGATTACGACCTTTCTGCAGGGCTTCGTGCAGGGGCGATCCGGTTTGCGGCATCGCCTCGACAAGGGGCGTTCCCTCGATGAGTTCGGCGTCGGTGGCATTGGCCCCACCTTCCACAGCATCCTGCTGGTGGCCCTCTGTGTGATGGGTCTCGGCACAGTCGTGCTTTACAGCTTTGGCTTCACCGACATCGACGACCCCGGCCGCCGGCTGTGGGCTTCGATGTTCCATGCGATCAGCGCCTACAACAACGCGGGCTTTGGCCTCTGGTCCAACAGCCTGGAGAACTATCGCGATAACCCGGTGGTGACCGGTGTGATCGCCTTGATGATCGTCGTTGGCGGCATTGGCTGGCGGGTGGCCAATGACATCTGGAACAACCGCTTTCGGCTGGGGCGCCTGCGTCGCCTGAGCCTGCACACCCGGCTGGTCATCCGCAGCACGGCCCTACTCATCGCGATTGGCGCGGTGGGTCTGCTCATCACGGAGCATTTCGGCTACGGCGCCTCGGCGATGGAGCCCTACAGCTTTTTGCAGCGCCTTCAGATCGTCCTCTTCCAGTCGATTACGACCCGGACCGCTGGTTTCAACACCATTCCCCTCTCGGCCCATCAGATCACCGATGCCGGCCTGCTCTTGATCATCGTCTTGATGTTCATCGGTGCCAGTCCCGGCGGCACCGGCGGTGGGGTCAAAACGACGACCTTCGCGATCTTGATGGGGGCAACCCGCTCGACCCTGCAGGGCCGTAGCGATGTTCTCTTGCATCGCCGTCAAATCCCTGATGCGACGGTGTTGCGGGCCGTTGGGGTCACCTTGGCGTCGGCCTTGTTCGTGGTGTTGATGGCCCTGACCTTGGGGCTGGGCAATTCCCTCGGACAGCAGCAGGTCCAGTCCTTCAGTTTTCTGGAGAAGCTCTTCACCTGTGTGTCCGCCTTCGGCACGGTCGGTCTGGATCTGGGGGTGACGGCTCACCTGAACCGTTGGGGCCAGTTGGTCTTGATGGTGGGAATGTTCGTGGGACGGGTCGGAATCCTGTTGCTGCTCTCGGCGCTGTATGGCCATCGGCACCAAAGCCGCGTCGGTTATCCCAAAGAGGATTTGTATGTCTAGTGGCTTCACCACTTAGAACAGGGGCGTCGAGCTGAATCAGTGGTTGTGAATCAGTGGTGGCAGTGGAGCGCTGAATCCGGGGTCCGCCGCGGCAGCTTTGCCGTGATCGGAGTCGGACGCTTCGGCTCTTCAGTCTGCTCGGAATTGCTGCAGTCCGGCGCTGAGGTGTTGGCGATTGATTCCAACCAACGCGCCATCGACGAGCTGCGCCAGATCGATCCCGCGATCGAAGCGCGGGTGGTGGACTGCACCGATGAAGAGGCCCTGCGGGCCGCCGGGGTGCTGGACATGGAGACGGTGGTGGTCGCCATGAGCGAACCGCTGGAGGCCAGCGTCACCGCAACCTTGATCTGCAAGGACTCCGAAGGCAGCCGCGTGAAGCAGGTGATCGCCCGGGCCACGAGCGACATCCACATGAAGATGCTCAAGCGGGTTGGTGCAGACCGCGTCGTCTTCCCTTCAAAAATGATGGGTCAGCGCCTGGGGATGGAGCTGGTGCGGCCGAACCTGCTGGAGCAATTGCGATTGGATGACCGCAGCAGCATCGAAGAGATCAAGGTTCCCGAGGTCTTTGTGGGCCATTCCCTGCGGGATCTCAACCTGCGCAAGCACTACAACGTCAATGTGCTGGCGGCGGGCCCGGCGGGTGAGCTGCATGTGAACCCCCCGGCGTCCCATGTCTTGGCGGACGGGGAGCTGCTGGTGGTGATGGGCTCTGAGGACTCCCTGCGGGCGCTGCCGGCCAGCTGACGGCGGGCCTTTGTGCGCTTTCCCTCACCCCGTTAATGACAGCTTGTGCCCAAAGCTCCCCTAACCCCCCGCGGCGGAGCTAGCCCGGGTCGATAGCGCTCACCAAAGGGGGCTGACTGTCATGGTCAGTAGCTCAGTGGCTTCATCAACCTTGCCGCCACCGCTGAAGGAAAGCGGTCAGCGGGAGGTGTTCTGCGGCCTGACATCGATTGTCTGGCTGCACCGCCGCATGCCGGATGCCTTCTTTCTGGTGGTGGGCTCACGCACCTGCGCCCACCTGATCCAGAGCGCCGCCGGGGTGATGATTTTTGCGGAGCCCCGCTTTGGTACAGCGATCCTTGGCGAGCGGGATCTGGCTGGTTTGGCCGATGCCAACGAGGAGTTGGATCGCCTCGTGGCGCAACTGCTGGAGCGTCGCCCCGAGATCCGCACCTTGTTCCTTGTGGGGAGCTGCCCGAGCGAGGTGATCAAGTTGGATCTCGCCAAAGCCTCCGAGCGGCTGAATCAGCAGCACGCCGGACGGGTGACGGTGATCAACTACACGGGCAGTGGCATTGAGACCACCTTTACCCAAGGGGAGGACAGCGCCCTGCAGGCGCTCGTTCCCCTGATGCCCAAGAGCGATCAGCCGCAGTTGTTGATCGCGGGAACCCTGGCCGACGCGGTTGAGGACCGGTTGGTGGGTCTGTTCCAGAAGCTCGGCATCGAGCGGGTGGCGAGCTTGCCCCCCCGCCGCTCCACCGAGCTCCCTGCGGTGGGTCCGGGGACCCAATTGCTGTTGGCCCAGCCCTATCTCTCCGGAACGGCGCGGGCCCTGGTGGATCGCGGCGCGAGCTTGATCGAGGCGCCCTATCCCTTTGGGGTCGAGGGCAGCCGGGACTGGATGGCCGCGGCGGCAAGGGCCTGCGGTGTCGATCAGGCCCAGATCGATGCCGTGCTGGATCCCCTGGTGGAGCGGGGGCGGCGCGCCTTGGCTCCCCACCGGGAGGTGTTGGAGGGCAAACGTCTCTTCCTGCTGCCCGATTCCCAGCTGGAGCCGGCCTTGGCCCGGTTCCTCGCGCGGGAGTGCGGCATGGAGCTGGTGGAGGTGGGCACCCCCTATCTCGATCGTCAGTTGATGGCCGAAGAACTGGCGCGTCTGCCCGAGGGCACCCAGCTCAGTGAGGGACAGCACGTGGACAACCAATTGCAGCGGGTGCGTGAGGCGCGTCCCGACTTGGTGGTCTGTGGCTTAGGCCTGGCCAATCCCCTTGAGGCTGAGGGGATGGCGACCAAGTGGTCGATCGAGTTGGTCTTCAGCCCCATCCACGGCATTGATCAGGCTGGTGATCTGGCCGAACTCTTTGCCCGTCCCCTGCGTCGCCGCGGCGCGCTGCAGTTCTCCTGATTCGCCCCCGATGGAACTCACGCTCTGGACCTACGAAGGCCCCCCGCACGTCGGGGCCATGCGCATCGCCGCCTCCATGGAGGGGGTGCACTACGTCCTCCATGCGCCGCAGGGTGACACCTATGCCGATTTGCTGTTCACGATGATTGAGCGGCGGGATCGCCGTCCGCCCGTCACGTATACGACCTTCCAGGCCCGGGACCTCGGCGGTGACACGGCGGAGTTGGTGAAACGCTCCATCGCCGATGCGGTCGAACGGTTTCAGCCCGAGGCTCTGCTTGTGGGTGAGAGCTGCACGGCGGAGTTGATCCAGGACCAGCCCGGGGCCTTAGCGGCTGGCATGGATCTCGGCGGGATTCCGATGGTCAATCTGGAGTTGCCGGCCTACTCCAAGAAGGAGAACTGGGGGGCTGCGGAGACCTTCTACCAACTGGTCCGCAACCTGCTCAAGCCCCAGTTGCCCGCCCCTGGTGCGCCCAAGCTGGACCCCACCCGCTGGCGCGCCGAGAACCGTCGTCCCCGGGTCAATCTCCTTGGCCCCTCGCTCTTGGGGTTCCGCTGCCGCGATGACGTTCGCGAACTGACGCAGCTGCTGGCGGGCTACGGCATCGATGTGACCGTCGTCGCTCCCCTCGGTGCCCGGCCCGCGGATCTGCTGCGCATCCCCACGGCCGATGCCAACTTGAACCTCTACCCCGAGGTGTCCGGTTCGGTCTGCAGCTGGCTGGAGCGCCAGTTCGGTCTACCGGCGGTCAAGACCGTTCCGATCGGCATCGGTGCCACGGTGGACTTCCTGCGGGAGTTGCATGGCGTCTTGGGCCTCGAGCTGCCCGCTGAACTCCAGGCCGAGCGCCAGTCCCGCTTGCCCTGGTATTCCCGTTCCGTCGATTCCACCTATCTGACCGGGAAACGGGTGTTCGTCTTTGCCGATGGCACCCATGCCATTGCGGCCGCCCGGATCGCCAGTCGCGAGCTGGGTTTCGAAGTGGTCGGCTTGGGCACCTACAGCCGCGAGATGGCCCGGGAGGTCAGGGCGCTGGCGGCTGAGTTGGGGCTCGAAGCCTTGATCACCGATGACTACCTCGCGGTGGAAGCGGCCATGGCCGAGGCGGCACCGGAGTTGGTGCTGGGGACCCAGATGGAGCGCCACAGCGCCAAGCGTCTTGGGGTCCCCTGCGCGGTGATTAGTTCCCCGCTGCATGTGCAGGACGTGCCGGCCCGCTACGCCCCGCAGATGGGTTGGGAGGGGGCCAACGTCATCTTCGACAGTTGGGTCCACCCCTTGATGATGGGCCTGGAGGAACACCTGATCGGCATGTTCCGCCATGACTTTGAGTTCGTGGACGGCCATCGCAGTCACCTGGGGGATGGTGCTCCCGCTGCCCCAGCGGTTGAGGAACCGGCTCCGGTGGCGGTCGCCGTTGCTGGGGGCAGCCTGAGTTGGAGTGCCGACGGCGAGGCGGAACTGGCGAAGATCCCATTCTTCGTGCGCGGCAAGGTCCGCAAAAACACCGAGGCCTATGCCCGGGAGCAGGGGCTGGCTGTGATCGACAGCGAAGCCTTGTATGAAGCGAAGGCCCACTTCAGCCGCTAGGTCACTCCGCTGCGATCCAATCCCCCGCGAGGGGGATTTTTTTGTGGAGTACTCATCCACTGCTCCGATGGCAATGAATTGAGTATTGCTACCTAGTTCATTGTGTTCGAACCCTGATTTGTGCGATCCAACTGTTTCGCTTTGCATGGCGATGTCTCACGGCAGCCCCATGCAGGCCTTGGATGGTCACAGGACTCCAAACCACAGGTTTTGTTCGCTGTGGTTTTCCCTTGATTTATGACCACCACGCTCAAGCGCCCCGACGGTGAGGGCAGCGTTCAGGTTCATCAAGATCCCTCGGTGAACATCGAAGAGGGGGCGTTGGTCATTGCGGTCTATGGCAAGGGCGGCATTGGCAAAAGCACCACCAGCTCGAATCTTTCAGCGGCCTTCTCGAAGCTGGGCAAACGGGTGCTTCAAATCGGCTGTGATCCCAAGCACGACAGCACCTTCACGCTGACCAAGCAGATGGTGCCGACGGTGATCGACATCCTCGAAGGGGTGGATTTTCACACCGAGGAACTACGGCCAGAGGACTTCGTGTTTGATGGCTTCAATGGGGTGCAATGCGTGGAGTCCGGTGGCCCTCCGGCCGGTACCGGCTGCGGTGGTTATGTGACCGGGCAGACCGTCAAATTGCTGAAGGAGCATCACCTTCTGGAAGACACCGACGTGGTGATCTTTGATGTCCTCGGTGATGTCGTCTGCGGTGGTTTTGCGGCACCTCTGCAACACGCCAACTACTGCTTGATCGTCACAGCGAATGATTTTGATTCGATCTTTGCGATGAATCGGATCATTGCCGCGATTCAAGCCAAGGCCAAGAACTACAAGGTGCGCCTCGGTGGGGTTGTGGCCAACCGCAGCCGTGACACCGATCAAATCGATCGCTTCAACGAACGGGTGGGCATGAAGACCATGGCCCATTTCCCGGACCTCGATGCGATCCGCCGCTCCCGTCTGAAGAAGTGCACGATCTTTGAGATGGAATCCACCCCTGAAGTGGAGGCGGTTCAAAACGAATATCTGCGGCTCGCCCAGTCGATGCTGGACAGCGTGGAGCCCCTGGAGGCCGAATCGCTCAAGGACCGCGAGATCTTCGATCTGCTCGGCTTCGACTGAGCGACGGTCTCGGCTAGAGCCGCACCTTCGTCACCTCGGCCTTGAGGCTTCCGCCGCGGGTTCCGACATCGATCGGAGCCCGCGTGAAGATCTCCACGCGAAGGCCATAGCGGGCAATGCTCCAAAGCCACTGGGCCAGGAGCGCTGCGCTGGCCACAGCGGCGAGGGGCCTGAGCAGCGGCTGCAGCAGGGCGGCACGTTGGCCGTTCAGCAGCAGGCAGGACTCGGCGGTGCGGTTCAAGAGCTCAGGCTCGTGCAGGCCTCCAGTAGGAGAGTCTCGGCTGGGGTGCCCACGCTGGGAACGCGCCAGTCGCCCCAGTTGGACCCCGCCCGCTTGCGGTTGATGGTCATGTCCTTGCAGTTCACCGCCAAGGCGCGATCGGGAATGCTGCCCTTGGGATCGCTGTCGGGGGTCGAGGGCCAACTGATGCCGCCAATCGACGTGGGCCGGGTCACGGCGCGCCGCCAGGGGGCGATCCAGACGTAGGGGTGGGTGTCAAAGGGCTTCCAGCTCTTCCAATCCACTTCGACGTCCCCAAAGCGCCGCCAGCGCGCGTGCTCTTCCTGTTGCCGCCTCCGCAGCCGCTCCAGCAGGACCTGTTGCTCCGACGCGCTTGCGGTGTCGGCCCGCGCGCTGGGAGTGCTTGTGCACAGCACCAGCATGAGCACGGCAAGAAGAGGCGCACGTCGCGTCATGGCAGGGGGGGTAGCGGCAGGGGCGAGATCGACTTCAGGGCGTCCTTGATCGAGACGGTGACATTGCCGCCGATCTGGTTCACTCCCACCTCGCCATTCACCAGCAGCGGTTCTTCGCTGACGATCTCCACCGCTTCGACGATCTTCTCGACGGCCACCGGCTTCTGGATCCGTGCCACATCTACAGGCAGGGATTCATTGGCTCTCACAGGGAGAGCCGTTGGGGCACTGACGGCAACCGGAAGGGAGCCATTGGCCTGAACCTGCACCGGTTTCAGGATCTTCTAGACCTGAATCGGTCCTTTCAGGACCACCGGGAAAGGCATCTGCCGCTTCACGGCGATCGGTATGGGTTGCCCAAGGATCTGGATGGCGGCCAGGGCCGCTGACCAGGTGGCGAGGACAATCGCCAGGGGCCAGCGACTGGCCATGGCCAACAGGAACCAGCGGGGCTGGTCCTCCTGGTTCAGTGGATTCACGGGCCTGCCCATCGGCAACCCCGTAAGGCTTGCCTCAGGCGTACATCAGGGATCAGGGGTTGTCATCCCTACTGCAGGGGAGACGTAGGCCTACCCCAAGCCGACCAATTTGAGCGATTCCTCCCAAACCCCCTGTGCGGTCTCCGGGTTACTGGCTTTGTCGGAGAGCTCCTGGCTGAACTGTTTGCCGCCCTGTTTCTGGCGATTGCCCCAGCTCCAGTGCACTCCCGATGTGCCAAAGCCAGGATCGGCAACAACCTGGGCGACCCGTTCGCCGGCCAAGGCCTGGCTGACGTAGCCCCCGGTCACGTTCTTCTGGAACCAGGGGAAGATTTTTTGGAAGGCCCGGGGCGTGTTGCGGAACAGGGGGGTGTCCGCAACACAGCCGGGGTAGAGGGAGCTGAAGACGATCCCGGTGGACTGGTGCAGGCGCCGATGCAGCTCCTGGGTCGTGATCATGTTGCAGAGCTTGCTGTCCTTGTAGGCCTTGCCGGGCTTGAAGGCTTTGCCATTGGCCATGGCGATCGGAGCCTTGAACCCCGCCTTGAAGCCGCTCAGGTCACCAAGGTCGGCGGGTGCAGGAATGGGGATCTTGCCGCCGAGTTCCTTGGAGTTCGCGGTCACCGTGCCCAGGATCACCACCCGCTTGGAGGGATGCTGCGATGCCTGTAGCTGCGGCAAGAGCATCTGGATCAGCAGGAAGTGCCCCAGGTGGTTGGTGGCCATGGAGAGCTCATAGCCCTGGGGGGAGCGTTCAGGCTCCTTCAGCCGGGGCTTGTAGACGGCCGCATTGATCACCAGGGCATCGAGGCCGAATCCCAGCGAATTGATCAGGGTCTCAACGCCCACCCGAACACTGTCCAGGTCTCCGAGATCCATGCGGATGTGGTGGAGTTTGACGTTCGGGATGCCCAGGGAGTCAGCGGCGGCTCCTGCCCGGATGGGATCGCGGTTGGCCGTCACCACCGTCCAACCCCGATCAGTCAGGGCTTTCACGGCATTGAGTCCCACTCCGGAGGTGGTGCCAGTCACCAGCACCGCACCGGCACGGCTTCCCGGGTTCGGAAGGTTGGTTGAACGGGAGTCGCTGCTGGCGGTCATGGACCCAAAAAATGCCCGCAACAACTTACGGAAGGAAAGGCCTCAGGGGGTCGCGACTGTCTTGGACGGTTGCTGATTGGAATCCGGTTTGGTTTGCTTCCAGACCACCCGCAGCCGGTTCGGGGCAATCCACTGGTCCTGTTCTTGGATCAGCTTTTGCTCGCCGCCCACGCTGAAGAGGCGGTCAAAACGGTTTTGCGCCTTGAGCAGCTTCGCTTTTTGGATGTCCAGGACGGCGGTGATTTCGCCGTAGCGATCCAGGCGTTCCTGGTAGGCGCCAGCCAGTCGGACCAGGCTGACGACCGCGACCAGGGAGAGGCCGATCTTCAAGGACAGTCCGATCGAGCCGTACAGCAGTTCCTGACTGGGGCTTGAGGCCCGCAGTTGCTGGGCGGGAGCGGATTCAACGACGCTCAGCTTCGCTTCGCTGCGCTTGCGACCAGCGTGACGTTGGCCTCGGGCGGGCTCAGCTTGGGTGGCTTGAGCAGCTCGACTCCGATTTGCGGATCGCCTCTGCGATGGCCGGGCAGATCGGGAGGGGCTCAAAGGTGTGGAGATGTCAGGAGAGACGCACCGCTTCTAGCAGTTTGTCTCTCCCGTGCCAAGGGATCAGGCGCGATAGAGGCTGGCGGCGAGACGCACTGCGAGCACGCCAGCGTGGGCGGCCACCACCAGGGCAATCAGAACTTCAGCCTGGGTGAGGGACATGACCGTCAAGAAAAACACCAGCCCATTCTCACGTAGGTGGGCGTTCTGGCTAGGGAGAAGGCCTGCGCCTGTCACAGCTCGACACCCCTGGGGGAGGGCCTGGCTACGGTCGATCTGCACTTCTTAAGGCGTTTTGGTGTCTGGTCTGGCTCCTGGCAGCACGGTGTCGATTTCGGCGCAACAGGTTCAAGACCAGAGCCTCGAGCCTCTGCAGCCTTGGTTTGCCCTGGATCCCAAGGACCTGCTGCAGGCCAGCGGCAGTCTCAGCCTGGTCTTCGATTGGCCGCGCTCGGCCGAGGATCCGCGCGAGCTCTCTGAAATCACGGAGCTGCGCCTCTGGAGCCTGCGGGCTGATGCCCTCTGTCCTTGGCTACCGCTCCTGCTCGAGCGCAGCAGTGGTCAGTTGACCCGTCACGTGGCCATGCTGCTGCCCCATCAATTCAGCCGCACTGAAGGGATTCGCTTTGCTCCAGACAGCCTGGAGCTCTGGATGACCCATCGCCTCTTTCTGCTCGATCACTGGTCCCGGGGATACGGCCTCAACTGCCGGGGCAACCTGGAGCAGATGGCGGCAGTGCTTGGTTTTGAGTTGGACGGCAGCTTCTGGACAGACCACTAGGGGGTCAGAGCCAGAGCAGCAGGGCCCGACGGCCCACATCAACGGACAGCAGGATGCAGAGCAGTCGGATCAGCCCCACCAGGCGTTGCTCGGAGACCTTCTGCAGGTGAGCGGCTGACCATTGGGCGGCTGAAGCGGCCGTGGCCCCAAGGACGAAGCCGATCAGCAGTTGCGCCCTGCCGTCACCCCAAAACGTGAAGGCAGCCACCAGGGACGAGGCAAAGACCGCCATCGTGCTGAGCCGGATCGCGAGGTAGACCCCCAGCCGCAGGCTGCGCACCATTAGCGGCACCATCACGAGCCCGCCACCAACCCCGAGTAGGCCGCTGGAGAGCCCCGCCACCAGGCCGACGCCGATCAGGCCGGGCACGGGCACGCTGCTGCGGCTCTCGCCAAGGTCCTGTTTGGGTGCAATCACCAGGGCCAGTAGCCCGTACATCAGGGCCTGCAACGCCAGGAGTTGCCAACCCTCCAGGCTGTGGCCCACCCGGCTGAAGAGTCCGCCCCCACAGGCGGCCCCCGCGCCGATCGCCAGGGCGGCTTGTCTGGGGACCTGACCGCTGCGCCAGTGGGTCAGGCTTCCCGCCATCGTGGTGGGAACGATGGCCAGGGTGCTGGTGGCGAGAGCCTGATGGGGCGGCAGTCCAATCCAGAGCAGCAGCGGCGAGAACACCAGTCCGCCGCCGATGCCGAGCAATCCCGAGAGCAATCCAGCCAAGAGGCCAAGGGGCAGCAGAGGCAGGAGCTCCCAGGGCATGGCGTCGCCTGCTGCAATGGCAAGGCGCATCCTGTCAGTTCGATGACGTGGCGTTGGATTCCTCCGCTGACGGCTGACGGCCAACGCCAGATGGCCATCGATCGCTGGATGCTTGCCCAGCAGTCAGGCGGCCAGGCCTCCCCAATGCTTCGGCTGTACCGCTGGAGTCAGCCGACCCTGTCCCTTGGGCGGCATCAACGCCAGATCGAGCCCCACTGGATTGCCCTGGCGGAGCAGGGGCGGTTGCGCTTAGTCCGTCGTCCCAGCGGGGGGCGGGCGGTCCTGCATGCCGGAGAGCTGACCTATGCCTTGGCCTGCCGGCCGAGGACGACCCATCGGCTCACGGCCTACGCCGAGGCCTGTCAGTGGTTGGTCGCGGCCTTTGAGGCCTTGGGGGTGCCACTGCACTTCGGCTCCGTGAAGGCCGCGGCGGCGGCCCAACGGGGCAATTGTTTCGCCAGCGGGACGGCCGCTGACTTGGTCCAGGCCAATGGCGCCAAGCGCATCGGCAGTGCCCAGCTCTGGCGTGGGGCCTGCCTGCTGCAGCACGGCAGTGTCTTGTTGCAGCCTCCCTCGGACCTTTGGCGGGAGGTCTTCTCCAGTCCGGCCCCAGCGCTGGAGCCCCTGCCTGAATTGGCGGTGATGGAGGCGTTGCAGCGGGCCGCGCGCGATCACCTCTGTGGCGGCCTGCTGCAACACCAAGAGTTGAGCCCATCGGAGTGGGGGGAGATTGAGGGGCAGGGCGACCCGGCCGCCCTCGCGCTTTAAGCCTCGGGATTGCTCTCGATGGTGCGTGCCACCGGCGGCAGCATCATCCCCAGGGGGTAGACGCCCTGGCGCCGTGCCGCCTCGAGGATGGGTAGAGGGAGGCGGACCCCCAGTTCCTTGAGCACCCGTTCCGCCAGTTCGGGGCGCTCCAGGGTCCCACTGGGTAGCCCCGCGGGACCGAGCACCAAGAGGCGATTCACCTCGGGCTGGTCGAGCTGGAGGATCGCCTGCCAAAGCGGGGTGTTGTCGCGGATCATCGGGAGCTGATCGAGCGGCTGCAGGTGGTCGCCGATGCACTCCTCATCCCAGCGCTGAACGGGCAGGGTCTGCAGCGGGGCATCGGTGATGAAGCCCTTCCAGCGGCCCCGATCACAGACCAGCAACCAATCGGCGAGTCCGTTCTCGTCGTTCAGTCGAATCCGGCTCAGATCCCGCAGGCTGGTGTCGGCCTCGAGCACCCGGAAGCGCCGTTGCGCCGCATCCTTGACCTGCAGGCGCCTCAGGACGCCCTGCAGCGCCAGCATCTGCGATTGATTGCGGGCCGCCCCCAGGCCGAACCAGCCCAGCAGCATCAACCAAATCCCAGCGACCCCGGCCCCCCGCAGCAGCAGGAAGGCCCCCAGGCCGATGGCCGTGAAGGCGAGCACCTTGCCGCTGGCGGTGGCGACCTGGACTCCCTTGCGCTGGCTGCCGGTGAACTGCCAGACCAGGGCCTTGAGGATCAGGCCGCCGTCCAGGGGCAGTCCAGGCAACAGGTTGAAGAGGGCCAGGATCAGATTTAGGCCCCCCAATTCGCTGACCATGGCCCCCAGCAGGGGGGAGGCATGGCTGGCGCTGTGGCTGCTGAGCAGCAGTAGGGCGGAGAGCACCAGGCTCACCAGCGGCCCAGCGGCGGCGACCCAGAAGGAGCCCATGGCCGTCGGGCATTCCCGCTCCACACTCGCCACCCCGCCGAGGAGGAAGAGGGTGATGCTGCGGACCTTGACCCCTTGGCTGAGGGCCACCAGGGAGTGCCCCAGCTCATGGAGCAGCACCGAGAGGAAGAGCAGCAGCGCGGTGAGGAGGCCAATGGCCCAGAGCCAGGGCTCCTGGGTTTGGGCGGCGAATTGCTGGCTGTACTGCTGTTGGAAGGCCACTGTGGCCAGGGCCAAGATCAGAAACCAGCTGGGGTGAATGCGCAGGGGGATGCCCCGGATCCGCATCAGTTGCCAGCCTTCCCCCACGCGTCCTCGTCCGTTGAACTGATCCTAGAAAGGACCTGCTTCCAGGGGCCACGGCATGACGGTGCGTCCAGATTCTCCGCTTGGGTACAAGCCTTGGTTGAAGGTCTGTGGCTTGCGCACGCCTGAGCAGGCCAGCGCCGTGGCCGCCCTGGGAGTGGATGCCATCGGCGTCATCGCTGTGGAGGCCTCACCCCGTTGGTTGGCGCCCGAGACCAGACCGGCGTTGTTTGCCGCGGTCCATCAGGCCTCCAGCCGTTGTCTTGGCGTCCTGGTGGTGTCCGACCCCAGTGATGCGGAGCTGCCCGTTCTTGGCCCCGCAGGAGGGCATCAGGTGTTGCAGCTCCATGGTCAGGAGACCCCTGAGCGTTGCCTGCAGTTGCGGAACGCCCTAGGTCCCGATCTCCTCCTCTGGAAAGCACTCCGCATTCGGCAGCCCGAAGATCTGCAGCGGGCCGTGGACTACGGCTCGGTGGTTGATGGCTTGCTGCTGGATGCCTGGGTGCCCGATCAGCTCGGGGGGACCGGCCATCGCATCCCCATCGAATGGCTCAACGGATTTGAGCCCCCGCTCCCCTGGTGGCTGGCGGGTGGTTTGACCCCCGAGCGCGTCGCCCCAGCCCTGGAGGCGCTGCAGGCTCAGCCGCCCTCTGGGCTGGATGTCTCTAGTGGGGTGGAGCGAGCCCCCGGGGATAAGGACCTCGCCAAAGTGCAGCAGCTGGTGGCCGCGTTGGCTCCCTTTCGCCAGGATTTGAGCAGTTAGCTCCAGGCCATGGCCGCCCAGCGCTCTGCCCGCTTGCTCGTCGCCCTTGCCCTGGCCTCTGGCTTGGCTGTGCAGGCCCAGGACCTGGTGGGCTGCCGGTTGGTGGGGGCCAGCCTTCAGTGCATTCCGGGGGTGACGGAAAGCGCCCAGCAGCAAATCAGTACCTTTCGCAATCAGATCTCCGCGGACCTGGAACTCGAAGGCGCGATCCAACAGCAGATCAACGGACTCCAGTCCTTGGTGATCGCAGGAGAGGCGATTGAGGGCGGGTTGCTTCAGGCCACCATCTATGCGGATGCCGACGCTGCCCTGGCGACCCCCCAGTACCACTGGTACCGAAGAAGCCCAGACGCAACGACGTGGCTGCTGATTGAGTCAGCCCAGGGCACGATCTACGTGCCCGCTCCCGTCGATGTCGGTCAAAACCTGATCGTTGTGGCCGTGGTCATACAGGACGGTCAGGTGAAGCGAATCGCTTCGGCCCCGGTTGGTCCCGTGCTGGCCCCTTAGCCCAGCATCGACTCCTGCTGTTTGACCAGTTCAAAGAACTCCGCTTTGAGGCTGGCGTCGTGGCGGAAGTCGCCGCGGACGACGGAGTTCACCATGCTGGTCTGGGGCTCCTTCACACCGCGCCACTTCATGCAGTAGTGCTGCGCCTTCACGAGGATGGCCAGGCCCTGGGGTTCGCAGAGACGCTCGATCTCGTCGGCCAGGATCATCACCGCTTCCTCCTGGATGTGGGGACGGGAGAAGACCCAGTCGGCCACGCGGGAGAACTTGGAGAGGCCAATCACGCGCTCGCCGGGTTTGATGCCGATCCAGCAATTGCCCAGGATCGGGACCAGGTGATGGGAGCAGGCTGAGCGCACCGTGATGGGCCCCACGGTGTAGATCTCATCGAGCTTTTTGACGTTGGGGAAGCTTGCAATCTTGGGTTGAGGGTGATAACGACCCTTGAACACCTCATGGAGGTACATGCGGGCCACACGCTCCGCCGTTTCCTCGGTGTTGTGGTCGTTATCGATATCGATCACCAAGCTGCGCAGCAGCTCGCGCACCTTGCCGGCGACCTCGATTTCCAGTTGATCGAGTTCACCGTCCTTGAGGTGCTCGGCGATGTTGTCGTTCGCCAGGAAGGGGACGCCAGCAGACTCGAGGCGTTCGCGGATGCGCCGGCTCACGGGGGCCAGCTGACCGGGAATACTCGAGGGCAGGGTTGAAGTCATGAACGAATCCCGGGCTGCGTTCAAAGAACGCCCGCGGCGGGCATAAGGGTGATGTCCTCCATAACGTTGGAGGAAGGTTGCTGGGCCAAAGACAACAGCGTCTCGGCCACGCGCTCTGAAGTGAGCATGGCATGCCGGTCGAAGGAACTGTGGACCGTTTCGGTGTCCCAGAGGGGCGTATTAACCGCACCCAATGTGAGGGTCGATACACGGATTCCGTGCTGGCGTTCCTCCTCAGCGAGGCAGCGGCTGAAGGAGGCGAGGGCTGCTTTGGTCGTGCAGTAGGCCCCCCACTCGGGGAAGGCATTGCGGGCCGCGTGGCTGCTGACATTGATGATCAGGCCGCGGGTCTGGCGTAGGGCCGGCAGGACCGCTTGGCAGGTTTGGAGCACGCTGGTGAGGTTGAGCTGCAGCAACCACTGCCACTGCTCCAGCGGCATCTCAGCGAGGGCGCCGGTGTAGGCCGCTCCGGCGTTGTTGATCAGGACCGTGGGAACGAGTCCGCGGCCGAGGAGGTCCTCCAGAGCAGGGCCGATGGCCTGGGGATCAGCGAGATCGACGGCGATCGTCTCAACGCGGCAGGTCGAGCTGCCCAGCTCAGCGGCCAGCTGCTCAAGGTCCGGCTTGGATCGTGCCAAGAGCAAGAGCTGATAGCCCGCCTGGGCGAAGGCCCGGGCCGCGGCAGCGCCAATGCCCCTGGAGGCCCCAGTGATCAGAGCGACGGGGGGTTGGGCGGATGCGGAGGAGCTCAACGGCGCGGGCGGGCCGCAGGGGCCCCAAGGAAACCGAGGAAAACCTTAAGAGCTCAGGCTCGCGTCCTGGGCGCCGGACTCCAGGAAGCGCCCCATGCGGCGGAACTTCGCGTAGCGCTGGTCCACGAGCTGCTCTTCGCTGAGGGCCTGCAGCGGAGAGAGCTGCTGCAGGAGAGCCGCCTTCAGGTTCTCGGCCGCCTGGAGCGGGGCCCAGTGGTTGCCGCCGGAGGGCTCCGGAATGATCTCGTCGATGATTCCGAGCTTGAGCAGATCCGGTGCGGTGATTTTCAGTGCTTCGGCGGCCACGGGTGCCTTGCCGGCATCGCGCCAGAGGATCGAGGCGCAGGCCTCGGGGCTGGCCACGGTGTAGACGCTGTGCTGGAACATCAGCAGCCGGTCAGCAACGCCGATGCCCAGGGCTCCGCCGGAGCCGCCTTCACCGATGACCGTGGCCAGGATCGGAACCCGGAGTTTGAACATCTCCCGCAGATTCACGGCGATCGCTTCGCCCTGACCCTGTTCTTCAGCCAGCAAACCGGCGTAGGCACCAGGGGTGTCGATGAAGCTGAGGATCGGCAGCCGGAAGCGATCCGCGTGCTCCATCAGTCGCATCGCCTTGCGATAGCCCCCTGGGGAGGCCATGCCGAAATTGCGGGCGACGTTTTCCTTGGTGTCCCGACCTTTCTGGTGGCCGAGCAGGACGACACCCTGGTCTCCGATGCGGCCCACGCCACCGACGAGGGCCTGGTCGTCGCTGCCACGGCGGTCCCCATGCAGTTCGATGAACTCATCGGTAAGCACCTGGATGTAATCGAGGGTGCTCGGTCGATGGGGGTGCCGCGCGACCTGAATCTTCTGTGCGGGGCTCAGGTTGCTGAAGATCTCCTCGCGACGGCGTGCCGCGAGGGTCTCGAGTTGGAGCAGCTGCTGGCTGACGTCGACTTCAGAGTCCTTGGCCAGCTGCCGGATTTGGTCGATCTGCTCCTCCAGCTCCACCAGGGGCTTCTCGAAGTCGAGCAGGGGACGACGGGCCATGGCAGCGGGTGTAAGGGACAGGCGTTGAACCGGAGGGCCTAGGCAGCGGCCAGTTCCAGGTCGGGGTTGCCGGAGCTGGTGGGGGATTGGTTCAGGCCAATGGCGCGGAAACCATGCCGCAGGGAGGCCTCACCAATGAGCTCCATGTTCGCGATGGAGATGCGATTGCGTCCCCAGCTGAAGTTGGTGTGAATGCCCTCGAATTCCAGCAGCATTGCCTCGGCAAAGCAAGCGAACAACTGGCGTTTGGGGTTCTCCATCTCCACGACTTCCATCATCTGCCAGCTGATGTCCTGCCAGAACTCGACGATGCCGCCCTTGAGGACATGGACCCCTGCGCCGGCCACCTTGGCGTCGAGGTTCTTGGGGTAGCCGCCGTCAATCATCAAGCAGGGTTTCCGCAGGCTGCCCTGGTCGATAGTCAAGGTCTGGGGAAGGCTCGCGACCCAAACCACCACATCGGCTTCGGGCAGGGCCTCCTCAAGGGTCAGGATCCGCCCGCCCCCGAGGGACTCCTGCAGGTCCGTGAGGCGCTGCTGCTGGCGGGCCACCAGCAGCAGTTCGCCGACGCCGGTTTTCTGTGAGAGCCAGCGGCAGACGGCACTGCCGATGTCCCCGGTGGCGCCCACCACGGCCACCTTGGCCTGACTCAGATCAATGCCCAGCAGCGGTGCATTGGTTTCGACCTGTTGGCAGATCACCCAAGCGGTGTGGGTGTTTCCGGTGGTGAACCGCTCCCACTCCAGGGTGGTGTTGCGGATTTGCTGGAACTTCGAGAGGTCGTAATTCTCGAAAATGATCGAGGTGAATCCGCCCAGGGCTGTGACGTTGATGCCGTTCTTCTGCGCCAGCTCCATGGCGTTCTGAACCTTCCGAGTCGCAGTCTTGAAGCGACTGAGCATCTCCGGCACGAAGCAGGAGTCGATGTAGGTCCCCTGGATGGTGGCACCGGTCTTGCTGGTGACCTCAAAGGTCTCCAGTAGCTGGGGAGGGGCTGAACACCAGGAGAGAAGGTCCGCCTCGGCCATCTCCTCAAGCCCCAAGTCGCGGGCCTTTTCCTGGGCCTGCGCAAAGCTGCTGGAGTGACCGATCAGACCAAACATTCCTAGGGGCTCTCCTGGGTGGACACCGGCCAAGACACCTGATTAAAGGGCAGCGCCGGCTCGTTCAGGCTGGTGGCTTCAGCCGACCAGGGCGGCAGCCGCCATGCGGGCGATTTCGCGGGTGCTGAAACCGATCTCGGTCAGGGCTTCCTGGTAGGCGATCAGGAAGTCTTCGATCAGGTCCTCCTTATCCATGTGCAGCACCGCTGCATCACCGGCCACCTGGTCCAGCATCCGGCGGATCAGGGGCAGGTTTTCACGGTTGGCTTCCTCAAGCTCCTCGCGGCAGTTCTCCAGGTTGGCCTTGAGCCAGACCTCGCCGTAGTTGAGGTGGGTGTACTCGTCCTTCACAACCCCTTCGGTGATCTTGCGGGCGAAGGGATCGGCAACAGGGATATAGATGTGATAAGCGGAGATCGCGAAGGCTTCGATCAGCAGGGCCTGGATCAGCAGGCAGGTCGGCACTTTGCCCTCGGCGAGGGCCTTCTGGAAGTTGCCGTGCAGGGGGGCAAAGAATTCCTTGGCAAACGCCATGTCGGCGGTCACACCCAGGTTGTTGGCACAGGCGGTGAAGCCCTTCATGTGCTTCATCTCCATCCGAGCCAACTTGGTCAGCTCATCGGCCTGGTCGGGAATGAGGGTGCCGATCGAGATGTAGTTGTCGTGGGCTTCCTGCTCGCCCTCGATCACGATCGCGTTGATCCGGCTGTAGGCGTCTTTGTAGTTCGCGCAGGTGAAATCGGGAAGCGAAGCGCCCGCCGTAGGCAGATCAGTGGCTTCAAGGGTCGCCATGGCTACCGAGAACACGTTGCAATGGGGTTGACTGTAACCATCTCCACAAGCCCAAGACGGGGTTTGGCTGCTTTTGCGCACCTCCCGTTGTCTGCAGGTGGTGGACCTCAGGGTTTGGATCCGGCTTTCCGGGGGGGCCAATCACTGTTGAGTAGCGCCATGAAGAGGCTGCTCCAGCCCTGCACCAGCCGTTCCTGAAGCGCTTCCCCCAAGGCTCCGCTGGCTTGGCGGGCATCGCCGATGACGCCGCTGGTGCTGAGGTCCTGGGTGAGCCAGGCATTGGGGACGGCTCCCTCCAGGCTCCAGCCCTGGGGAGGGTGGCTGGCCTGGAGTCCATCGACGGGCCGCTCCGGGCCGACCAGTTCAGGCTGCAGCTGGAGCATCAGGCTGGTCTCGGCCTGCCCCGCGTGGAGCCCCTGATGGCGTTCGGGCTCGGGAATCAGGCTGCTGAGCCCATCGGGGCCACTCCAGAGGAAACAGGGCAACACTCCGAGTGAGGGGTGGGCGGCCCTGAGTTGGCGCGCGGCCACCTGGAGTAAGGCGATCTGTCCGCCGTGGCCGTTGAAGAGCACCAAGCGCTGGAAGCCGGCCGCCGCCAGCTGGCCTCCGATCGCTTCGATGCTGCCCAGGAGGAGTTCCGGGGGCAGGCTCAGGCTGCCGGGAAAGCCGAGGTGCTCCGGCGAGAAGCCCAGGCTTTGAATGGGTAGACGCCAGATTGGGGCCTCTGGCGGCAGTCCCGTGAGCACCTGATCGAGGATCTTCTCGGCGAAGAGTGCATCGGTCCCGAGGGGCAAGTGCGGCCCGTGTTGCTCCACGGCACCAAAGGGCCAGACCACGGTGCTGCCCGGGGTTTGGGCGGCGGCTTGAACCGCGGGCCAGTTCAGGTGGTCGAGGCGACGAGACCCCTGCCGGGAGTGTGCGTCTTCGCCCATTGAGCCGTCTTCAACCAAGAAGGGTCGTCCCTACAGTGTGGCGCTGTGCGTCTTTGCTTGGTCATGGCCGGTTCCGGCACTCCCCAGCCCTCCCAGCCCTCTGCCAAGCAGCAACCCACCTCGGCCCGTCCGGTGCCCCCGTCGCCGCAGCGTCCCGCCGCCGCGCCGCCGCCGGTTCGCAAGCCCCCCCAGGTTCTGCAGATCAATAAGAAAGAAGAGCAGCTGCGTCTCGAGCGCGAAGCCGCTGAAGCTCGTGCCGCCGCCGAAGCCGCTGCCCAGCGCGCAGCGGAACTCGAGGACGCCGCCCGGGCGGCCCGTGGTGAGGCCCCCGTTGCCCCCCAACGGCCCGCCGCGGCTCCCGCCAACAAGGCCGGTGACGATGAGCTGTTCGACATGAGCGGCTTTGAGGGCCTGAGCATGGCCGATCTGCTCGGCCCCGATGACCGGAACAAGGGCCGTCGCTCTGGCGGATCCCGCATGACGGCCCCCCAGGCGAAGCCTGCCGCTGTCCCCTCCCGCTCGGTCGACGATTTCGACTTCGATGAGGAGGCCTTCCTGGCGGCCCTCGATGAGCAGGACTTCGTGGGCACCACCGGTGAAGTGGTCACCGGCACCGTCATCGGCATGGAGAGCGACGGCGTCTATGTCGACATCGGTGGCAAGGCCCCTGGCTTCATGCCCAAGAAGGAATGTGCGCTTGGGGTGATCACGAACCTCAAGGAGCGTTTCCCCAAGGGCCTGACCGTCGAGGTGCTCGTCACCCGCGAGCAGAACGCCGAGGGCATGGTCACCATCAGTGCCCGTGCCCTCGCCCTGCGTCAAAGTTGGGAGAAGGTCCGCGCCTTGGAGAAAGAGGGCAAGGTCCTGCAGGTCAAAGTCAACGGCTTTAACCGCGGCGGCATCACCTGCGACGTCGAAGGTTTGCGCGGCTTCGTGCCCCGCTCCCAGCTTCAGGAGGGCGAAAACCACGAGGCACTCGTCGGTAAAACCCTGGGCGTGGCCTTCCTGGAGGTCAATCCCGAGACCCGCAAGCTGGTGCTCTCTGAGAAGAAGGCGGCCACCGCAGCCCTGTTCCAGAACCTGGAGGTGGGTCAGTTGGTCGAGGGTCAGGTGGTGGCGATCAAGCCCTACGGCCTCTTTGTTGATCTGGGCGGCATCAGCGGCCTGTTGCACCACTCGGTGATCACCGGTGGTCAGATGCGTGATCTGCGTGAGGTCTTTGGTCAGGGCGATCGCGTCAAGGCGTTGATCACCGAGTTGGACCCCGGTCGCGGCCGCATCGCCCTGAATACGGCCCTGCTCGAAGGTCAGCCCGGCGAGTTGTTGATCGAGCGCGACAAAGTCATGGCCGAAGCCGCCGATCGCGCCAACAGGGCTCGTAACGTGCTGCGTCAGCAGGAACAAGCCGCCGGATGATTCAGGCCACCGAGCCCGCGAGTCCTGCCCGCCTGCAGGCGGATTGGGAGCTGGATTACTACTCCCGTCCGATCCTTGAAGAGGATGGAAAGAAGCGTTGGGAGCTCTTGATTTGCAGCTCCCCTTCCGGCGCTGATCCGGAGCGTTCCTTTCAGTGGGTCATGAGGTGCCCCGCCTCCAGCGTGAACTCCCAGTGGCTGAAGAGCGCTCTGGAGCAGGCGTTGGAGCAGGCGGATTCTGAGGGGTTTGATCCTCCGCGCAAAATCCGCTGCTGGCGTTCGTCCATGCGCACGATGGTGCAGCGGGCCGCTGAGCAGCTGGGCCTTGAGCTGATTCCCAGCCGCCGCTGTTACGCCCTGGTGGAGTGGCTCCAGGAGCGTCAAGCCACGGTTTATCCCGAGGAAGAGGGCTACATGGCTGGCCCACTCGCACCTCCTCCGCAGCCGATTCAGCCCGTCGCTGTTCCCCTGCCGGAGGCGGCCCGCGGCGACAGCTGGTCTTGGGCCTCCCTGCCGATCGGCGTCCTGCGCGAGGCGATGACCTGGAACACCAGCTTCTCGGGACTCGTCCCCTTGCCGGCGTCCCTGGACAATGAGCTGATGGTCAGTGGCCTGCGCCTGTTCAGCGCGAGCCGCTCCCTCGCGATTGCCGGTTGGGTCTCCGGCCTGGAGCCCGTGCGACTGGAGGTCTCTGGTCAGCAACTTGTGCTGGAGGCGGGGCAGGAGGATCGCTGGCTTCTCGGTCAGCTGGAATCCGAAGAAGCCGAGGCCGCCGCTGGGGCGTTCCTCGCCGCCCGCGGCCAAGCCGGTGGTGTGCAATTCCTGGCCGTGCAATCCAGTCCCGATCAACCCGGTTTTGATGGCTTCTGGATCCTCCGGGACCTTCCCGATGCCTAACGGGCGCCATGGCTGAGGCCGTCGAGGCCCCCTTCAACCGCCCCGATGCTGGTTTCAATGCCCTTGAGGGCTGGACCTGGATCGGCTGCTACGGGGGCTACTACCTCCAGTCCAATCTTCTGGAGGCCTTTGAACATGGCTTCTTCACCCGCCAGTGGCAGGGCCGGGGGCCTGACGTGTTGGCGGGTTATCTCAGCGCTGGCGTCAGCGTTCACCGTCCCCAGCAGGTCCACGGCGCCGTGGTGCTGCCGGCGAGCCAGGCCGCCTCAGAACCTTGGCCCGACGCCGATGGCCTGGTCGCCGATGCGGGGGGTCAGAGCCTGTGGGTCTGCGGTGCTGACTGCACTCCGGTGCTGTTGGCGGATCCCCGCTCCGGCCAAGTCGCGGTCTGCCATGCCGGTTGGCGCGGGGTGGCCGGTGGGATTGTTCTCGAGGCGATTCGCCAGTTGGAACAGCGCGGTTGCCAGCGCCATGATCTGCTGATTGCTCTGGGGCCAGCCATCAGCGGGCCCGAGTATCAAGTGGAGCCGTCCGTCCCTGCGGCGATTGCCGCGCAGCTCCAGCAGCTCGATGGGTCCCTGTCTTTGGAGGCCGCCCTGGCGGCTTTGGAGGCCTGCGCTGCCCTCAAGCCGGATCCCGATCCAAGCCGTCAGCGCTTGGACCTGCGTTTGGCGACTCGTCTGCTCTTGGAGCGGGCCGGAGTTCCCGCCGATCAGATCAGCGTCTGCCCGCTGTGTACGGCGTCTGAGCCCCTGCTGTTCCATTCCTGGCGCCGCGATCAGGTGAAGGCGGTGCAGTGGAGCGGCATCGTCTCCCAGCAGCTGCCTAGCTGAGATCGAAGCTCAGCTGTCCCTCTGCGGCTTTGCTGCGGCGCGATGGACGTGCGGCGGCCCGCGGGCGCCGGGGGGCACGTTCTGCGTCCTCATCGGTTTCCGCGGAGCGCCGCAGGCTGAACCAGCTCAACAGCGCCATCCAGCCCTCTTGGTCGAGCCGATCGAGGTCGACCGCTTCGGGGTAGAGCTCCGGTGAGCGCTCCTGGGCCCAGAGCACCTGACTACCGGCAATACGATCGCTGCCAAAGGGGGTCAAGTCCTCCGGAAGCCGAGCCAAGGCCCGCGGGATGGCTCCGATGCCGTGGCGTGTGCTGCTCAATGTCTCCAGCCGCGCCTGTCTCGCCTGTTCGTAGTTCAGGACTGGGGTTGGGTAGTCCGCCAAGGCCGGCGGCTCCCCGAGTTGGTCGTTGGTGAGGCGCTCGAGCTGCGGCAGCCAGCGGCGAATGAAGAGGCCATGGGGATCGCAGCGATTCACCGCGACTTGGCCTGGGTGATAGATCCGAGTCCAGGCCTTGGTGCCCCGATAGGTCGCTCCGGCCTGCATCGCCCATTGGTAGTGGTCGATCGGACAGTCCCCATCGATCAGGTGCCGCATGAAATGCAGTGCCCCGTAGCGCCAATCGATCCCGCAGAGGTTGCTGAGAAAGCTGGCGTAGATCGCGCGGCTGCGGAAGTTCAGCTCCAACCAGCCACCGCCTCCCCGCAGGCAATGGGCTGCCGCGTCCACGATCGGAAAACCGGTGCGTCCCTCTTTCCAGGCCTCGTAGAGCTCCGTTCGCTCGGCTGTCAGAGGGGTGTTGTCATCGAAGGCGTTCCAGAGGGAGCGCAATTCCAGCTGCGGGAGATAGCGAAAGCGTTGGTGAATCGAGCAGCCCCAGCGCAGCCGGCTGAACAGTTGCTGGATGCTGCGCAGTCGGCTGCGGTCGGCTTGATCCCGGGCCTGTTGACCGGCGGCTGTGAGTCGCTGGAGGCACTGCCTGGGGCTGACGACGCCGAACTTCAGGTACGGGCTGAGCCCGGAGGTCACCTTGGCGGAGGGATAGCTCAGTTCCCAGTAGTAGGTCCGAGCATCGGGACCCTCGAGAAACCGATCCAGCCGCTGCAGGGCCGCTGCGGTCCCGGCTTCTGGAATCGGTTTGCCATCCCTGAAGAGCCCGAGCTCACGCAGGTCCGGGACCGGCGTGTCCGGGACCTGTTCAGGCACGACAACGCGTTGCGGTTCGGGCATGAGCGCTGCGGCCATTGCTCCATGCCACTGACGGTTCCATGCGCCGTAGGGCTGCAGCTCGGCGCTGGCCCCCGCCGGTTCGATCCACTCCAGGCTGACGCCGTTGTCCTGCAGGGCGCGGCCAACGCGGGCATCACGGACCCGCCCGACGAGGCGCTCACTGTCGGTATGGGCCAGGACCTGGCGGCAGCCGTGGCGTTGGGCAAGGCGAGGCAGAACCTGTTCCGGTCGTCCCCGCTCAATCAGTAATCGCCCCCCCAGTTCCCGCAAACGTGCATCCAATGCACGCAGGGAATGGAGCAAAAACTCAACACGAGCGACGGCAGTCTCAGCATGAAACAGCAAGGCGTCATCCAGGACAAACACAGGGATGACAGACCCTCTTGAACAGGCCTTAACCAATGGTTCGTGATCTTGCGTGCGCAAATCACGGCGATACCAAACCAGCGTCGGCGGCATTGATTGAAAAAAACTCCCGAAAAATCTGCAAATTGGAGACGATCAGCCTTGTGCAATTGCAGGCTGAGTGTGATGATGCACAAGTTGCATAACTATTGCTCTCATGCTCACCGGAGCTGATCTCCTCGCCAAGGTCAAAGAAATGGGCGACGTGAGCAAATCCGACGTCGTACGTGCATGCGGATATGTCTCCACGAAGAAAGACGGCAGCGAAAGGCTGAATTTCACGGCGTTCTACGAAGCCCTGCTCAACGCGAAGGGCGTTGATTTTGGCGGTTCCAGCGCCAAGGTGGGCAAAGGTGGCCGCAAGTTGAGCTTCACCACCAAGGTGCAGTTCAACGGCAACCTGATGGTGGGCAAGGCCTATACCGCCCTGCTGGACCTCAAGCCCGGTGACGAATTCGAAATCAAGCTGGGTCGCAAGCAGATCCGCTTGGTTCCCCTGGGCGCTCCTGACGAAGAAGAGTGATTCCAATGGCCTCCGCGACGCGGATGCCATCCATCGCAGCGGAGAGGATTCCACCGGCAAAGCCGGCCCCCTCTCCAGCCGGATAAAGCCCTGGGGTGTTCACGCTCTCCAGGGCTTTTGTTCTGGGAATGCGCACCGGCGAAGAGGTGCGGGTTTCAACGCCTGTCAGCAGCGCATCGTCCATGGCGTAGCCAGGGATGGACTGGTTGAACTGCGGGAGCGCCTCCCGCAGGGCCTTGATCACAAAGGCCGGTAAGGCTTGCCCCAGATCCGCCGGCACCACGCCGGGGTTGTAGGAGGGCTTGATCGTCCCCAGTGCAGTGGGTGCGGCGTTGCTGGCGGCGAGGAAGTCACCCAGTCGCTGCCCCGGTGCGGCATAGCTGCTGCCACCGAGCTCAAAGGCCTTGGCCTCCCAGTGCCGTTGAAAAGCAATGCCCGCTAAGGGGTCCCCCGGGTAGGCGCCGTAGCTCTCGACGTCGTCGGTCTCGATGTTGACGACGATGCCGCTGTTGGCATTGCGCTCGTTGCGGGAGTGTTGACTCATCCCGTTGGTGACGACCCGCCCCGCCTCCGAGGTGGCCCCCACCACGAGGCCGCCCGGACACATGCAGAAGCTGTAGACGCAGCGGCCGTTGCTGACGTGTTTGACCAGCTTGTATTCCGCGGCCCCGAGCCGAGGATGGCCGGCGCATTCCCCCCAGCGGGCGGCATCGATTAACGGTTGGGGGTGCTCGATGCGAAAACCCACCGAGAAGGCTTTGCGCTCCAAGGTCACCCCCTTCTCGTGGAGCATGGCGAAGGTGTCCCGGGCGCTATGGCCCACCGCCAGCACCACCTGCTGAGCCGCGATGCGCTGGCCGTCCGCCAGCTCCACACCGCAGAGGCGGCGGCCGTCTTCCAGCGGCTCAAAACAGAGCTGACTGACCCGGCTTTCGAAGCGAATCTCCCCACCCAGCTCCCTGATCTTGCGGCGTAGGCCCCGCACCACGGTGGCCAACTTGAAGGTGCCGATGTGGGGATGGTGTTTGACCAGGATTTCTGGGTTGGCGCCCGCCGCCACGAGTTCTTCGAGCACCTTGCGCCCGAGGTGCTTCGGGTCCCGGACCTGGCTGTAGAGCTTCCCGTCGGAGAAGGTGCCCGCACCCCCTTCGCCAAATTGCGCGTTGGATTCGGGGTTAAACGGTTGGGTCCGTCTCCAGAAGCCAAAGGTGTCCGCCGTTCGCTCCTTGACCGGCTTGCCGCGCTCCAGGAGCAACGGCTTTAGACCCATCTCCGCGAGGACGAGGGCGCAGAAATAGCCGCAGGGGCCCGCGCCGACTACCACCGGCCGGGGGGGTGCTTGGCTGCCGGGGCTGACCTGGCCTACGAGGCGATAGCGCGTGTCGCTGGCCGGCTGCAGGTGCGGGTCACGCTTGAAGCGTTTGAGCAGTTGGCGCTCGAGTTCCGGTTGGAGTTCCAGCTCCAAGCTGTAGGCGATCTGAATCGCCGACTTGCGCCGGGCGTCCACGCTCTCTTTGACCACGCGGTGCTTGAGCAGCGCCGCCGGATCGATCTTGAGGCGTTTGCAGACGGCTGGAGCGAGATCCGCCTCCTCGTGGTCGAGTGGCAGTTTCAACTCGCTCAGTCGCAGCACCACAGGTTCTGAGCCTCCTTGCTGTATTCCAGCACCGCACTGCGCCGGCTTCCGCTGCCTAGCCTCCCCGGCAGTTGTGTTGACGCCGTGGAAGCGACCTATTTCGGGGCCAATGGTTGGTTGCTGGAATGGTCCGGACTGCGGGTGCTCGTCGACCCCTGGTTTCGCGGCCCGCTGGTCTTTCCTCCAGGGCCTTGGTTTTTTCAGGGGGAGTTGTCCCAGGCGTTGGACCTGCCAGGGGAGCTGGACCTGCTGCTGCTGACCCAGGGCTTGGATGACCATGCCCATCCGGAGACCCTGGTGCTGCTGCCTCGCTCCCTGCCGGTGGTGGGGTCCCTGAGTGCGGCCAAGAAGGTGCAGCAGTTGGGCTTCACCCAGGTCACGGGACTGCGCCCTGGCGAGACCACGACCGTCGGGGAGCTGGCGATCCAAGCCACGGCCGGAGCGCCGGTTCCCCAGGTCGAGAACGGCTACCTGCTGCGCCACCCCGAAGCCAGCCTCTATCTCGAGCCCCATGGCTATCTCGCGGCGGATCTGCCGCCGGAACCCCTGGATGCCGTGATCACACCCGTCGTGGACCTGGGACTTCCCGTCGCCGGGGCCTTTGTGCGCGGTCAGAGCGTCTTGCCGGAGCTGGTGCAACGCTTCTCACCGCGGACGGTCCTGGCGAGCACGACCGGCGGCGAGGTGCGCTTCAGCGGATGGCTGAACCGTTGGCTCTGGCAAAAGGGAAGCGTCGCCGCGGCCCATCAGGCCCTGAAGGCAGCGGCTCAGTTGATCGATCCTGTCCCGGGTACCCGCTATGCCCTGGGGAGTGGTCATGGGGAACACCGTCCTGATCCGCTGGGGTCTCTGCTGGGTTCTGACTAGGGTTGACCTTTCTTGATGGCTCGCATGCTCTCGCGCTTTCCCGCTTGGTTGAAGCCGATGGGCCGTCAAGCGGCCTCCCTGCTGGCCCCCGTCGCTGTCCTGGGCGCCATGGCCGCTGGTCCGGCGCTGGCCATCCCCGAAGCCGAGGCCATCAAGAAGCTTCAGGTGATCCCGGTGTTTGTGATCACCGATGCCAACGGCATTCCCCTGCCGATCCCCCGGGATGAGGCCCTGGTCCTGCCCCTGTATCTAGAGAGCGATCGGGCCAATGCCGAACTCAAGGCGCTGCTGAAATCGAACCCGAGCCTGAAGGCCAACGTCACCCCCGTTCCACTCAACGTGATGAACGAGAAGGTGGTGGAGCTCAACAAGCAGCTCAAGGACAAGAGCAAGCCACTGGTGGCTCCGGTGGTCATGAATGACGCCGACATCAAGCAGGCCTACACCTTGCTGAAGCAGGAGGGCCTCAGCGATGAGGAGATCAAGAAGGGCCTCAACGTGGCCGTGTTCTTCACCCAGCCCTTCCTGACCCTGAACACCCCTGATGGCCCCCGGGGTGTCTTCTTCCTCAGCTACGACGAACTGCAGAAGGCCCTCTCGAACGTGCCCCAGGCCGAGCGCGGCAAGCTCAAGCCCCGCGTGGCTGACCTCACGGCGGTGCTCTCCCAGATCAGCAAGGCCAAGGAAGACAGCTTCGTGATCTTCCCCACCCGCGAGTATTTCCGACTCGTGGAAGAAGGCCGGACCAAGGCCCAGTCCACCCCTCAGACCAAGCCCGCCAAGTAGGGCTACTCAGCGGTCAGGGTTCGTTCTGAGCCCTCTTGGCTTCGGGTTCCGGCTCCGGCATCAGTTGCGCGAGCAGGCCCGCGGCGATCAGGACACAGCCCACGACGATGGCGACCGGTTTGTTCTCGGCCGCCGCCGCGGGCCCCCAGGCGGCCGTCGCGAGAAACGCGCTTCCGAGTAAGAGGGTTGGCACCAAGACGATGCCCTTGGCTGCCCGATTGATTCCCAACGGCCGTCAGCAGGATCCGGACGAGGAGGCTAGGCCGGATTCAATCAGCTCGGCGCCGAGGTCGTGGTTGCCTTGGCCATCCAAGTGGTTGATGTGGGCAATCAGGACACCATCGGAGCTGCCGGTGGGCCGCAGGTTGACCTTGCTGCGCCGCGGCAGTTGCTTGCGAATCCAGTCGACGGCCTCTGCGTCATCGGCGGGATCCACCACGACGCAGGCCAGTTGAACGCTGTAGGTGCGGTTGCGGTCACCGATTTGAAGGAGCGTGCCGCTGCGCACCTGCAGGACCTCGGCTGCGTCGACTGGGCTGGACCAGAGCAGCAGGCAGGTTGCCGCTGCTGCGCAGAGAAAGCGCCGGATGAGCCCGAAGGTCACAGCTTGGCGCCGCAGTTGGGGCAGTAGAGGCTCGAGCTGGAGGTGCTGTGGTGGCAGCTATGGCATTCGCGGTTGGTGTCGATCGCCAGTTCCGGATGGGAGGGCAGGCCGACCATCTGGGCATTGCTGGCACCGGGGGGCACCATCGGATAGCAGTTCTCGTTGCGGCGCACCTGCACCTCGATGAAGGCGGGGCCGGGATGGGCGAGGGCTTCGGCGAGCTTGCTGCGCAGCTCCTCTCGGCCTTGGATCTGCACCCCTTTGACGCCAAAGGCTTCAGCGACCGCGGGGAAGTTGGGCATGCCACCGGTCATCTCCGACGCGCTGTAGCGCTCGCCGTAGAAGCTCTCCTGCCACTGGCGCACCATGCCCTGCCAGCCGTTGTTGAGCACCACGACCTTCACGGGAAGGTGGTACTGACTGAGGGTGCCGAGCTCCTGGATGTTCATCAGGATGCTCGCGTCGCCGGCCACGCAGATCACCGGCTCCTCGGGGAAGGCGCACTGCACGCCCATGGCCGCCGGCATGCCAAAGCCCATGGTGCCCAGGCCCGCCGAGCTGATCCAACGGCGCGGAAGGGTGTGCAGGAATTGGGCGGCCCACATCTGGTGCTGACCGACGTCCGTCGTAAAGAAGGCCTTCGGGGAGAGCTCTTGCAACATCGAGACCACCTCCTGGGGTGCGATGTCGCCTTCGGGAGCGGGCACGACCAAGGGGTAGTGCTGCTTCCACTGGGCAATTCGCTCCAGCCAGGCTTCGGTGCGGCCGCGGGAGTCCTCTTCGCTGGAGGCCGCCAGCAGGGCTTCCACGGCCTGCTTGACGTCAGCGACCACAGCGACGTCCGGCAGACGGGTTTTGCCCATCTCGGCCGCATCAATGTCGATGTGGATGACCTGGGCCCGCGGGGCAAAGCCATCCAGGCGGCCGGTGACGCGGTCGTCAAAACGGGCGCCCACCGCGATCAGCAGGTCGCAATCGGTGACGGCGAAGTTCGCGTAGGCGGTGCCGTGCATGCCAAGCATCCCGACGGACAAGGGATGGAGCTCATCGAAGGCGCCCTTGCCCATCAAGGTGGTGGTCACGGGCAGCCGGAAGCGCTCCGCCAGGGTGTGGATGACCGCGTGGGCGCCACTGCTGATGGCGCCACCACCGACGTAGAGCAGTGGCCGCCGGGCCTGGCGAATCAGCTCAAGGGAGGCCTCGATCGCGCTGGGGTCCGCGGCGGGCGGCAGCTTGAAGCCGGGGGGAATCGCGGCGCCGGGTTCCACCGGCACATAGTCAAATTCCTCGACACCCACGTCCTTGGGCACGTCGATGAGGACGGGACCTGGCCTGCCGCTGGAGGCGATCAGGAAGGCCTCCGAGACGATGCGGGCAATGTCCCGCGGATCACGCACCACCCAGGAGTGCTTCACGATCGGCAGGGTGATGCCGAAGATGTCGGTCTCCTGGAAAGCGTCCGTGCCGATCGCTGCCCGGGGCACCTGCCCGGTGATCACCACCATGGGCACCGAGTCCATGTGGGCGGTGGCGATGCCCGTCACCAGGTTGGTCGCGCCAGGGCCGGAGGTGCCAAAGCAGACACCCACCTGTCCGGTGGCCCGTGCATAGGCGTCTGCGGCGTGGGTTCCGCCCTGTTCATGGCGCACCAGGACGTGCTTCAGCCAGCCCCGGGACTCGGCCTTGTGCAGCTCGTCGTAGATCGGCAGGATGGCGCCGCCCGGATAGCCAAAGATGGTCTCCACGCCATGGCGCCGAAGGGCATCCATCAGGGCGTAGCCGCCACTCACCCGGGTGGGGGTGGAGTGTTCAGCGGCGGTGGCCGCTTGCGAAACGGACGTCACGGTCACGGCGGCGGCGGACTGCGTATTCAGATCCAGTCACCCTAAGGTCTGGCCTGAGAAATGGGCGCTTCAGGCTTTCTCGCGCAACCATTGCTCGCAGCACAACCAGCGGGTCCAGCCAGCGGTTCTTGAGCTTGACCCCCCAATGCAGGTGCGGACCGCTGCTGCGGCCGCTGACGCCAATGGCGCCCAGGGGCTGCCCGGTTTTCACGCGGGAGCCTCGCCGCAGCTCCACCGCTCCACTGCGTAGCAGGCCGTCCTCGACGCTGCCCTGCAGATGGCAATAGAGGTGCTCGTAGCTTCCCGAGCGGATCGCTAGGCCGATTCCGCAGCTCTCGTCATCGATCAGCCGCTCCACGCGGCCGCCCCACCAACTCAGCACGGGGGACCCCAGGGGCGCAGCAATGTCCAGGCCCCGATGGGGACTCGAGTCATTCGCCCGCCAGCCGAAATGGCTGGTGTAGCCGCTGAACTGCGGCACCGGGAACCGGGCGAGGCGCCAGGGATTGGCCTGAACCGGAGCCGCCAGGAGCAGGGCTGCGGCCAGTAGGGCCGGTTTAGAGCAGCCCGATGGCATGAAGCGGGCCGCGTCCGCTGAGGATTTCAAGGAGGAAAGCGGAGAAGCCGAGCATGGCCAAGCGACCGTTCCAGACCTCAGAGCTGTTGTTCCAGCCCCAGGCCCACTTGTCCTGGGGATAGAGCTTGACCTTGGTGGGTAGAGCGGCGGCTTGATCGAGGTTGACCTCGGGTCCTTCTAGGGCGTGTTGGACGAGGTTGGCGAGGCCATTGATAAAGGAGGGAGTGGTGTCGAGTGCGGGTACGCGTCGGAAGTTGGTGATGCCGGCTTCCGTTGCGATCTCGCGGTACTCGATATCGATTTCCTCGAGGGTTTCGATGTGCTCGCTGACGAAGCTGATGGGGACGACGACGAGGTCTTTGACGCCGGATTCACCGAGCTCATTGAGGGCGTCATCGGTGTAGGGCTTGAGCCATTCCACCGGACCCACACGGCTCTGGTAGGCCAGGGTGAAGGGATTGGAGTGGCCGAGATCGCTGGCCAGCTTGTCCATGATCAGCTGGGCGCAGGTTTCGATCTCCTTTTGATAGGGATCACCGGCTTCCTCGACGTAGCTCTTGGGGACGCCGTGGGCGGAGAAGAAGACGTGGGCGTCAGCGGGGTTGGGGCAAGCCTGGATTTCTTTGCCGATCAGTTCGGCCATGGCCCCGATGTAGCCGGGGTCGTTGTAGTAGCTGCGGATGCAGCGGATGGGGAGCTTGGAGAAGGAGGGATCGCCCTGGCGGAGGCGTTGCAGTTCGCGGAAGCTGGAGCCGCTGGTGCTGATGGAGAAGTGGGGATAGAGCGGGAGGACCACCACCTCATCGATGCCGTCGGCCTTGATGTCGGCGACGGCGGATTCAGTGAAGGGGTGCCAGTAGCGCATGGCCACGTAGCTGGTGGCCTCAATGCCGCGTTGGCGCAGGGTGCTCTGCAGTTCCCGTGCCTGCTGCTCGGTGATGCGGCGCAGGGGTGAACCACCGCCGATGGAGCGATAGGCGGCCTGTGATTTGCCGGCGCGCAGGCTGCTGATGAGCCAGGCGAGGGGTTTTTGGAGTGCCGGGTTGGGGAGCCGGATGATCTCCGGGTCAGCGAAGAGGTTGTAGAGGAAGGGGCCGACGTCCTGAATGCGCTCAGGGCCGCCGAGGTTCAGCAACACCACGCCGACCTTGGCCATGCCCCGCTTCATCGGACAACAACAGCGGCGAGCGTAACGCTGCCGGCTTGGGCCTGGTCGCTCCGGCCCAGGCTCGATAGGGTCGGCCGGACCGCTTCGGTGACGAGATCAGCCTCGAACAGCTCGATCTGGCCCTTCGCGAACACAACGCGCTGCTGGCGGGCAGCGGTGTCTCGCTGCGGCTGGAACGGCGCGGTTCTCGGCTGGGCCTGAGGGGCCCCCTGCCCTGCCGCATTGGTGGACCGTCCCAGCGGGTGCAACGGATCAGCCTCGGCCTGGAGGCCGACATGGCGGGGCTGGAGCAGGCCCGCGCCCAGTTGAAGCAGGTGCTGCAGGAGCTCCAGCACCAACGCTTCCGTTGGCAGGACTGGGGGCCAAGCTCCAAACCGAGCGAAGACCACTCGGCTCGGTTGACCCCTGCCCTCACGACGTCGATTGGGACCCGGCTGGAGCGCTTTGAGGAGGCCTTCTTCAAGGACCCGCGCCGCCGCCGCAACCCATCGGGTGCTCGGACCACCTGGAGCAGCGCCTATCAGCCTTATTTAAGACGCCTCCAGGGCCTGGCCCAGGACCAGGCCCTGGATTGGGGATTCCCCCTGCTGGAGGCCGTTCTCGAGAGCTATCCCCTGGCGTCGCGGGGGCGACAGCAATGCGGCACTACCTTGGCGGCCCTCGCCCGATCGGAAGGCCTGGCCTTGCCTTCCGACTGGAGTGAGCGGGCCGCAGGCTATGGCCTCCATGCCGCCCAGTTCCGTCAACTCCCCAGTGATCAGCAGATCCTGGACTGGCTGGAGCGCATTCCCAATCCCGGTTGGCGCTTGGCCTATGGCTTGATGGCCACCTACGGCCTGCGCAACCACGAGGTGTTCTTCACCGATCTATCCGCCCTGGCCCCTGGGGGCGATCGGGTAATCCGCGTGTTGCCGACGAGCAAAACAGGCGAGCACCAGGTCTGGCCCTTCCAGCCGCAGTGGGTGGAGCGCTTCGGCCTGGAGCAACTCGGATCCCAGCGTCAGTTGCTCCCGGCGGTCTGCACGGATCTGAGGCGCACCACCCTGCAGCAGGTGGGACGGCGGGTGGCGGAGCAGTTTCGGCGCTACGACCTTCCCTTAACCCCCTATGACCTGCGCCATGCCTGGGCGGTCCGCACCATCCACATCGGCCTGCCCGACACCGTGGCGGCGCGAATGATGGGGCACTCGGTGGCGATCCATACCCGCACCTATCACCACTGGATTACACGGCGGGACCAACAGCAGGCGGTCGACAACGCCCTGGCCCGCCATCAGGCGACGGCCTGACCTTGGCAGATTGGAAGGACACCCGCATGGCCGCTGTGTCTGATCCCAACGCCCTCGACCAGACGGCCTCGGAGCTCGGGATGGGCGGCGATCTGGCCCCTGAAGCCAGCGCCGACGCCTACCAACGGCGCATGGCCCGTCGCAAGGAGGTGCAGCAGCAACGGGTTGGCGAGCGCTCCTTAGAGAAGGGCTTGGTGCTCGTCTTCACGGGCGATGGCAAGGGCAAGACCACGGCGGCTTTGGGGTTGGTGCTGCGGACCTTGGGCCATGGGGAACAGGTGGCCGTGGTTCAGTTCATCAAGGGGGGCTGGCATCCCGGCGAAGCCAAGGCCCTGGAGGCCTTTGGAGAATCCCTGCATTGGCATGCCCTCGGTGAGGGGTTCACCTGGGAAACCCAGGACCGCGAACGGGATCGTGCCTTGGTGCAGGAGGCCTGGAAGCGCTCCTGCTCCTACCTCGCTGATCCCACTCGGAAATTGGTGGTGCTCGATGAGGTGAACGTGGCCCTGAAATTGGGCTACCTCGACGTGGAGGATCTGCTGGAGGGACTCAAGCTGAGGCCTCCGCTGACCCATGTGGCCTTGACCGGCCGCGGCGCTCCGCCGGCCTTGATTGAGCGGGCTGACCTAGTCACGGAGATGAAGCTCGTACGCCATCCCTTCCGCGAGCAGGGGGTGAAAGCCCAGGCCGGGATCGAGTTCTAGGAGCTGGCGTTGGCCTGAACCGTGGCCAAGGCACTCATCAGAACCGACAGCCCACTAATGAGTAGCGCTCGGTGAACCACCGGCTCTCGCCAGGCGCTGGGGTCTTCGGTGAGCTGTTCCACCGCTGAGAGGGTGAGCCGGGCCATCAGGCCGCTGCGGCAGGAGCCGCGGGGGGGAATGGGTTGGTCTTGATGCCTGTCCATCCAGCACTCCCATCTTTCGGCCATCGAAGCGCTCCTGGCCAGCGTCGGCAAGGGATCTCACGCTTGCTACTGTTCGGCCAACGAAGCTGCAGCACGAAGGGATGGCCTATCAGCGCGTGTTGCTGAAGCTCAGTGGCGAAGCCCTGATGGGCGAACAGGGCTACGGCATCGATCCTGCGGTGGTGGACGCGATCGCCAAGGACGTGGCTGCGGTGGTGGCCGACGGCAGCCAGCTGGCGATTGTGGTGGGCGGTGGCAACATCTTCCGCGGCCTCAAGGGATCAGCGGCTGGCATGGATCGGGCTACGGCTGACTACGTCGGCATGCTCGCCACCGTGATGAATGCGATCACCCTCCAGGACGGACTCGAGCGGGCCGGTATTCCGACGCGGGTGCAGAGCGCCATCTCGATGCAAGAGGTGGCGGAGCCCTACATCCGGCGCAAGGCCATCCGCCACATGGAGAAGGGGCGTGTCGTGATTTTTGCGGCCGGCACCGGCAATCCCTTCTTCACGACCGACACCACCGCCGCGCTGCGGGCGGCGGAGATCGGGGCCGATGTGGTCTTCAAGGCCACCAAGGTCGATGGGGTGTACGACAAGGACCCCAACAAGTTCGCCGACGCGGTGCGCTACGAGAGCCTCTCGTTCATGGATGTCCTCAGCAAAGAGCTCGAGGTCATGGACAGCACGGCGATCGCCCTCTGCAAGGACAACGCCATTCCAATCGTGGTGTTTGATCTGTTCGGTTCCGGCAACATTGGCCGGGCGGTGCGTGGTGAACCGATCGGCACCAGCATCCTTCCTTCGGCCTAACGGGTCGGCCCGGTTCTTTTCTTCAGCGACTCCTTTTTCTCGCCATGGATCTCGAAGCCAGCATGCGCAAGTCGGTGCATTCCACCCAGCGCACCTTCAACACGATTCGCACCGGCCGGGCGAATTCCTCGCTGCTCGACAAGATCCAGGTGGAGTACTACGGCGCTGATACGCCCCTGAAGGCGCTGGCCACGATCAGCACACCGGACTCCACCACGATTCAGCTCCAACCGTTCGATATGAGCTCCTTGGCTCTGATCGAGAAGGCGATCTCGATGAGTGATCTGGGCTTGACCTGCAACAACGACGGCAAGCTGATTCGCATCAACATCCCGCCCCTCACCGAGGACCGCCGCAAGGACCTCTGCAAGCTGGCGTCGAAGTATGCCGAGGAGGGCAAGGTGGCCCTGCGCAACATTCGTCGCGATGCCATCGACAAGGTGAAAAAGCAGGAGAAGGAAGGCGAGTTCTCCGAGGACCAGAGCCGCGATGAGCAGGACAAGGTTCAGAAGCTCACCGACAAATTCATTGCGGAGATCGAGAAGCTTCTGGCGGAGAAGGAAGCGGACATTCTCAAGGTGTGAGCCAAACCCACGCGTTTGATGTCGCCGTCGTCGGTGCCGGTGCGGCCGGTGCAGCGGCGGCTTATCACTTGGCGGCCCGTGGCCGCCGTGTGCTGCTTCTGGAGTCCGAGGCGTTGCCCCGCTCCAAGCCCTGCGGTGGCGGCATGGCGGCGTCGGTGCAGCGCTGGTTCCCCTTTGATCTGCAGCCGGCCGTTGATCGGGTGATCACCCAGGTGAAGTTCACCTGGTGCCTCGAGGATCCGGTGGTGGCTGTGCTGCCGGGTGATTCCCCGTTCTGGATTGTTCAGCGCTCCAAGCTCGACCATTACTTGGTCCAGCAGGCCGTGGCCGAGGGCGCCGAGCTGCTGGATGGCTCCGAAGTGTCGACGATTCAGCGGGATGGCGACCAGTGGTCGCTCAATGCTGGGGGGCAGGGCTACCGGGCGCGAACGGTCGTGATTGCCGATGGCTCCAATTCGCGTTTCGCTGCTCCCCTTGGCCTGGGCCCCAGCCAGCCCCGCTTTGCCGAGGCGTTGTCGGCGGAGGTGGATGCGGATGTCCTGGAGGGGGACACGGCACGGTTTGAGTTTGGTCTGGTGCGCCATGGGTTCTGCTGGGCCTTCCCTCGCCAGGGCGGCTACAGCATTGGTGTGGGCACCTTCATTGGCCGCGATGCGGCGGATGCGGATGCGGTCTTGGCGGAACTATTGCCGTCGTTGGGTCTGCCCCCGGGTGCTGGGCTGCGGCGCCGCTCCCCGTTGCGGGTCTGGGATGGTCACCACCCCTTGCATGTGCCGGGGGCGGTCGCGGTTGGCGATGCGGCCTCCCTCTGTGACCCCTTCCTGGCGGAGGGGTTGCGCCCGGCCTTGATGAGTGGCGTCCGCGCCGCAGAGGCGGTGGATCGTTTCTTGGGCTGCTCTGTGGCCGACGAGCAACTGCAGGCCTTAGCCCAGTACAGCGCTGACATGCGCCAGCAGTGGGGACACTCCATGGCCTGGGGCAGGCGTATCGCCCAGGTCTTCTACCGGGTTCCCAAAGTTGGCTATCAGCTGGGCATCAAGCGCCCCACCGCACCCCAACGGATCGCCCAGATCCTCTCTGGCGAGATGGGCTATGGGGATATCGCCCAGCGCGTGATCAAACGCTTGCTGTTCAAGCGGGGCTGAGTGCCTAGCCGACCTTCGTGCAGTCCTTGAGTTGGCGGAGGCGTTGATCGATGGAGCCGAGCAGTTCAATGGCAAACATCGGTGACTCCTGGACCGCGAAGAGGAACTTCTCGCGATTCATCTTCAGCAGTTTGCAGTCGCTGACCGCTTTGGCGTTGCCGTAGCGGCGATGCTCCGCCGTGACCAGCGCGCCGGCCCCAAAGACGTCTCCGGCCTGGATCACTTCATGGCCAACCTCATCGTTCCAGGTGAGTTCGACGGTCCCTTCGAGAACGCCGAACATGCAGTCCCCTGTCTCGCCGGACGAGAAGATTGACTCGCCTGCCGGAGCCTGAATGACCTCACCCTGGCTCGCGAGGGCGCGCATGGTTTCGAGGGCGTTCACGCAGGAGCTAGCGCGGTGGTGCCGGACTTTAGGTCAGGTATTGAGGGCGAGTGCCGCGCCGAGGCCGCCACGGATGTCGTTGGGCAAGAGGCGCCCATCGTGGTCGGTGTCCAGGGCATCAAAGACGGCATCGCTGCCCAACCACTCCTCGCGGGTGATGCAGCCATCGCCATCGAGGTCGTTGAGCAGGAAGATTTCCTGGGCGGCATGTTGGAAGGCGCCTGCGCCCTCCAGTTCTCCGAGGCGGTGCGCCAGCTGGGCTTCGAGGGTTTCGATGGCTTTGGTGAAGCCACGGATGCCTTCATCCAGTTTTTCGGTCGCCATCGGGTCCTCGGCCATCATCCCCTTGAAACCCGCAGCATCCAGATGAATCTGTTGCTCGGTTGTGGCCGGGTCGAAGGGGTTGAGTTTGCGTTGCAGATCCCCCTGGGTGTTGCGCAGTTGATCGAGCAGCTTGGGGGAGATGGTCAGGAGATCGCAGCCGGCCAACTCGACGATCTCGTCGATATTGCGGAAGCTGGCCCCCATCACCTCGGTTTTGTAGCCGAAGGTCTTGAAGTAGTTGAAGATCTTGGTGACCGAGAGGACACCGGGATCCTCGTGGCCGGGGTAGCTCTCGCGGCCGGTGCTCTTCTTGTACCAGTCGAGGATGCGACCGACGAAGGGGGAGATCAAGGTCACCCCGGCTTCGGCGGCAGCGACCGCCTGGGCAAAGCTGAAGAGCAGCGTCAGGTTGCAGTGAATGCCCTCCTTTTCAAGTACCTCGGCGGCTTTGATGCCTTCCCAGGTGGAGGCAATCTTGATCAGGACGCGATCGCGGCCGATGCCGGCTTGGCGATAGAGGCCGATCAGCTTGCGGGCTTTGGTGATCGTGGCTTCGGTGTCAAAGCTCAGGCGGGCATCGACCTCGGTGGAGACGCGGCCGGGGACGATTTTGAGGATCTCCTTGCCGAAGGTGACGCAGATCTCATCGAGGGCTTCGCGCACCACCTCTTCGGCGGGGGCCGACGGGCCGCAGACCTCGCGGGATTCGCGCAGGGAGGTGTCGATCAGGTTCTGATAGGCCGGAATCTGGGCGGCCGCCAGGATCAAGGAGGGGTTGGTGGTGGCGTCCCGGGGGGTGAACTGCTGGATCGCATCGATGTCACCGGTGTCGGCGACCACAACGGTCATCGCGGCCAGTTGGTCGAGGAGATTGGCCATGCCGGGCACCAAACGTAATTTCAAGCTAGCCATGCAAAACGGGGACAGAACCCCGTTGTCATCAAGCGGTCACCGATTCAGCTCGATTGCCGGGCGGTCGTTGGCACCGAACGACTGGGGGGAATCTTTTCCAGGACCAGCAAGGCTTCGATGATTTGTTTGGCGACCGGTACGGCAACGGTGGAGCCATAGGCGTTCTCGCCTTTCGGCTCGTCAATCACGACCAAGACGACGTAGCGCGGGTTGTTGATCGGCAGATGGGCGATGAAGCTCGTGATCTTGGCCCCGGAGACGTAGACGCCATTGCGAGCCTTTTGCGCTGTGCCGGTTTTGCCGCCAATGCGGTGACCGGGGATTTGAACGCCGCGTCCACTGCCTTTCTCCACCACGGTCTCCATCCAATTCAGGACGGTCTGCGCGATGGCCGGTCGGATCAGTTGCACCCCAGACGCGGGCGGGGCGCTGGCGAGGTCGTCGCCGGAGCGCAGTCCCCGGGTGATGTGGGGACTGACCAGCCTGCCGCCGTTGGCCAACATGGCGTGCAGCTGAATCAGTTTCAGCGGCGTCAGGTTGAACCCTTGGCCGAACGCGGCCGTCGCCGGTTCAATCGGTTGCGTTTTGAAGGTCTCGAGGGATTTGAGCTGGCCTGCAACAGCGCCGGGTAGGTCGGTGTCGGGGGTGTTGTCGATCCCAAGGGTGTGAAGCCAATGCCAGAACCGCGCCGGCTGGACGCGCCGCATCGCCTCGACCATGCCGACATTGCTGGAGACCTGCAGCACCGTGGGGAAGTCAATCACCCCATTTCCTTTGCGGTCGTGGTTGAAGATCGGCCAGCCACCAATGGTCAGCTTGCCTGAGTCGTTGACCTTGCCGGAGGGATCAATGGCGTTTTCCTGCAGGGCGATCGCCAGGTTGATCGGTTTGAAGGTGGAGCCCGGTTCGTAGAGGTCTTGGACCGACCATTCCCGGAAGAGCCCGGGCTTGTACTTCCAGAACTGGTTGGGGTTGTAGGTCGGTGTGGAGGCCAGGGCCAGCAGTTCACCGTTGCTGACATCCATCACCAGCACCGCCCCCCGCTGGGCTTTCCACTTCTTCACCTGCTTAGCCAGGGCCATCTGGGTCACCTGCTGCAGGCGGGCATCGAGGGTGAGCTGGAGCTTCAGGTCATCTCCGTAGAGCACCCCTGGCTTCAGCCCGTCGGGAAGGGGGGTGCCATCGGCGCCGCGCCGGAGACTTCTCGAGGCCTCTTGGCGACGCAAGTCGCGATCACGGCTCTGCTCGAGACCGGCCTGCGGGATCCGCTCCAGGTTGAGGAAGCCGACGACGTTGGCGAAGAGCCCGGCTTGGGGATACACCCGCTGCGGGTAGGCCTCAAGATCGACACCGCTGATGCCGAGTTCGCGCACCCGTTGGGCGGTTTCGGGATCCAGCTCGCTGGTCAGTTTGACGCCGGATTTGCGGCCCTCCATCGCCTTGAGCAAGTCCCCCATGGGCTTGGCGAGCACCGGGGAGAGCTTGCGGGCCACGTCCAGGGGACTGCGCAGGCGTCCGATGTCGTCGCCGGGGAAGGAGAAGTAGCGGGGGTGGGCCCAGACGGTGAAGCGCTCTTCATCCAGGGCCACCAGGCGGCCTTGGCGATCGACGATGGTCCGGCGCCGACCCAGGGGTGTGATCGTCTGGGTCTGGATGGCACGGGCTCGGTTCAGCAGCTCGTTGCCCTGGATGACCTGGACCCAAGCCAGGCGGAGTGCCAGCCCACTCAGCCCGGCCGCCAAGAGGCCGTAAACGATCCAGAGCCGCCGTGGCGGGACCGGCTGGAAGTCCACAACCTGGTTGCGTCTGGGCCGGCGACCTTTCCGTGGAGCAGGGGCGCGGCGGCCTTGCAGCCCCTGGGATCCCATCAGTAGCCCGGGAGGATTTGGCCGGGATTGACCTGGGCAAGCAGGGCTTCAAAACTCGGGCCCGCGCCGGTCGCCGGGGGAGCGACGTAGACGAGTTTTTCGCTGCTGGTGGGCTCCAGCAGGCTGGGCTTGCGGGTCATCGAGAGGTGGTGCTGCTCGAGCACCGCCGCCGATTCCTGCAGCCGGTGTTCGAGGCGCTGGGTGGCTTCGAGGGATTGGAAGCTGCTGGTCCAGCGGCCTTGCCAGTGCAGGGTCAGGGCGCTGAGGCCCACCACGGCGACGCCGAGGCCCACGAGGCTTCCATCGGCAATGCGGTGGAGATTGCCCAGCCAAGGGACTTGCCGATCGAGCTTGCGGGCGAGCAGCGAGCCCTGAAGGAGCTCGAGGGATCGCCTGGAGCGGTTGCTCTGCGCTCGATTGCTCTGCTGGAGCGGAACGGCAACCACAACGTCGAACAAGGTCTGCGCAAGTCAACCACGCGAGAGCGCTTCCAGCAATGGGGTTTTCACCAACCCAGCACAACCAAATTGAAGAACGTCAGGCTGTTCCAAAGGGCATGCATCAAGACGCAGCTGCCGAGCCGTCCGCTGCGCCAGCGCAACCAGCCCAACCCGAGGCCCAGCACCATCAAGGGCGGGAATTCGCCGAGGCTGGAGTGGGCCACCGCAAAGACCGCGGCGCTGGCCACAATTCCCCAGGACGATCCCCAATAACGGGCGGCCACCGGCAGGAGCACGCCGCGAAAAATCGTCTCCTCAAAGACGGGCGCCATCACGATCGCCGTCACGCCAAAGCAGGCCAGGGCAGGGACGTTGTGTCCGTTGAGCACCAGCTCCAGGAGCGGATTGCTGCCGCCTGGATCCTCAAAGAGCTGTCCCTGCAGCCAGCCGACAAGGCTCACCAAGGGCAGGACCATCAAGAACCCCTTCAGGGCTTGGCCGAAACAGAGTTGTGGCGGTGACCAACGGAATTGCAGCCATCCCCCCTGGGGGCCTGGGCCCAGCGGCTTGAGCAGCAGCCGCAGGATCACCAGCGGACCGGCCATTAAGGCGCCATAGAGCGCGACCACGCTGATGCCTTGTTTGAGCACCGCATCGATGGGCAAGTCCTGCAGCAGGCGGGTCAGCAGAGGCGCCACTAGGAGTGGGGTCAGCAGTTCACCGACCACGACAAAGCCGCCCGCCACAAGGAGGATGGTGTCCAGCCCCGAGAGATTCGGCCCCTGCCAGGGAGCGGCTGCTTGGGCCTTCCCGCGCCAGCGGCGCCACAGCTCCCGCAGCAGCAGGGCGATCCCTGCGATGAGGCCGACTCCAGGCAGGAGCGTGACCGAGAGCAGTTGAGCGCTGGCCCTCCGCGCGACGGCCTCGCCATTGCAGGCTCCATCCCCCAGCAGTGCCTCGCAGCTCCATTGCCGCAGCAGCGTGGATCCCTTGAGTTGGGCCAGCAGAGCTTCTCGCTCGCTCCGGTTGCTTGCCTCCGGCGTCAGCAGGGCGGCGGCGATGGCGGAGGGGCTTCCGGTTCCAACGCTGAGGTCCTGGAGGACGGCCGTGGCCTCCTCGGCCTGCCCGGTGCGCTCCAGCAGCAACGCCTGCTCGAGCAAGAGCTCAGGGGCTGGCGTGCGTCCATCCTCTTCGCTGCTGCTGATCGCCGTCGTCAGGCTCTCCTGGAGGGCCTGCAGGGGATCGCCGGAGCTCAGAAGCGGACGGATCGGTTCGCTGAGGTTGCCCTGGGCGAGCACCGTCAACTCGAGCTGACGCCGACTGAGGTCATCGCCAACGGAGGGGCGCTGCAAGCTGGTGACCAGCCCGTTCAGCCAGAGCAGAAGGCTCAAGGCCAGGCTGACCAGGGCGAGGGCTGATTTCCAGCTGGGGGTCTGATTGTTGGACTCGTGTTCCGCGCTCACCCCACTGCCCCGTGGTTCAGATCGGGGCATTCTGTCGGCTCGGGCTGGGCAAAAAGAGCACTCCAATACGATGCTTTTTCGTTACAGACGTGCCCGTGTCCCTCCGGATCCTGCTGGTTCGCCACGGCCTGAGCAGCTTCAACCTCGAGCACCGCATCCAGGGCCGCGATGACCTCTCCAGCCTCACTGAGGCTGGCTCGAAACAGGCCTTGGCGACTGGCGAAGCCCTGCGGGGATTGACGATTGACGCGGCCTACAGCTCCCCCCTCCGGCGGGCCCACGACACCGCTCGCGCCCTCCTGGCGGCCCAGGGCTCGAGCGTCGAGCTGCAGCTCAGTGACGACCTGCTGGAAGTGGACCTCGCGCCCTGGAGCGGTCTGCTCAGCACGGAGGTTCAAGCCCAATTCCCCGGAGATTACGCCACCTGGAAGCAGCAGCCTGAGCAGCTCCAGTTGAAGCGTCCCGATGGGTCGGCCTATGCGCCGATCCCTGAATTGATGGCGCAGGCCCAGCGCTTCCTGGATCGTTTGCTGGCGGCCCATGACCCCGCCGCCGGGGCGAACCAGACCGTGCTCGTGGTGGGGCACAACGCCATCCTTCGCTGCCTCGTGCTCGCCCTGTTGGGGCTGGATGCGTCTGGCTTCCGTCGCCTGCGCCTCGAGAACGCGTCGCTCTCGGTCTTCAACGTCAGCCCGGCCCCCTCCGCCTCCGCCGCGAAGCCTTGGGCGGTGCAAATCGAATCCCTGAACGGCACCACCCACCTGCAGCCCGAGGTGTGTGCCAGTAGCCTGCCAAGCAAAGGTCAGGGCCCCCGTTTGCTGCTGGTGCGCCATGGAGAGACCGACTGGAACCGTCAGGGCCGCTTCCAAGGACAGATTGATATCCCCTTGAACGAGAACGGCCGTGCTCAGGCCGCGGCGGCGGGTGAGTTTCTGCGCCAACTCAGTTTTGATCGCGCCTACTCCAGCTCCATGTCACGGCCCCGCCAGACGGCGGAGGGGATCTTGAAGCACCATCCCGGTGTGCCCCTCACCAGCGTCTCGGACCTCGTGGAGATTGGTCACGGCGAATGGGAAGGTCGCCTCGAGGAGGAGATCTCGGCCACGTGGGCGGATCTCCTGGCTGACTGGAAACGGGCACCGGAAACAGTTCAGATGCCGGAGGGGGAGACCATCCAGGATGTCTGGCAGCGCTCCCTACGGGGCTGGAACACCATCGCGGCCAGCTTGGCCGCTGAGGAGACTGCCTTGGTTGTCGCCCACGATGCGGTCAACAAGACCATCCTCTGTGCCTTGCTCGGCTTGACCCCGGCGGATATCTGGGCGGTGAAGCAGGGCAACGGTGGTGTCACCGTGATCGACTACCCCAATGGAGCCGATCAAGCGCCGGTGGTGGTGTGTTTGAACCAGACGGCGCATCTTGGGGGAGTGATCGACCGCACTGCAGCCGGTGCTCTCTGATCGCCTGATCCCCCAGCGTTAACGATGTCCATGTCTCTCCCCCAAGCCCTGGTGCTGCGCCAGGTTCAGCTTTTGGAGGGACCGGGTCAGGCGCCGCGCCGCTCCGACGTCCGCCTGGAGGACGGCCGGATCAGTGCCTGGGGCGAGGGTTGTCTCGACCCCTCCAGCCCGCAGATCGACGCCTCGGGGCTGCTCCTGGCTCCCCCACTGGTGGATCCCCATTCCTGTCTGGAGGATCCACAACACGGGGTGGCCGAGACCCGGGCGTCCCTGGAGCGCTCTGCCATTGCAGCGGGTTACGGCACCGTCGCCCTGCTGCCGGACGCCAACCCTTGGCGCGATACCCCCGAGCGGCTCCAGGCCCTGGGTGCCGCCCCCGCTGGCGGACTGGAGCTGTTGCTCTGGGGAAGCTTCAGCTTGTCGGGGGCAGGGCATGAGCTGGCTCCCCATGGCGATCAACTCGCGAGCGGTGCCCTCGGACTTGCCGATGGCCCCCAGCGACCATCCCTCCCCCTACTGGAGCGTGGCCTGAGCCTGGCGGAAATGGATCAGGCTCCGGTGCTCTTGGCCCCGCGGGATCGGAGTTTGGCCCAGGAGGGCTTCGTTCGGGAGGGGGTGGAGGTATTGCGGGCCGGATGGCCCATGGATCCCTCCACGAGCGAAACGTTTCCCCTGCGCACGCTTCTGGATCTGGCGGCGCGTTATCCCGAGGTTCGTCTGCAACTGATGAACCTCTCCACAGCGGACGCCGTTGCGCTCCTGGGCACCCTGCCGATGGAGCAACGTCCTGCCGCCACGGTGTGCTGGTGGCATCTTCTGGCGGATTCCGCCGGCTTGGATCCGATTGCGGAAGGGTGGCGGGTGGAGCCGCCCCTGGGATCTGCCGAGGACCGCGAGCAGCTGAAGCAAGGATTACGGGATGGACGGATCGCGGCCGTGGCCGTTCACCATCAAGCCCTGGATCCCGAGGAGCAACTCCTGCCCGTCGACCAGCGCCGTCCTGGGGTGGCGGGCCATCGCTTTGTCCTGCCTGCGCTCTGGCAGGAACTCGTCGAAGGGGATGGCTGGAGTCCCGATCAGCTTTGGCAGGTGCTTTGCTTTGGGCCCGCGTCTCTACTGGGTCTTGAACCCCCCACGCTCCAACTGGGGAGCGATCGCTGGGTGCTGTTTGATCCCTCGCAGGTCTGGTCGGCCCAGGGGGATCCCTATGCGCCGCTGGCCGCGAATCAGCCCCTCGGCCGATCCAGCCTGAAAGGTCAGGTGGTGGCGACGGGGCTTAACCCCCAGCTTTGGCGCCGGAGTTCTTGAGCGGATCGCGACTGGTCAGCGCCCCCGAGGTGGACAAGGGCCAGAAGCGCCAGAACGCCCGGCCAATGATCTCCTTCTCGGGCAGGAAGGCCCCGCCGGGCCAGAAGCGACCATCCCAGCTATTGGCGCGGTTGTCGCCCAGGACCAGGACATGGCCTGGGGGGACGACGGAGTTGAGCGTGCGGCACTGCCCCATGCCTAGGGCATCGACGGGGCAGTAGCGCTGGACGTAGGGCTCCTTGAGCCAGGTGCCGTTGACGTTGACCTCACCACGGGGGTTGACGACAACCCGATCACCGGAGACGGCGACGACGCGTTTGATGTAGGCGTCACAGGCCGGATCGGCAACTCCGGGGATGCTGTTGACGATCGGCAGGTGGGCGAGGACGCAACCGAAGGGGCCAACCTTCCGATCGGCGCTCAGGACCGGATCGAAATGATGCGGGGCATGGAAGACCACGATCTCGCCCCGTTGCGGCGCGCGGCTGCGAAGGGAGAGTTTCTCCACCAGCAACCGATCCTGCAGCTGCAGTCCAGGAAGCATCGAACCCGAGGGGATGTAGCGCGCCTCCAGGACGTAATGGCGTACCCCAAGGGCAACGCCGAGGGTGATCAGAACCCCTCGCCAGAACACCCAGGGGCTTTCTTGGGGTGGCTGTTTCCCGCCGGTGTCCGGTTCTGAGCCCCCGGTTGTTCCGCTGGATGCTTGTGTTGGATCGTGCGAGGACAAGGACGGGGCTGCCAGCTTGGGGTTCGGCTAGGGAAGATTAGGTCGGTCCCCTCGCTTCTTCGATGGTTCGTCCGCGTTGGTTGTCTGTTCAGCGAACCGCCGCGGCGCGCAGCTGGGTGATCTGGGATCGCTCCATTGCCCTGTGGGCGACCGTCAACCTTGTCTGGGTGGCCTTTGACATCACCTATGTCCCCTTTCGCACCTTCTGGCTGCAGCGGAATCTGACGCCGATTCCCCAGGTGCCCTTGGTGGTTCCCCTGAAGGTGCTCCCGAACATCACTCCCCTCTATGACCCGGTGAAGGGCATTGAGCCCCACCGGGAGACCCAGGCCTATCTGCAGCACTTCGATCAACTGGATGCAGCACTGTCCCAGGCTGCTCCGTTACCCGGCTCGGCTGCGCTGCGTCGCCAGCAGGTGCAGTTGACCGAGGCGATGATCAATGAGAACCCGTTTGCCGCATCGGGCAACAGCGGGACGCTCGAGAAGATCAAGAACCGCCTTCGCCAGCGCGCTGGCTTGGATTCGGCGAAGCAGTCGGCGGAGCGCCTCCTCTCCGATCGCTGGCTGCAGCAACACACCTGGGAGGAGGAGCGCCGCTTCTGGCAGCAGCAGATTCTGCCGCTGGTGGCGACCAGCTATTGGCGCTCCATCGACGAGAACGGCCGGCCGAGTGATCACTTCTGGCGTTACGACCTTCTGCTCTTCCAGAGCGTCTTTGCCTTTGACATCCTGCTGCGGATGCTGCGCCTGCGGCGGCGTTTCCCCGGCCTGAGCTGGCGCGATGCCTTGCTGCGCCGTTGGATTGACCTGCCGCTGCTGCTGCCCTTTTGGCGTTGGATGCGGCTTGCGCCGGTGGTGGAGCGCCTCAGTCAGACCGGCCTGATCAACGTCGAGCCGCTTCGGGCTGTGATCAGCCGCGGTGTGGTCTCGCTGTTGGCCCTCGAGCTGTTTGAGGTGCTGGCCCTGCAGTTGGTTGATGGCACCCAATCGCTGATCCGCTCTCCCCAGTGGCCGCGCATGATTCGCAGTCTGCGCAGCCATCAGAGTGTCAGCGCCCTGCCGCCGCAGCTCGAGCAGCCACTGCTGGGCTTGCTGCAGCTCTGGGGACCGATGGTCCTGGGACAGGTCACCCCGCGGCTGACCCCAGAGCTCCAGTCCCTCTTGAGCCATGCCCTCGAACAGAGTCTGCGGGAGGTGCCTGGCGGTGCGGTGGTTCCGTCCGCCCTCGCCCGGCAGCTCACGGCCAGCATGGTGGAGACCGTTGTTGAGCTCTCCCGGACCACGGCCGATCGTCTGGCCCAAAGTGACGACCGTCAAGCGGAGCTGCTTCAGCGCTTCGGGGATCGTTTCTGGGAGGAGTTGGCCGCGGCGCTAGAGCGCGGCGACACCCTGGAACGCAGTCAGGAGCTGCTCTGCGGTCTGCTGCAGCAGGTCAAGCTGAACTATCTCGCCCAGGTGAACCGGGCTGGGATCGGCGCTCTGATGGAGGAGCTTGACGACTTGACCTCCCCGGGAGCTACGACCCCAGAGCCGCCTGCCACTCCTCCGGTTTGAAGCCCACCAGGGCTATCCCTGCATCTGTGATGGCGAAGGGGCGTTTAATCATCTTCCCATCGGCGGCCAGGGCCGCCAGCGCTTCGTCATCGCTGAGGGCGGCGACGGCGGCTGCCCCCAGGGCGCGGTAGCTCTGGCCACTGGTGTTGAAGAGGCGCTTACGTCCTAAGCTGTTGAAGGCCAGCTGCAGCTCCTCGAGGGCGGGGGGCTGCTGGGTGATGTCGATCAGTTCGAGGGTGCCCTTCCCAACAGAAAAGCCCTGCTGGTCTAGCCAGAGCAGGGCTTTGCGGCAGGTGCCGCATTTGGGGTAACTGAAGAGCCGAAGTCGGCTGGTGCTCACTTGCCTAGCAGGCTCTTGATGGCGCCGACGAGGCTGTTGGAACCGGCACCGACAGCGTTCTGAGGACGGGTGCGAACGGTCACATCACCGTTGACGCTGGTGCGGCAGCTCAGGCGGTAGTTGGCGGGACGATCAGCCAGATAGACCTGCTCGACGTCGCTGCGGGGGGACAGGTTTTGCATGCCCTCCACAACTTCGACAACGCAGGTGCCGCATTGGCCGACGCCACCGCAATTGTTGAGGTTGCTGAGACCGCCGTAGGGGTTGACCCCTGCATCCACGGCAGCCTTGCGAAGGTTGGCCCCCTCAATACAACCGACCTGCTGGCCTTCCTGTTCAAAACGGATGGTGGGCACGGTCGGACGGGGATCTTCGGCGCCGACAAACTTACCTGGCCGGCGCCGATCATTGACGTTGTTTGCTTTGGTTGACACCAAATGCAGCGTCCTGACGGCCTGAATCGGGCTGCCTAGGATTGATCTTTCTCGGCTGAAGCGGTGCATCCATCGGGTTACGACCGTCTCCAGAGCCAGGTCATTCCTGGTTACGGAAGCTTGGCCCGACTGGCGGTGGCCCTCCTCAGCTGCTCACCCCAGGCACAGCAGCAGGGCTCGTCGGTTCTGGTGGCGGGCTGCGGTACCGGTGCGGAGCTGCTGGAAGCGGTGGCCCAGCGGCCTGATTGGCAGCTCACCGCCCTGGACCCGAGCGACGAGATGCTCAGTGCCTCGCGCGAGCGACTGGCAGGCGCCCCCTCAATCCGTTGGCATCAGGACACCGTTGAGGACTTTGTCGCCGGGGAGGCCGCGGCTGGCGGCTTCAGCGGTGCCCTCTCGGTTCTGGTGCTCCAATCCCTGCCCGATGACGGCAGCAAGCTGGCCTATCTCGGTGCCCTGGCGAAGTCTCTGCAGCCCGGGGCCCAACTGGTCTTGGTGGACCTGATGCGTAGTTCTCTGACCTCCCTGGAGCCCCAGCTCGAGGCCGCTTGGGAGGGCTTTCAGCGGGCCAGCGGCTTGGAGGTGACCCGTGATCAGTTGCCATCTGTGGGATTGCATCCCATTGGTCTGGCCCGCCTCACCAGCTTGGTGAATGCGGCAGGCTTCGGTGATCCGGCTCGGGTCTTCCAAGCCTTGGGCTTTGAGGGTTTCTTGCTGCAGCGTCAGGGTTAGGCCTTTTGGGCTGCTGCGCTGCAGCGCTCGATCAGCGCTGGAACAGCGTCGACGTCCAACCAGTCCAGGATCTCCACGACCCGCCCTTCCATGCTCTTGTAGGTGCGGAAGAACTCGGCCACTTCCTCCAGCTGGACCGGAGCAATCTGGCGAATGCTCGTGATTCCCCGTTGATTGGGATCGGCGGCTGGCACGCAGAGGAGCTTGCCGTCGTGGGCCCCCTCATCCAGCATGTCGAGGATGCCAATCGGGCGGGCCTGGATCAGGCAGCCCGCAAAGGTGGGCTCGTGCATGATCACCATCGCGTCCAGGGGCGCTCCGTCCTCCGCCAGGGTGTTGGGCACAAACCCGTAGTCGAAGGGATAACGAACAGAGGAGTGCAGGACCCGATCGAGGGTCATCACTCCAGCGGCTGCGTTGAATTCGTATTTATTGCGGCTGCCAGCCGGAATCTCGACCACCAGGTTCACTAGCCCTGGCTGCGGGGAGGCCTGCAGACTGCGCAAGTCCATGGCTGGGGTGCTCAATCACGCCGGAGGGGGGAGCCGCCACCACGGGCTGATTGGGTCGACTACCAAGCACGCTGGCCAGGGGAATCACCATCGTGCAGATCGCGACCACAAAGCCCAATAGAGGAGCAGCTGTGTCGTAGATCGGGCTGGAACTGAAGGGTTCCTCGCTCGATTCACTGGGTTGAGATGGGGATCTGCCGCTGGCGGCTTGGGGCGGGGCTGAGGCCTGTTCCGCTGGGGAGCTCGCTAGGGCGGATCCGCTGGTTCGGGGAGGGGGGTCTGAGTCCATTCAGGGGGTTAATGAAAACCCTCGGTACAGATTAGTAATTGCATCCTGACATCCAGAGCATGGAGTGTCAGGTGTGCTGGCTACGCCGCGGGTCGCTCTTGCTCGTGCTGATCGCGCCGGCTATCGAGGGTCGTGGGGCTGATGTTGCTGGCGTCGAGCAGCTCACGGATGCTGCGCAGCTCATCAAGGATGGATCCCAGAAGTTGTTGCGTTGCTGTTGAGGGAGAGTTCAGGACCTCAACGGTGACCTCCTTGATCCGGAGGACGTCTCGGGCAAAGCGAGCCACCTCGTTGGGGTGGAACATCAGCGGTTCCTTCTGATCGCTCCGGTACTCGGGATTGAGTTTCCGGGGGTTGAAGGGGGGGTTGAGGTTACGGGGGTCGGTGTTGGTGTAGCGGTAGACCGAGGCGCGCGAACGGTTCAGGGAGCGCTGGACCTCATCGATGCCGATCAGGTTTTCCGACTGCTCAGAGCTGTTGGCTGCCCCTTCGGCGCTGCCTTCGATCGCTGCTGCTGCTTTCGCCATGGCCTGACCCATTCCTGCTGAGAACGAATGGGGGGTCATGAGACGTGCTTGCGACAAATTGGAATTGACCGGAAGTTAGCAGGCTTTCCTCTCTGCAACTGAAATTTCTTCTTGATTCCAGCTGCGCTTGTGGCGCTTTTTCAAGCGGGTGCGACGGAGGGTTGTGCTGGGCCGAGATCGCTGAGCCGACCCGCGCACAAGCAGGTGATAGCTTCCGGCCTCTTTCCCCCTCTCGATCCGATGCGCGTCTCCCGCCTGATGCTGGTGACGCTGCGGGACGACCCCGCCGAGGCTGAGATCGCCTCCCACAAATTGCTGCTCCGGGCCGGTTACATCCGCCGGATCGGCAGTGGGATTTACGCCTATTTGCCCCTCCTCTGGCGCGTTCTTCAGAAGGTCTCGGCGGTTGTTCGTGAGGAGCTCAATGCGGCCGGAGCCCTGGAGACGCTTCTGCCCCAACTCCAGCCGGCGGAGCTCTGGCAGCGCAGCGGCCGTTGGGCGGGCTACACCGACGGCGAGGGGATCATGTTCCACCTCGAGGACCGCCAAGGGCGGGAGCTGGGTCTGGGTCCGACCCACGAGGAAGTGATCACGGCCTTGGCTGGAGATCTGCTGCGGTCCTACAAGCAGCTTCCGGTGAACCTTTACCAGGTTCAGACCAAGTTTCGCGATGAGATCCGTCCCCGCTTCGGCCTGATGCGTGGGCGCGAATTCATCATGAAGGACGCCTATTCCTTCCACGCCAATGAGGACTGCTTGAAGCAGACCTATGGGCAGATGGATCAGGCCTACCGGCGCATCTTTCAGCGTTGCGGCCTCAGGGCTGTGGCCGTTGAGGCCGACAGCGGTGCGATCGGAGGCTCCGCGAGCCAGGAGTTCATGGTCACGGCGGACTCCGGTGAGGACCTGATCCTGGCCGCTGCCGATGGCCGCTATGCCGCCAATCAGGAGCGGGCGATCTCCCTGGCCCCCGAGGCACAACCCCTAGCGCAGGCCTCGCCGGTGGAGCGGATTCAGACCCCCGGCCAATCCAGCATCGAGTCCCTTTGCGAGGCCCAGGGGTGGCACCCCACGCAAGTGCTCAAGGTGTTGCTGTTGCTGGCCCGCTTCGAGGATGGGTTGCAGCAGCCCGTCCTTGTGAGCCTGCGTGGCGATCAGCAGCTCAATGACGTCAAGTTGAGCAATGCCCTGAGCCGGCGCCTCTCCGCTGAGCACGGCACCCTGTTGGACGTGCAGCCGTTGCTGCCCGATGAGGCGGCCAAGCAGGGCCTGCAGAGCATTCCATTTGGCTTCCTCGGCCCCGACCTCAGCGATGTGGTGCTCGCCGGGGCCAAGTCCTGGGCTCCGCGATTTGAGCGGTTGGCCGATGCCACCGCCACGGACTTGGCGGCCTTTGTCTGTGGTGGTAACGAGCGCGATGAGCACTGCCTCGGAGCCCGTTGGGCGGACTGCGGAGGTGCCCTGCCCCCCGAAGACCTGCGCTGCGCCCAGCCCGGTGATCGCTGTGTGCACGACCCCAGCCAAACCCTGGAGGCCAGTCGAGGCATTGAGGTGGGCCACATCTTCCAGCTGGGTCGCAAGTACTCGACGGCCCTGGGTGCCACCTTCACCAATGAGTCCGGCGCTGAAGAGCCGCTCTGGATGGGCTGCTACGGCATTGGTGTCTCCCGCTTGGCCCAAGCCGCGGTGGAGCAGCACCACGACGCCAATGGCATCTGTTGGCCTACGGCGATTGCTCCCTTCGAGGTGATTGTGGTGATCGCCAACGTCAAGGAGGCGGCCCAGGTGGAGCTGGCGGAGCGCCTCTATGGCCAGCTCCAATCCGCCGGTGTGGATGTGCTTCTCGACGATCGCCCTGAGCGGGCCGGCGTCAAATTCAAGGATTCAGAACTCCTGGGGATCCCCTGGCGTGTCGTCGTGGGTCGCGGTGCGGCCGATGGACAGGTGGAGCTCGTCCAGCGCTCCACGGGGGACAAGCAAGATCTTTCGGCCGATGCCGCGGAGAGCACGCTGCTGCCCCAGCTCCAAGTGGAGCGTCAAGGGCTTCTGGCGGTGGAGGCCCCCTAGGATCCCGCTCAAGTTGAACCTGAGACCGATGGCAGCTGGTTGGCGTCGAATCAAAGCAGCCCTGCTGGCTGTCTGCCTTGGCCTGACCCTGTTGGTCACGGCTTGCTCCGGCAGCGGTGGTCCCCTGACCGGCAACTACGTCGAAGACACGGTCACGGTTGCTGATCAACTGATCGCCACCATTTCGATTGGTGCCGATGATCCCGGCCGCAGCGAGGCGGAGACCTCGGCTCGGGCTCTGATCAATGACTACATGGCCCGTTACCGCCCCCAGCCCAAGGTCAATGGTCTGGCCTCCTTCACCACGATGCAGACGGCCCTGAACTCCCTGGCGGGTCACTACGCCAACTATCCGAATCGGCCCGTTCCCGATGCGCTGAAGGATCGTCTGAGTAAGGAACTCAAGAAGGCCGAAACCGGTGTGGTCCGCGGCGCTTGATTGAGCCCCGCTCACTGATGTGAAGGAAAAGCGGCCCGGTTGGGCCGTTTTTTTTGTCCACACACTTTTGTGATTGTTTTGACGGAGGGTCACCCCATCTGAGATCCTTGATCCTTGTGCTTAGAAGCGGCTGCGGGCCGCTGTGTCCTTGGCCAACGTTGTCGTCATCGGTGCTCAGTGGGGTGACGAGGGGAAGGGCAAGATCACCGATCTCCTGAGTCGTTCGGCCGATGTGGTCGTCCGCTACCAGGGCGGTGTGAATGCCGGTCACACCATTGTTGTGGACGACAAGGTGCTGAAACTGCACCTGATTCCCTCCGGCATTCTTTACCCAGGAACCGTCTGCCTGATTGGTTCCGGCACCGTTGTAGACCCCAAGGTCATGATCTGTGAGCTCGACATGCTCGCTGAGAACGGCATCCCCGTGGATGACCTGCGGTTGGCGGCCACGGCCCACGTGACCATGCCCTACCACCGCCTGCTGGATAAGGCGATGGAGCAGCGTCGCGGAGACCAGCGGATCGGAACCACCGGTCGTGGCATCGGCCCCACCTACGCGGACAAGTCCCAGCGCAACGGGATCCGGGTGATCGACATCCTGGACGAGGCGCGTCTGCGGGAGCGTCTGGCTGGTCCTCTGGCCGAGAAGAACGAGATCCTGCAAAAGATCTACGGCATCGAACCCCTCGATTTCGATGCGGTTGTGGCCGAATACGTGGCCTACGGCCAGCGCCTGGCCCCCCATGTCGTCGACTGCACCCGCGCCATTCACCAGGCGGCCAAGGCCAAGAAGAACATCCTGTTCGAGGGGGCCCAGGGCACCCTCCTCGATCTTGACCACGGCACCTACCCCTACGTCACCTCCTCGAACCCGGTCAGCGGAGGAGCCTGCATCGGTGCAGGGGTTGGTCCGACCCTGATCGACCGAGTCATCGGTGTGGCCAAGGCCTATACAACCCGCGTCGGCGAAGGCCCCTTCCCCACCGAATTGGAGGGCAGCCTCAACGATCACCTCTGCGACCGCGGCGGCGAGTTCGGCACCACGACGGGCCGTCGTCGCCGTTGCGGTTGGTTCGACGGCGTGATCGGTCGTTACGCCGTTGAAGTGAACGGTCTCGATTGCCTGGCGATCACCAAGCTCGACGTTCTCGATGAGCTCGACGCGATCCAGGTCTGCGTGGCCTATGAACTCGATGGAGAGCGGATCGAGCACTTCCCCGGCTCCGCCGAGGACTTCGCCCGCTGCAAGCCGATCTTTGAGACCCTGCCCGGTTGGCAAAGCTCCACGGCCGATTGCCGCCGTCTGGAGGACCTGCCCCCAACGGCCATGAGCTATCTCCGCTTCCTGGCGGAGCTCATGGAGGTGCCGATCGCGATCGTCTCCCTGGGTGCTGATCGTGATCAGACGATCGTTGTTGAAGACCCCATTCACGGTCCCAAGCGGGCCCTGCTGAGCCGCTGATTCCCATGCCTGAACAGAAGACCCTGGACGTTGTCGGCATCGGCAACGCCATCGTTGATGTGCTCGTCCAGGCTGACGATGCCGTCATCGAGGGCTTTGGCCTGACCAAGGGAACCATGGCCCTGATCGATCAGGACCAGGCCGAGACCCTCTACGCGAAATTGGGCCCGGGTCTGGAAACCTCCGGGGGCTCTGCCGCCAACACCTTGGCCGGGATTGCCCAATTGGGAGGCCGTGCCGGATTCATCGGCCGCGTTCGCGACGACCAGCTCGGCTCGATCTTTGCCCACGACATCCGTGCGGTCGGCACCCGCTTTGAGACCCCCGCCGCGACGGCGGGTGCTTCCACCGCCCGTTGCCTGATCCTGGTGTCGCCCGATGCACAGCGCACGATGTGCACCTACCTCGGCGCGTCAGTCGGTCTCGATCCCAGTGATCTGAACCTGGAGATGGTGGCCCAGGCGAAGGTGCTCTACCTCGAGGGCTACCTCTGGGATAGCGATGAGGCCAAGGCGGCATTTCTCGCGGCCGCAAGGGTCGCCAAAGAGAACGGCGCCGAGGTGGCCCTGAGCCTCTCGGATGCCTTCTGTGTGGAGCGCCATCGCGACAGCTTCCTGGAGCTGGTTGATGGTCACGTCGACATCCTCTTCGCCAATGAGATGGAGATCACCTCCCTCTACAAGGCCAACAGTTTTGAAGAGGCCGTCCAGGCCGTGCGCGGTCAGTGCCGCATTGCGGCACTGACCCGCAGCGAGCAGGGGTCCGTTGTTCTCAGTGGCGACGAGTCCATCACGATCCAGCCCTTCAACCTTGGTGCGCTGGTGGACACGACCGGCGCCGGTGATCTCTATGCCGGTGGTTTCCTGCACGCCTACACCCAAGGCGAGTCGCTGGAACGTTGCGGCCAGCTGGCTTCCCTTTGTGCTGGTCAAGTCGTGACCAGGCTTGGTCCCCGTTCCCAGGTGGACCTCAAGGCCCTCGCCCAGACCCATCTCAGCTAAGGACGGATCGGGCCCAGCTGGCGTAATCCGCGCTGGCCTCGGCTGGCCAGCAGAGAAATTCAGGCGTCGCGTAGCTGTGCTGCTGCCGCACCGCAGCCTCCAGGGCGTCCCGTTGGTCGGGACGGGCCTTGATCAGAAGCTGCACCTCCTCGCTGGATTCGATCTGGCCTTCCCACCAGTAGAGGGCCCGCTGCGGTTGCAGTGCGACGCAGGCGGCGAGACGTTGCTCGAGCAGCGCCCGGGCGAGGGCTTCGGCTTGCTCTTGGTTGGCCTCCGTCGTGAGGGCCAGGATCAAAGCTTCACTCATGCCGTCCCTGCGGTGCCCCAACCTGGCGCAGGATCGCCTCCTGGAGGAGGCCCTGCTCGGCAGCGTCCCCTGGCGGTTTGATCTGGATCAAGCGCAGCCCCAGCTCCTGACTGAGGCATTGCCAGATCTGCTGGGTCAGCCCCCCGGACTGCCGGCAGAGCACCGCGCTGATCCTCCAGCGCCGGCAGAGGGCGCGCTCGATGGCGCCCTCCGGGAGGAGGCCTGGCCTGACGCAGGCGAGCTGCTCGGCAGGGAGGCCTGCGGCGAGGGCGAGGCGGAGGCTCTCCGGGTTGTCGAGAACCCGGGCGAAGTGCTGCGAGGCGGAGCTGAAGCGCAAGGCTGTGGCCAGATGCCTTGAGCCAATCGCCAGGAGGAGTCGCTCGTCTGAGAGCGGCAGGCCTTGGAGCTCCTCAAGCTGGTTGATGCGCGTCCCTGATCCGGCCAGGGTGACGTCCCGTTGGAGCCGGAGTAGTGGCTGGCCTTGGGCGTGGCAGCAGCGCTGCAGTCGGCTGCTGATCACCGCTGCAAACGGGTGGGTGGCATCGATGACCCAGCGCGGCCTGTGGCGTTGCAGCAGCAGATCGACCTCCCCGTCCCCCTGGAGTGCCCCCACCTGAAAGTGGAGAGCCGGATGGGAGCGGTAGGCCCGAGTGGCGGCCTCGCTGACCACGCTCACCAGGAGGGTCCAGCCCCGCTCCAGGAGGGCCTGGGCCAGGCGGGGGCCATCGCCGGTGCCGGAGACCAACCAAATCGTCTCGGTCGCGTCAGAGGTCGAGGAATCCCCCTGGTGAAATTCCAGGCGTTGCATCAGGATGTGGCCCCCTGTCCATGACCGGTCCTGTGAACCATTGCTTGCTGGAGGTAGAGGTGCTGGAGGCGCCTCAGGTGCGTTACACCCAGGACAACCAAACTCCAGTGGCGGAGATGGCCGTTCAATTCGATGGCCTGCGTCCTGATGATCCGGCGGGTCAGCTCAAGGTGGTCGGCTGGGGAAGTCTTGCTCAGGACCTTCAGAACCGGGTTCAGGTCGGTCAGCGTCTGATGGTCGAAGGCCGTCTGCGCATGAACACCGTGAGCCGCCAGGACGGTGTGAAGGAGAAGCGAGCCGAATTCACCCTCTCCCGTCTGCATCCTCTGGGTGGTGGTGCCGCCCGCCCCGCATCCCCGGCGCCGGCCTCCTCGGCTCCTGCTCCGGTTCGTGCCTCGGCTCCCGCTCCCGTCGCGGCCGCCGCCGCAGCGCAGCAGCAACCCCCGACCTGGAACGCGTCGCCCCTGGTGCCCGATCTGCCCGAGGGTGAGGACGAGATTCCGTTCTGATCGCTGGATCCGTTGAATGGGCTCAGCTGCTTGGGCTGAGCCGTTCTTGGGCCTGCTCGAGTAGTTGACCCAGTTCCCGCTCTAGGGCGGCCAAGTCCAAACGCAGCTCAGGCCAGCGCCCCTGATCGAGCTGCTGCAGCAACCAAAGCCGGTCCCGCTGCAGCTGCTCAATCAGCTCCTCTGTGCTGGGGGCATCGTGCACAGGGTTTGGCTCTTGCCCCCCGTTGACCGAAGATGCCCGCATGCTTGCAATCGCTTCCCCCGGCAGCCTAGTCACCTTGGCCGGCGCCGCTCTCTCGGTCATTGGTTGGGTCGGCTATGCCACCTCCAATCCGAACCTCAGCTTGCCGACGATCTTTTACGGCATCCCCATCCTTCTGGGGGGCTTGGCCCTGAAGTCCTCGGAACTCCCCCCGGCGGAGCTGCTGCCGGCTCAGGCCGATGCCGTCGCCCTGCGAGAGGAGGCCTCCAGCAAGACCCTGCGCAAGTTGGTGAAGGATGTGACCCGCTGGCGCTACGGCCAGAAGGCACACCTCGAGAGCTCCTTGGAGGCTCTGAAGCTCTGGGACGAAGATCAACCGCCCCAGCTGATCAGCGTTGCCGAGCGGGCCGTGGATGGTCGCTACGCCGTGGCGATGCGATTCCGCTGTGAAGGGGTTCCCTTTGCCCGATGGCAGGAGAAGCAGGACCGCTTGGGCCGCTTCTTTGACCGTGGCCTGCGCGCCGAGCTCAGCGAGCCCAGCAGCGGTGAAGTGTTGCTTGAGTTGTTGCCCGCTGCTGGCTAAACCTTGAGCAGCGCCGTGTTGTTTTGACCCCATTGTTCGACCGCCGTCCCTCCCTTGCGCGAACGTCCTGCTGATCGCACCGACGCCTTGCGGGTGTCGGTGCTGAGTGAAGCCCTCCCCTACATCCAGCGTTTCTCCGGCCGCCGCGTCGTCGTCAAATACGGCGGTGCGGCCATGGTCCGTGAAGACCTGCGGGATGCGGTCTATCGCGATTTGGTGCTTCTGGCTTCGGTTGGGGTGAAGCCCGTGGTGGTCCACGGCGGTGGGCCTGAAATCAATGAGTGGTTGGGGCGCCTGAACATTGAGCCCCAGTTCCGCAATGGCCTTCGGGTGACCTGCCCGGACACCATGGATGTGGTGGAGATGGTCCTGGTGGGCCGGGTCAATAAGCAAATCGTCAATGGCTTGAACCGCCTGGGTGCTCGGGCCGTGGGCCTCTCTGGCAGCGATGGACCGTTGGTGCGGGCGCGCACCTATGGCGATGGGGCCAATGGCCTCGTTGGCGATGTGGCTGCGGTGGATCCCTCGGTGCTCTTCCCGCTGTTGGACGCTGGCTACATCCCCGTCATCTCCTCGGTGGCCGCCGATGGGGAGGGCCAGGCCCACAACATCAATGCCGACACCGTGGCCGGCGAGTTGGCTGCGGCCTTGGAAGCGGAGAAGTTGATCCTGCTGACCGATACCCCAGGCATCCTTCGCGACCGGGAGGATCCCAGCTCCTTGATTCGCTCCGTCAGCCTCTCCGGGGCCCGCGAGCTGATCAGCTCCGGGGTGGTGGCCGGGGGCATGACCCCGAAGACTGAGTGCTGCATTCGCGCCCTCGCCCAGGGCGTCGCCGCCGCCCATATCGTCGATGGACGCACCCCCCACGCGCTGCTGCTGGAGGTGTTCACCGATGCAGGCGTCGGCACGATGGTCACGGGCCGCTCCAACTTCTAGGTGCCGGTGGAGGACCCCAGCTCAGAGCCGGCGGCGGATCCCGCGGCGCTGCTGCCGGCCCGCGCTGCCCTGGAGCGGGGGGACTACGGCAGTTGCGAGCGCTTGCTGACCCCGTTGCTGGAGGCCCATGGGCCGGTGACCCCGTTTGGCGGGGAAGTGCGCCTGCTCCTAGCCACGGCCCAGTTGGGACGTGGGGACCATCAGGCCGCGGCGGTGACCTGCCGAAGCCTGCGGGCCTGCCGCGATGCCACCCTGCGCGCCCAGGCCAAGGGGTTGCAGGAGATTCTGGATGCTCCGGCTCTGGTCAGGCCAAGGGAGTGGTCCATGACCCTCCCGAGCCTTGGCGAGATGAAGCCGCTTGAGGGCGAGCTCAAGGCCATGGCCCGGCAACGGCGCCGCCGCCGGCGTCCCCCTGAGCCACCGCCGCCGCCCACCGGACCCACCCAGGCACCGATTGGTTTTGCCGTGGTGGCGGTCCTGCTGCTGCTGATCACCGCGTTGCTCGGGGGCTGCGTTGACCTGGAGACCCAGCTCCACTTCCCGGCCCCGGGCCGTTTGCAATTTGAGCAACGCAGCCAGTCGTTGACCGATCAGCCCCTCCCCTGGCAGGCCCAGCTGCGCCAGACGCTTCGCGGCCGGTCCCTGAAGGTGCATCAAGACCACGGTCTCCTGGAGGTGCGCTCGCCGGTTTTGCCGGCTGCTCAAGCCCTGCGGCTCCTTGAGGACAGCCTTGCCCAGGGTGCCGAGCTGGCCAATCTCGAACTCCCCGCCCCCGAGTTGCAGTTCAGCGAGCGCAACTGGTTGATCGGGGTCCGCCAGCAGCTTGTTCTTCGCCTGGATCTGGAGACGCTGCAACCGCTTCCCGGCCTGAAGCTGAGCGTCGACCTGGAGCCCATGGCCCTGCGCGCGATCCAGGCCTCGGGGCCGATTCCCGCCCAAGCCCTTCGCCGCGCCAAAGACGAGCCCGAGGCTGTCCGCTGGCGCCTGCAGCCTGGCTCCGTGAACACCCTCCACCTCTCCTGTTGGCGCTGGAGCAAGCTCGGCTTGGGCAGTGTTGCGATCACGCTCCTGCTCCTCCTTGTGGCCTTGCTGCAGCGGCTGCGTCTGGCCGCTGGCTTTGGCTTGCCTCAGCTCCCGGCCTAGAGCTCGAGGGGGTCGGGATCGATGGCCAGGCTGACGTCCGCGGGTAAGAGCGCCCTGAGCTCGGTTTCCATCGGTAGCGGCAGATCGGAGCCGGCCGGTCCATGTAGCAGCAATTGCCAGCGGCTATTGCCGGCCACCCGTGCCACAGGTGCCGGTGCCGGTCCGATCAACAGCCAGCCGTCTTGCATCAGTCGGGTACGCAGGTGTTCGGCGAGGCTGGAGGCCGCGGTCGCCGTTCGGCTGGCGGAGGGCCCGGCGAGTCGCAGCAGGCAGGCCCGGCTGAAGGGGACGAGCGAGGCGGCCTCGCGCTGCTGGAGTTCCTCGCCCAAGAAGGCCTCGTAGCGGCCATCGACCAGATGCCGAATCACCGGGTGTTCGGGGCTGTAGGTCTGCACGAGAACTTCCCCCGGCCGATCGCCGCGTCCCGCACGGCCCGCCAGTTGCAGCAGCAGCTGCAGGCTTTCCTCGGCGGCCCGGAGATCCGGGCGATGCAGCAGGCCGTCGGCCGCCAGCACGGCCGCCAGGGTGACTCGCGGCAGATCCATGCCCTTGGCCAGCATCTGCGTACCGATCAAGACATCGGCCTCTCCGCGGGCAAACCGCTCCAGGAGTTGACGGTGACCGTCCCGTCCGCGGGTGGTGTCCCGGTCGAAGCGCAACAGGCGCAGGTCCTCCAGTTCGTCCGAGAGGTGCTCGAGCACCTGCTGGGTGCCAGCGCCGAAGGGTTTGAAGGCCGTCGAGCGGCACTTTCCGCAGCGGCGTTCGATTTCGGCGCGATGGTCGCACCAATGGCAGCGGAGCCAGGAGCGCTCCAGCTGGCGGTGGACGGTGAGAGCGACATCGCAGTGGGGGCACTGCACCACCTCACCGCAGCTGCGGCAACTCAAAAAGCTGCTGTAACCCCGGCGTGGCACCAGAACGACGGCCTGCTCGCCCCGTTCTTTGAGGGTTTGCAGGCGATCCATCAAGGGCCGACTGACGAGTCGGCGATGCCCCTCCGCCAGTTCCTGCCGCATGTCCACCACCAGAACCGGGGGAAGCACACTTGTGCCAATCCGCTTGGGTAATCGCACCAACTGGCAGTCCGCGTGGGGGCCCTGGCAGGCCCGCCAGGTTTCGAGGCTCGGAGTGGCACTGCCCAGGATCAACGTGGCACCGCAGCTCTGGGCCCGCAGCCGCGCGACGTCCCGCGCGTGATAACAGGGCATGGGGCTGTCCTGCTTGTAGGAGCGGTCATGTTCCTCATCGAGCACCACCAAGCCCAGTTGGCGCAGGGGCAAGAAGATCGCTGAGCGGGTGCCCACCACCAGCAGTGGTTTCTCGCTGTTGAGACAGCGGCGCCAGGTCCGAATCCGTGCGCCATCGCTGCAACCGGAGTGGTACTCGGCCACCGCGTCGCCAAAGCGGGCCCGGCTGCGATCCAACAGTTGGGGGATGAGGCCAATCTCGGGGGTCAACAACAACACGGAACGACCCGCCTTGAGGGCCTGGGCTGCCGCCTGGAGATAGACCTCCGTTTTGCCGGCTCCCGTGACGCCCCACAGCAGGAGTCGGCTGCCGGGTTCCGCCTGCTCAATCGCGTCGAGGGCCAGGGCCTGATCCGCCGTGAGCGCTTTCGGGAGGGCGTCCTCGGGTCGGTGGATGGTTGCCGGGGCCGTTGCGCCGTGAAAAAGGCGCCGTTCGCGCCGGAGGGTTCCCCGGCGCAGCAGGGTGTCGCTGATGGATCGGCTGACCTGCGCGGCCTCGAGGGCCTGGCTTTGCCAGCACTGACCCCCCTTCTCCTGGAGGACCTGCAGCAGACGGATCTGTCCCTTGCTCCAGCTGGCGAGCTCCTCCTCCGTGGGCGGTTGGATCAACTCGAGCCACAGTTGCTCCCTGGAGCGTTCTGGGGCGGAGCTGGCCCGTTGTCCCAGCCAGCCGGGCGGCAGGACCGCCTTCAGTGTTCGAAAGGAGGTGGTGCGGCACTGCTGCGCAACCGTCTCAATCAGGCTCTGCCAATGCGGTTCAACCGCGGCCTGCTGGTGGATTGCTTCAATCGGTTGCAGGGCTTTGCCGTCCAGGGCTGATGGGACCTGATCGAGCAGTTCCACCACCAGTCCAACGTGGCGGCGGCCCCGGAGTCGAATCTGCACCAGATCACCTGGGGCGCAGGGGAGTTGCCGGGGATTGCCGTAGGTGAAAACCTGTCCTTCACGGCCTGCCTCGAGCCAGACCTGGACCCAGGAGCCCTGGGCAGCAGCTGAGGCGGAGACGGTCAATCTTGCAAAGCTCTTGGGAGTTTCTTAAGCTGAGTCTGTTGAGCAGTCCATATGGCTGCAGTCGGAACCAGGCAAAGTTCCGTCCAGCGGGAAGATCTTGAGGACAGCCAGCTCTGCTGCGCGCCCGATCTGCGAGCCCCCCTGACAGCCTTGCCGGGCTTCTGGCCCCGTTCCGTAACCCTGTTTTAAACCCTCAGTCCCTGCCGATTTTTCGGCATCAGAGCTGAGTCCGCCGACACCTCCCCGTCAATCGCCCACGGGTGCTCACGCTTTAACGGTGTGAGTGCTGACTTGGTTAGCTCCTCAGTCTGAGCCAAGTTGATTGTTGGTTTGTCCTCTGCCGCTTGCGCGGTTCAGACACCCGGAGTTCGTCTGCCGTCAGGCCTGGATCCATTTCCCCCCGGGGACGATCCATCTGATTTGCCTTCCGCCTCAACTTCATCTAGCCGAACGCGATGAGTCCTGCTGCTGCGACCAAAAAGTCAGCGACCACCAAGACCGCTTCGAAAGCATCAGCGACGGCGGAGAAGCCCTCTGATGAGATTCTCACCGTGGCGAACGCCTCTGGTGACTCCGTCAAGGTGACGAAGGCCAAGGCCACCAGTAAGACCAAGAAAGAAACCGAGGCCGCCAATAAGGTCGCTCCGACCAAGGCCAAGGCCACCAGCACAAAGGCCAAGGCCTCCTCCACGAAGGCTGCCGCCAGTAAGAAGAGCACCACGACCAAGGCGGCCTCTACTAAAGCGGCAGCCTCTAAAGCCGCTGGAAAGAAAGCGGCTTCAGCCGATCTCGACAAGGCTGCTGATCAACTGCTGGCCGCCGCGGGTAAAGCTCCTGCCGCCGATGCCAAGGCGTCGGAGAAGGACGCGGCCAAGACCGCCAAGGCCCTGGCCAGCATCAAGATCGGTCCGAAGGGCGTCTACACCGAAGACTCGATCCGGGTTTACCTCCAGGAGATCGGTCGCATCCGCCTGCTGCGGCCTGATGAAGAGATTGAGCTGGCCCGCAAAATTGCCGACCTGCTTCAGCTGGAAGAACTGGCGAACCAGTTCGAAGCCGACAACGGCCACTACCCCGACACCAAGGAGTGGGCGGCCCTGGTCGAGATGCCCCTGGTGAAGTTCCGCCGGCGCCTGATGCTCGGCCGGCGCGCCAAGGAAAAAATGGTGCAATCAAACCTCCGCCTGGTGGTTTCGATTGCCAAGAAGTACATGAACCGGGGCCTGAGCTTCCAGGACCTGATTCAGGAAGGCTCCCTCGGCTTGATTCGTGCCGCGGAGAAGTTTGACCACGAGAAGGGCTACAAGTTCTCGACCTACGCCACCTGGTGGATTCGTCAGGCGATTACCCGCGCGATTGCGGACCAGTCCCGCACCATTCGTCTCCCGGTGCACCTCTACGAGACGATTTCTCGAATCAAGAAGACCACCAAGACGCTTTCCCAGGAGTTCGGCCGTAAGCCGACCGAAGAGGAAATTGCTGAGTCGATGGAGATGACCATCGAGAAGCTCCGCTTCATTGCCAAGAGCGCTCAGCTGCCGATTTCCCTGGAAACCCCGATCGGTAAGGAAGAGGACTCCCGCCTCGGTGACTTCATCGAAGCCGATATCGAAAACCCTGAGCAAGATGTTGCCAAGAACTTGCTCCGGGAGGACCTCGAGGGCGTGCTGGCGACCCTGAGCCCCCGCGAACGCGATGTGCTCCGCCTGCGCTACGGCCTTGATGACGGTCGGATGAAGACCCTCGAAGAGATTGGTCAGATCTTCGATGTGACCCGTGAGCGGATCCGTCAGATCGAAGCCAAGGCTCTGCGCAAACTGCGGCACCCCAACCGCAACGGCGTGCTCAAGGAGTACATCAAGTAACCAAGCCGTTGGCTTTCGCCCAAGCGGTTTAAGGTTCAGGCGCCGGCGGGATTTCCCGCCGGCTTTGTCTTGAGGATTCCATGGGCTTGCGGGTCTCGATTGTTCTGCCCACGTACAACGAACGGGGCAATATCGAGCCGCTCTTGGCCCAACTGCTTCCCCTCGGTGAGCAGTGGGACCTGGAACTTTTGGTCGTTGACGACGATTCCGCCGATGGGACCGCCGAGCTGGTGCGTCAGCTCGCCCACAACGAGCCGCGGCTGCGCCTGATCCGCCGGGTTGGTCGCTCCGGTTTGGCCAGCGCGATCAAAGAGGGATTGCTGGATGCCACCGGCGATCTGGTGCTGGTGATGGATAGCGATGGTCAGCACGAGCCGGGATCGGTTCGCCGCGCCATCGAAACCCTGGAAGCCGGCGGCTCCGATCTGGTCATCGGCAGCCGCTTCCACCCGGAGGCCCAGATCCTGGGGTTGAGTGACCGCCGTGAGACCGGTTCCACTTGGGCGAATGCCAGTGCCCGCTTCAGCCTGCCGAAGCGCTACGCCCATCTCACGGATTACATGAGCGGCTTCTTTGCCCTGCGCTTAGAGCCCCTGCTGCCTTTGATCCGGGGTGTGGATGTCAATGGTTTCAAGTTCCTCTACGAACTCCTGGCCGTTAGCCGTGGGCGCTTGAGCACCGCGGAGGTGCCCCTCACCTTCCAACCCCGCACCTATGGCAGCTCCAAGTTGGATCTGGCCATCTTTTGGGATTTTTTGATTTCGATCCTCCACAGCCTGAGCTTCCGCCTGTTGCCCCGGCGCGCCATCAGCTTTGGGTTGGTCGGCTTGAGCGGCGTTGCGGTGCAGCTGCTCATCACGCAGCTCTTCATGGCCCTGTGGGGCCTGGGCTTTGAGCAGGCATTGCCGATTGGCGTCATCTCGGCCGCCAGTTCCAACTATCTGATTAACAATGCCCTGACCTTCCGCTTTGCACGCCTGAAGGGTGTGCTGCTCCTGCGCGGTCTGCTCAAGTTCCTACTGGTGGCCTCCTTGCCGGTGATGGCGAATGTGGGGCTGGCCTCGGCGTACTACAGCCTGATCGCCCCGAATGCCTTCTGGGCGCAGCTGGCCGGGATCGTTGTGGTGTTCGTCTGGAACTACGCCGCCAGCAGCCGCTTCGTTTGGAATACCCCCAACTAGTGATGCAGCGGCTCAGAACCTGGCTGGACGCCAACCCTTCCCGCGCCCTCGCTGCGGCCTTAGCAGCCCTCTTGGGCCTTTGCTTGCTGGCCTTTTTTAACCAGTTGGGCAGCCTGGGTCTGCTCGATAAAACCGAAGGACTCTTTGTCGAGGTGCCGCGCCAGATGGTCTTGAGCGGTGACTGGGTCACCCCCCGCTGGAACGGCGAGACCTTTTTCGACTACCCCGTCTGGGGGTACTGGATGGTCGGCCTCAGCTTCCAGGTGTTCGGCATCAGTGAATGGTCGGCCCGATTGCCGGCGGCCCTGGCGGCCACTGCCGTGGTCTTTGCGCTCTTTGGCCTGTTGCTTGCCCTCGCGCCTGCCCAGGAGTCCGTCAGTGATCGCTTTGGACGGGCCACCCTCTGCGCTGGCCTCTTGGCCCTGAGTCCCGGTTGGGTCGGCTGGGGCCGCTCCTCGGTCACCGACATGTTTTTGGCGAGTGGGATCAGCCTGGCCTTGCTGGGTTTCGCGTTGGCCTACTGGCGCCGGGACCGGCCTTGGCTGCGCCAGCTCGGACATGTCGCCCTGGCGCTCTTCTGCGGTGTCGCGGTCTTGGCGAAGGGGCCCGTGGGTTTGCTCTTACCCGGCCTCGTGATCATTGGCTTTCTGCTGTTGCGCCGTGATCTCTGGCCTGAGGTCCGTCAGACCCCATGGCTGCCGCTGCTGTCCCTCTTCATCGGCGTCACCCTCCCTTGGTATGCGGCTGCGACCCAGGTGAACGGCTTCAACTTCCTGGCGCGCTTCATCGGTTTCAGCAACCTGGAGCGTTTCACCTCCGTCATCTACGCCCACCCCGGTCCTCCGTGGTTCTATCTGCCTTGGCTACTGCTCTTGGCGCTGCCCTGGTCGCTTTATCTCCCCGCGGCGATTCTTGATCTACAGGTCTGGGCTCCCCAGCGCTGGCACCGCGCCGATGGGGGATCAGCCCTGGCGCAATTGGCGCTGATTTGGCTGGTCGTTGTTGTGGGCTTCTTCTCGGCGGCAGCCACCAAATTGCCCGGCTACATCCTTCCGGTTGTTCCCGGTGCGGCCCTACTCGTGGGACTGTTCTTCGCCCCCCTTTCGGCCCGTCCGCCCCGGGCCCTTTGGTTGGACCGACTGCAGCGCGGCAGCGGCTGGTTCAACGCGCTGTTGCTGGGAGCGATGGCGTTGGCGGCGGTGCTTGCCCCGCGGCTGATCGAGGTGGACCCCTCCTACCCGGGCTTTGCTGGTGCGATTGCGCGCTCAGGTTTGCCCTGGCTGCTGGCCCTGCCCCTTGCCGCGGCTTGCGCAGGCTTGATCGTCGTGCTGCGGGACGCGAATCCGGAGGCGCTGCGATGGTTGTGGCTCCCCAACACGGCTGGCTTCGCGGCGGTCTTGGCCCTGGTGATTCCGGTCTTGGCGCCCTTGATGGATCGCGAGCGCCTCTTGCCCATTCGCGTCTTGGCGCGTCAGGCCGCTGCGGCTGCGCAGCCCGGAGAGCCGCTGCTCGTGGCGGGCTACAAGCGCTACAGCGTCGTCTTCTACAGCGGCCGGCCTGTGCTGTTTGTCCACGATGCCCGCTCCGCCCTCGAGCAACTGGAGGCGCAAGCCAATCCAGCCGGATCGGTCCTGGTCTTGGGGTCCGATCGGGAGCTCCTGGACCTTGGCGTGGGACCGGGTGATGCGGAACTCCTCGGTCGTTTGGATGCCCACCGCTTGATCAGACTGGACCGCAGCACCCTCGATCAGTTGAGCGAAAGACCTTGATCGCCATGCCCCCTGTTGTTCGCGAGTGGCTGTACGTTCTCGGCCGTCGGCGCCTGTTCATCGCTCTGGCCATCGCGGCGGTGCTGCTGGTGGCGGGTCCCAGCCTCAAAGCCAATGCTCCGGATTCCTGGGATCGCGCCCTGCTGGATGGCCTGCATCAGCAGATCCCGGAGTGGTTGGGGCAGCTGTTGCTTGTGGTTTATCAAGCCAGCGGTGTGCACGTGACCGCCGTGCTCGTGTTGGCTGTCCTTGGCTTTCTGGCCTTCAAGCGGTTTTGGCCTGATTTGGTCTGCCTGGTGGCGGGAACCGGCGGGATCTTGGTGATCGTGGATCGTCTTCTGAAGCCCTGGTTCGATCGCCCGCGGCCCGACGCCAGTCTGCTGGAGCTGAGTGGCCGCAGCTTCCCCAGTGGCCATGCCGCTGGCTCGGTGGTCTTTTACTTAATGAGCTGCACCCTGCTGGCCGCCCACTATCCGCGGTTGCGCAGGCCCCTCTTTGTTCTCTCCAGCCTCTGGGTCGCCCTGGTTTGGCTGAGCACGCTCTACTGCCGAGCCCACTGGCCGAGCGACATCCTGGCGGGGGCGGCAGTCGGTTATGTGTGGCTCAGCTTCTGCCTTGCGGGGTTCACCGTCTGGGAGCGGCACCATTCCCATCCTTCCTCGTCCCATGGCTGATGCCCCCTCACTGCTGGCTTCGCTGAAGGGACTCCGTTCAGCCCCCACCTTGTCCGCCGCTGAGCAGGGCCAGCTGGCCGACGAGCTGATGGCGGCGCTGGCCACCTGCGAGTGGTTCACCGTCGGTGTGATGGCCCCCTCCGCCGCGGTCGCCGTTGCGAGCCTGCGGGCCCTGGAGACGCGGCTCTCTTGGGAGGCCCTGGAACTGGATCCCTCAGGGGAAGAGCTGGCCTCCATCGAGGGTCCGGTCTTCCTCAAGGCCAACCAGAACAATGGCCGCTTCTTGGTGCGCCGCGAGAGTGGCCTCGGCGAAGGCCTGCTCATCACCGGCCATAACCCCGTCGATCCCAGTGCTGAGGACACCTGGGGCCCCCTGCCCTTGGGCTTGTTCGACGACTGATCACGACTTTTGGGCCTTTGGCCTGGATGGGCACTTCACTCCCTAGGCTTGGCGGCTGTGATTCGGCGGCCCTTTGCTGCCTTGATGCATTCCGATGGCTGGTTCCCAACTGCGTATTGCTTCCCGTCGCAGCCAGCTGGCCATGGTCCAGACCCATTGGGTGCGTGACGAGCTAGCTAAGGCCCACGACGGCTTGGAGATCACCATCGAAGCGATGGCCACCCAGGGGGACAAGATCCTCGATGTGGCGCTGGCCAAGATCGGTGACAAGGGCCTGTTCACCAAGGAGCTTGAGGCTCAGATGCTGGTGGACCGTGCGGACATCGCCGTCCACAGCCTGAAGGATCTCCCCACCAACCTGCCCGAGGGCTTGATGCTGGGCTGCATCACCGAGCGGGAAGATCCCGCCGATGCCCTGGTGGTGCACGAGAAGCACAAGGACAAAACCCTCGCGACCCTGCCGGAAGGCGCCGTGGTGGGCACCAGCTCCCTGCGTCGTTTGGCCCAGCTGCGCCACCACTTCCCCCACCTCACCTTCAAAGATGTGCGGGGCAATGTGATCACCCGCCTGGAGAAGCTCGATTCCGGTGAGTTCGATTGCCTGATCCTTGCTGCCGCCGGCTTGGGCCGCCTCGGCCTGGGGGATCGCATCCATGAATTGATCGATCCGTCCATCTCGCTCCATGCCGTCGGCCAGGGTGCTCTGGGCATCGAGTGCCGTGATGGCGACGCCAAGGTCCTGGAGCAGATCAAGGTGCTCGAGCATGTCCCCACCGCCCGCCGCTGCCTGGCGGAGCGCGCGTTCCTGCGGGAACTGGAGGGCGGTTGCCAGGTGCCCATCGGCGTCAATACCCGTTTTGAGGGTGACGATCTGGTGCTGACCGGCATGGTCGCCAGCCTCGATGGCAAGCGTCTGATCCGTGATCAGGTCCAGGGTGATCAAACCAACCCCGAAGCCCTCGGGATTGACTTGGCCAACAAACTGAAGGCCCAGGGAGCAGGAGAGATCCTGGAGGAGATCTTTGCAACCGTTCGGCCCGAGGCCTGACACCCCCCCGGAAGGGGCCGAGTTGGATGAGGCTCGGCCCCTTCCTTTTCAGTGGAGCCTCCTGGCATGGGCCGCCCTGGTTGGTGCCCTGACGGGCCTCGCGGTTGTTGGCTTCCATGAGCTACTAGGCCTGATCAACAACGGCTTGTTTGGTCCTGCCGTGTCCTGGGCGCTGGCCCTGGTGGGCCAGGCGCAACCAGAGCCGCCACCCCTTCCGGTGGAACCCTTACCGGTGGAAAGCGGCACGCCGTTGCGAGCTTTGCTGCAGCTCGGTTTGGGGGGCGTGGGCTTTTTGCCTGATCAGGCCCCCGCGGTCCCGGATCCAGTCCCGGCCCTGGCTGGAGATCTCCCCCTCTGGTTGGCTTCTTGGCCCGTGGTGCTCATGCCACTTCTCGGTGGGCTGGGGGTCGGTGTGTTGCGGCTCTGGTCGAAGGATTTGGGACCAGGCTTACCGAGCTTGATGGCGATGGCCGATGGGGCCGTTCAGGCGAACCCGAAGCTGCCCTTTCAACGCCTGCTTGGGGCGTCCTTGAGCTTGGGGAGTGGAGCGTCCCTTGGGCCTGAGGGGCCGAGCGTGGAGAGCGGCGGCAACATTGGCCTCTGGCTCGGCATGCGTGGTGGTCTGCCGCCGGAGTCCCAGAAGGCATTGGTGGCCGCCGGTGTTGCGGCGGGTTTGGCGGCGGGCTTCAAGGCACCCATCGCCGGGGTCTTTTTCGCCTTTGAGGGCAGTTACAGCACCATCCCAGGGCGTCCCAGCATCCGTGCGGTCTTGGTGGCGGCCGTGGCCTCCGCCCTGGTCACCCAGCTCTGCTTGGGCAGTGATCCGATCTTCCGGTTGCCGGCCTACGAGGTGCGCTCCCCCCTCGAGTTGCCCCTGTATCTGGGACTGGGGTTGTTGGCCAGTGGTGTCTCCCTCGCCCTGCTGCGCCTGCTGGCGGCCGGCCGCAGTCCGCGCGTCCAGCGCTGGCTGGGCCTGCTGCCCCCATGGCTGCTGCCCGGGGTTGGCGGTCTGGCCATCGGTCTGTTGGCCTTGGGCTTCCCCCAGGTGCTGGGGGTCGGTTACGACACGATTGAGGCCCTCTTGGGGAGCGGCGGTGGGATCGCCCTGCTGACCCTGGTGGGCCTGCTCTTGGTGAAGCTCGTGGCCACCGCCTTGAGTAGTGCCACGGGATTTGTCGGCGGTGGTTTTGCGCCCTCGCTCTTTGCCGGGGCGGTCTTGGGCAATGTTTATGGCCAGCTGCTGGGAGACAGTGGCTTGGGTCTGCCGGTGGCGGAACCCCCCGCCTACGCCATGGTCGGCATGGCCGCGGTCCTGGCGGGCAGTGCCCGTGCGCCTCTGACCGCCCTGCTGCTGCTCTTTGAGCTGACCCGTGACATCCGCATCGTTTTGCCGCTCATGGCGGCAGCGGGCTTAAGTGCGGCGTTGGTGGAGCGTTGGCAGGGTCTGGCTGATCCGGGTCTGCTCGGACCGGATCTGCTTGAGGATCAGCGGCGCCAATCCCTGGCGGCCCTCCCGGTTGTGGACGCCTTTGAGCCGGAGGCCCCCTTGGTGCTGAATGCCGCGGAGTCAGCCCAGTCGGCCCTTCAGCAATTGCTTGAGGCCCACGGCCACTGCTTGATGGTCGAGCAGGAGAACTGGGTCGTGGGACTCGTGACCCTCGCTGATTTGCAGCGGGCCCTGACGGGGCTCGGGCCGGCGGTCACCCTGGCGGAGTGCCGCCGCTCCGACCTGTTGTGGCTGCCAGCATCGGCGAATCTGGCCCAGTTGGAGGATCAGCTGCGCCCCAATGGCCTGCGCCAGCTGCCGGTCTTCGACCTCAGCCTTCCGGACCTGCCCCATCTCCCGAGTGCTTTGCCCAGCAGCGGCTTGCCGGTGCAGGCTCTGCAGGGATTGGCCAGCCGCGATGGCATGGCGCGGGCCGTGGCCCGTGCCCAGTCCTTGGTTCACTCCCAGCCATGAAAAAAGCCCCCGCTTGGGGGCTTGGATGGTCGTCGAGCGCTTGGCTCAGTTGACCAGCTTGGGATCGATGACCTCCATGTAGCGGGCCTCGCACTCCTTGACAATCTTCACGGCTTCGGCGGAGTCGAAGAAGCCGTTGACGCGGCAGGTGCCGGGCTTCTTGAGGTCCTTGTAGTGCTCCCAGTAGTACTGGGTTTCCTTCAGCCAGTGCTCACCCAGTTGGGTGTAGCTGGTGATGTGGTCCATGCGCTTGTCATCGGCCAGCACGGCAATGACCTTGTCGTCGACTTCGCCGCCGTCGTCGAATTTCATGATGCCGATGATGCGGGCTTCCACCAGGGAGCCGGGCACCAGGGGCTCGGTCACACCGACGATCTCGATGTCGAGGGGGTCGCCGTCCTCATCCCAGGTGCGGGGGATGGTGCCGTAGGCGAAGGGATAGGCCAGGGAGGAATAGCCGACGCGGTCCAGCTTGAGGTGACCGGTTTCGGTGATCAGCTCGTACTTATTAATCGTGTTGCTGTTGAGCTCCACGATGGTGTTCAGCCGCAGCTCGGCTTCATCGGCAAAGGCCGGCAGCACGTGCAGCAGGTTGAGCATCGTGCGGCTTGGGGCGTGGTCGATGTTCGCCATCAGGGCAGCGGGCCTAAGGATGGCCGGCATCCTACGGAGTTCCCGGAACAGCCCTTTTAGGCGGCGAGTGCCTCGGAACTGGGTGCGTCGTTCGCCTTCTCTTCGAAGGCTTGGATCCAGGACCAGGCCTCTTGGGCTGAATCGGTGAACTGGAAGAGCTCGAGGTGCTCCTCGCGGATCAGGCCGCAGTCCGCCAGGTAGTCGAAATCAATCAGGCGCTGCCAGAAGTCCTTGCCAAAGAGGATGACGGGCATCCGCCGTTTGATGGCCGTCTGACGCAGGGTGAGCACTTCAAACAGCTCATCGAGGGTCCCGAATCCACCGGGGAAGAGAACGGCCGCGGTCGAGCGTTTAACGAAGTGGAACTTGCGCAGGGCGAAGTAGTTGAACTGAAAGCAGAGTTCTGGGCTGATGTACGGGTTGGGTACGGGTTCCCCCGGGAGCTTGATGCTGAGACCGATCGATCGCCCACCGGCGTCGAAGGCGCCCCGGTTGGCGGCCTCCATGATTCCGGGCCCTCCGCCGGTGACGATGACTTGCTTGTGGTGGCCGGCCTGCTGATCCGCTGAGACCAGGCGGCTGAATTCACGGGCGGCGTCGTAGTAGCGCGAGAACTCCAGTTGCCTCTGGCTGCGTTGGTGCTGGCGCTTCAGGGCAGGGTTGCTCGGGTCGGCGGCGAGCTCGGCTTCCGCGGCCGCCAGGCGCTGTTCGGCGTCGCTGCGCTCAATGATGTTGACCCCGCCAAAAATGATGATGGTGGAGTCGACGCCTTGGGCGTCGAGGATTTGCTGCGGTTTGGTGATCTCCAGCAGCATTCGCACACCGCGCATTTCGGCGCTGGAGAGCAGGTCTCCATCGGAGTGGGCCAGCTGATAGCTGGAGGACCGCAAGATTTGCTGGAAGTTCTCATTCACCAGGCGCTCATCTTCACTGCGCCTTCCGCCTTGGATGGCCTCAAGGTTCGTGACTTGGCTGTTAATACCCTCGATCCGCTCCCGGGATCTCAGATCGAAACTTGCCTTGCGGGGGAATTGATCGGCCATCTCTTTCTTTTCGCGCAGGCCCATCACAGCGCAACGGTCAGGGTTTGCACACCTTTGTCCCGTTTCTTTACGCAGTGCCTATGGCGTCGCGAGTCGCTCGAGCTTCCCTTGGAGGTAATGAATGAAGGGGCGATGGTCCAGCGGGCGGCCGCTGACCTGCTCCACCAGCTCCATCGCGTTGACACTGCGACCGAGTGGGTAGATCCGCTGGTTCAGCCATTGAGCGAGGGCCGCGTCTTCCCCGGCCTCGAGCAGTGCTTCGATCGGGCCGAGCTGGGTTTCGATCGTCTCGCTGATTTGGGCGCTGATGAGGTGACCGAGGGCATAGGAGGGGAAATAGCCAAACAGTCCCTCGCTCCAGTGCACGTCCTGCAGGCAGCCCTCGCGGTCCGTCTTGGGCTGGATGCCGAGGAGGTCTTGCATGCCCTGATTCCAGGCACTGGGGAGCTCCTCCACCGGTAGGCCCCCCTCGAGTAGGGCCAGCTCCAGCTCGTAGCGCAGCAGCACGTGCAGGCCGTAGCTGACCTCGTCGGCTTCGACACGGGTGAGCCCAGGGGCGATCGGATTGAGGTCACGCCAGAAGGCCTTCGGGCTGCCCCAGGTGTCTCGGCCTAGGGCTTCGCTGAAGCGGGGGTGCCAGCGTCGGGCGAGGGCTTCGCTTCGGGCTAAGCGGTTCTCGTAGAAGAGGCTCTGGCTTTCGTGAACGGCCATTGAGGTGGCTTCACCCAAGGGCCAGGGAAACCAGTGGTCACCGGTGCGCGGTAGCCCCTGCTCGTAGAGGCTGTGGCCCCATTCATGGGCGGTGGCCAAGAAGGCGGAAAAGGGCTGAGCGGTCACCACCCGGGTGGTGATCCTGAAATCATCCGGTCCGAGGGTGCTCGAGAAGGGATGGGGTGAGCGGGCACGGTGGCAGCGCTGGGCGTTGTAACCCCACTCCTGCAGCAGTTGATCGCAGAGGGTCTCCTGGGAGGACTCCGTGAGATCCCAGGGCTCACGGCTGCCCTGCGGGATCGATCGGGCTCGCTCCAGCAGGGGAGGGAGTTCCTGACGTAGCGGCAGCAGCCAGCCGGAGAGCTGCGCTTTGCTGATGTCGGGCTCAAAGGGTTGGGCCAGGATTTCCCAGGGGCTGCGCTTTTGCCCAGAGGGGTCCTGCTCCACGGGGGCCAGTTGGCGGGCCTGCTCGAGCCGCAGCTCAATCAGGGTCTTGAGGGCCGGCGCAAAACGCTCAAAGGCGTCGGCTTGTTTGGCTTCCTGCCAAAGGGCATAGCCCTGGGCTTGCGCCTGGGCGAGTTGGCCGACCAGGGCCGGGTCCAGGCGGGATTGACGCTCCCATTGCCGGCGCAGGAGCTCGAGATTGCGTTGCTGCTCCGGGTTGGCTGAACCCGCAGCTTCCGCCTCCGCCTCGGTCAGCAGATCGGCGTACTCCATCGAGGTCTGCCGGCCATGGAGTTGCAGCGCCAACAGTGCCAACTGCTCACCGCGCCAGCCCGCCGATGCCGCGGGCATGGCGGTGTTTTGGTCGAAGTAGAGCGTGCTCTGGATCCCTCCAAGCAGTTGGGTGGTGTGCAGGTGATCGCGAAGCCGTGCGTATGCCTGTCCTGCGCCCAAGGTGCTCGAGAGAACGTCCGCGAGACCCTAGGCGTTGTGCTCAGCTCCAGTGGAGCTCCATCGGAACCGCCCCTTCCAGGCTCACTTTGACGGGGCAGTTTTCGCCGGCCTTTTGCAAGATCTTCCGCGCCTTGGCATCGAGGTGGGCCGGCAATTCAATCCAGACCTCGAGCTTGGCGATCTTCCTCGGCGCTTCGCTGGTCATGACTTTCTCCACCCGGGCCGTGCACCCCTTGAGATCCCAGTCGTGCCGCTCGGCGACGATCCCCATGATCGTGAGGATGCAGGTGTTGAGCGCCGTGGCCACGAGGTCGGTGGGCGAGAAGCGCTCCCCTTGGCCTTGGTTGTCGGTTGGCGCATCGGTTTCCAGGGCTGAGCCCGATGGTCCATGGATCGAGGCACAGCGCAGTTCGCCGCTGTAGCTGCTGGTGATCTGGGTCATGGAACGGCGAGCCTGTGCGGCCAGGTTGGCAGTTCTGAATCGCTCCGCTTAGGTGGAACGGTCGACGTTGCTGACGATGGATCCCGGAGCTGGTTCACCGATGCTCGGCTTGGCCAGGGCGATTCAGCTCTCGGTGGCCCCGGTGTTTCTGCTGACGGCCATTGCCGGTCTGTTGGGTGTGATCAGCAACCGCCTGGCCAGGGTGCTGGACCGGGCCCAGCGGCTGCAGAGCGTCACGGATGAAGCAATGGATTTGGCGTTGCTCAAACGGCGCATGACGTTGCTGACCCGTGCCAGCGAGGCCGTGACTACCACCGGGGTGCTGGTGGCGGCGGTGGTCGCTGTCACCTTCATCAGCGCGATTGCGGTAATCGATCTGACGGCGATCGTCGTGCCGCTGTTTGTGGTGGCGATGGTCTCGCTGATGGTGGGGTTGTTGACGCTGCTCCTGGACGCCCGCGTCTCAGCGCGGCTGATTCGCCGTCGCTTCTAGGCGGCAGCTGCAGAGTTCATCCAGGTCAGGCCGACCGGTCAGGGCCAAGCGCCAGTGGGCCCAGAGGCCATAGGCCCAATCCGCCAACGCTCCGATGACGGGCCAGGCTGTCGGGGCGTACAACCAGCCCAGTCCGATCAGTCGATAGGCCTCGCGGAAGACTGCGACATCCTTCAGAACAGTTCCGTCCCCCTGAATGGCGTGGATGCGGCCCATGGCCTCCCGGTAGCTGATCCCTTGGTGTTGCTCAGGTCTGTAGTGGTTGTCGTTGATGTCGACAAACGCGATCCGAGCTGAGCTGGGGTGCAGCCGTTGATCCCGCTGGCGCAGGAAGTTCACTTCCCGCAGACAGAGCGGACAGCCGCCGTCGTAGAGGAGCGTGAGTTGGATGGTCATGACGTCAGCCTGAACCATCAGTCGAGCTCTCCGTGGCCCATGGCGTTGACTGGTCTTTGCACCAACGGCACTGGTGATGGGCTTGCAGCAGGCGCTTGAGCAATTCGAGTTCCAGACATGCGGCAAGGGGTTCTTGCGCATCGATCCTGAGCTGAACCGCTGGATTCGCTCAACGGGTCTGCGTCAGGGCGTCCTTCATCTGAGTGCGCTCCACACCAGTTGCAGCCTGACCATCAATGAGAACGCCGATCCACGGGTTCTCGATGATCTCGCGGCCTGGATGGAGGCGGTGGTTCCTCAGGTCGCCCATGGCGCCTTGGATGGCTCCGATTCCCTTCGCCTTTATCGCCATGACGACGAGGGGCCCGACGACATGCCCGCCCATATCCGCTCGGCGTTGACCAGCCAAACCCTGTCCCTGAGTGTTGTGGACGGGGAATTGCTGCTGGGCATTTGGCAAGCGGTCTACCTCTGGGAGCACCGTGCTAGGCCCCAGCGCAGGCGGGTCGCGGCCCATCTGATCGGGGAGTAGGGGATGACGCTTTCGCTCGAGGAACTGACCTTGGCGCTCACGCGCCTGCAAGAGCGGGTGGAGACGTTGGAGCTGGAACTGGCCTCGCTGCGGGGCCGGGACCTCTCGCCTTCAACCCAGTTGGCGCGGCGCAATGCTGAACGGCTGGCGGAGGAGGTTCGGCGACGCCGGGAGAGCACGCCGGAGCCGGAGGACGACACCGACATTGATCTCTTGATCGATCGCTTGCATGACTTGGCCCTCGAGAATGGGCCTTAGTTCCAGATTTTGCGGATGGCCACGCCGATCAACGTCGTCCACGGGCCTGAACCTGCTCAATTGGAGCACTTGGGCGTCGCCCAGTGGCCGATTTGGAGCTGCGAGATCAGCTCCTTTCCTTGGACCTATGACGAGCAGGAAACCTGCCTGCTGCTGGAGGGGGATGTCACGGTGACGCCCGAGGGCGGTGAACCCGTGCGCTTTGGCGCCGGCGATCTGGTCACCTTTGCCGCTGGGCTCTCTTGCCACTGGGATGTGCATCAGCCTGTGCGCAAGCACTACCGCTTCGGTTGAGCCGCGCCAGGCTGAGGTCCGTTGGATGGATTGGTGATGGCTGCCGTTCCGCTCACCCCGGCTGAAATCGATCAGCTCGAGCAGAAGTTGCCCGGCTGGAGCCTGGTGGACGGCAAGCTGCACCGGGAGTTGGTTTTTTCTGACTTCAATGCGGCCTTTGGCTTCATGACCCGGGTGGCCTTGATCGCCGAAGCGATGGGGCATCACCCGGAATGGCGCAACGTCTGGAACCGGGTGGCGATCGATCTGACAACCCACGACACCGGCGGGCTCTCCAACCTCGATCAGCAGTTGGCGCAGCGGATCAACGCCTTGCTTTGACCGTAGATTCGACGCACTGAGGGGCGCCTCGCATGTGCGGATTGGCAGGCGAACTCACGGGTGGGTCCACCGAGACCATGCCCCGCGCCCAGGCCGCGCGGATTGCTGAACTCCTGCTGCACCGCGGCCCCGATGACTCGGGCATCTGGCAGAGCCGGACCTGCACCCTGATTCATCGCCGCCTCTCGATTCAGGACCTGTCGCCGGCGGGCCATCAGCCGATGCAGTCCGCCTGCGGGCGCTACCGCCTGGTCTTCAACGGCGAGATCTACAACTACAAAGCGCTCCGCGAGCAGTTGGAGGCCCGCGGTGAGCGGTTTGTCTCCACGGGCGACACCGAGGTGCTCCTGCGGCTCTTGATCCGCGAGGGCGCGGCAGCTCTGCCGCAGTTGCGGGGCATGTTCGCCTTTTGTTTGTTTGACCAAGAGAGCCAGAGCGCCCTTTTGGGCCGCGATCCCTTCGGCATCAAACCGCTCTATCTCTACCGATCGGGGGCGGACCGTCTGCTGTTCTCCTCGGAGGTCCGGGCGCTCCTGCGCAGCCGCGCGGTTCCCCGCGAGCTCAATGGGGCGGCGCTGCAGCACTACCTGATGTTTGGCTGCGTCCCCCAGCTGGAGACCTTGGTGCAGGGGCTGAACGTGCTTCCTCCCGGACACGTCGCCCGCTGGCAGAACGGTGAACTCGCCATCGAGCGCTACTGGCAGCCCCGCTTTGCTGCCGAGCCGGAGGCTGGCCCCTATGACGCGCTGGTGGAGCGGGCCCGTGCGGCCGTTGGGGAGAGCGTCAAAGCCCACATGGTTTCCGATGTGCCGGTGGGGCTGTTCCTCTCGGGGGGGATGGATTCATCGGCGATCCTCGCGGCGACGGATCAGCGGTTGACGACCCTCTCGATTGGCTTTGAGGAGGAGGCCTTCGATGAGAGCGAACTGGCTGAACAGGTCGCGCGTCGTTTTGGCTCGGAGCATCGCCGCTTACTGCTGCGCCGCGATCAGGCCTGGTCACGGCTGCCGGCGTTTTTTGATGCCCTCGATCAACCCAGCAGCGATGGCTTCAACACCTATTGCGTGTCCGCGGAAGCGGCGGAGGCGGGCCTGAAGGTGGTGATGAGTGGCTTGGGGGGAGATGAGCTCTTTGGCGGTTACCCGCTCTTTCAGACAGTGCCCAAGTTGCTGGCCCTGCGCCGACGCCTGGGCCCGGCCGCCTGGGCCGGCTCCCAGCTGATCAAGCCCCTCAAGCACGCCAAGCTCCAGCGCTTCGCCGATTACCTGGCCAGCCCCCCTGGTGTCGCGGCCGCCCACCGCTGCATGCGCACGATTTTTTCGGCGCGGGAAGCGTCGCGGCTGATGAAGCTTTGGCAGTTGCCGCCACCGGCGGCCCCATCCCTGGCGGAGCTCCCTGAAGGCGTTGTCGGCGCGGAGCTCGCCGATCAGATCGCCTGGCTTGAAACCTCCAGCTACATGGGGGGGATGTTGCTGCGGGACAGCGATGCCCTCTCGATGGCCAGTTCCCTTGAGCTGCGGGTCCCACTGGTTGACGTCGCTTTGTTTGAGGCGTTGGCGCCGGTTGCGGCCTCAACGCGGTTGGCGCCGGGCAAGCAGCTGCTGCGGGATGCCTTCCCCGAGGTGACGGCTGTGTTGAAGGATGCGCCCAAGCGTGGTTTTGTGATTCCCTTCGACCAGTGGCTACGGACGCCATCTCAGGCGACAGGCTTGCCGCAGCTGGATCTCACGGCCGCCTCGCGCGCCGTTGATTTGAGGCCTTGGGCGCGGCGGTGGGGATTGCTGGTGCTTGCCGATTGGTTGGAGCGCAACATGGAGTTAACTCTCTAGGGCAGTTACCGCGGGTGTGGTGGAGAGCTTGATGTAGTGACGCATCGAACAATAGCGATTTAACTCAATGTCTTCTCCATTGTTTGGCTATTTTGGGATTAATTCTTTGGTGAATGTCTGTGTGACTAATGTCAATTATAGAAAGCTGGCGGTGCGTATTTGTTGTTCACTAGATTTGCATGATCTAATTGAGATTTTGTCCGTCTTCCGATGTCGAACTCCTTGCCGCGCGCATCGTAATTGCTTTTCTTCTAATAATCTCTCGTGATTCCTTCCTGAATCCTTCGTATTGATAGGGTCTGTAATTGATGGGATGCTGCTCAGTCTTGAAAAAATGAGTTTTTGATTGATGCTCCTCTTTTATCGGGTACAAGTACTTGGCATTTATAAGTGATATTTCGTTAGAAGAGTGTGTCTCGCTGCCTGATTCGATCCATTCCCCAGGAGTATTCTTTGCAAGGGGTGCTCCTGTCTCTTTTCTGACAGCTTCAACGAATTGGTTGGGGAAGACTTGCTGGAATGGATCTGATATATTTCCTGTATATAGGAATAATGTTGCAGATGCCAGCATTAGGTATATGGTTGATTTGCGATTGCTCCATTCTGCTAGTGATCGTAATGAGTATGCTGCTGAAATGCATGCAAGAGGTAGTAATTGCCTGCAGGTTCTTCCGTACACTACGAACTTATGAGCGCCTACAGAGGCTAGTACTAAGGATAAATAAATAAATACTAGTAATATCAGAGTTTCCCTCTCTCCTGTGGAGTCTTTTTTGAGTATCGCCCTGATGCAGCTCCAGGCAATAAGAACGGTAAATACGTAAAAAATAGCACCTTCTGATGAGTGTAGGTATTCGAATGGAAGCATCCAGCCTTCGCTGAAATTGCCCTGCGTGACGGTGTTAGAGAAAGATGATAATCCTCTGAAGAAATCCTTTCCCGACAGGATATGAGGAAGAAGTACAAATCCAAGAGGAATTGCGCATCCTGCCAGGAAAAATATTGAATCTGCCGCGCTTTTCTTGTATGAGCGAAGTATGAAAAAGGCCGCTATACAGCATGCTGTCAATGCCCAATAGCCTGTATAGGTCCAAAAACTTAATCCGCACAATGCACCAGCCATCCCATACTTTAATTGAGTGGGCCTCTTTGATGCCAGAATTGCTATCGAAGATATCCCAAGGAATAGGGATATATCATATGGAACGATGTGCCTCGAGTATATCGTTAGGGATGTGCTAATTGATGCCACGAAGGCGGCTATTAGTGCTATTTCGGTAGAGTCGCTTAGGGATTCTGATGCCTTAAATGTTGCATATATAATGCCCGCTGAGAACAAGGCTATATACAGAGATGGCAGGATATCTGTTGTGCCTATGAGCCTTTCTAGAGCAGCTGGCACTAGCATCCATTGGAAGAAAAGTGGATGATCTGCGTTGCTTAGCGACTGAAATACGTAGTCCCAGTTTCGATCTTGGAGAAATGCTGCCGCCTCCCTTGACAGGTTGTAGCGAGACTCGTCTGGGAAGAAGAATTGTCCACCTCTCAATGCTAAAGTTATTCTTGTGCAAAGTGAAAAAATTAGAATGGAACCAATGACCGCTCCGCTATTCCTATTTTTTTCCGAGTGGTTCCTTCTCGTATGTTGATTCATGCGGCTGCTGGTGCGTTCGGCTGATTCTATGTCCTTAGTGCCTTGTCTGGTTCATTCTTGTTTGGATTGAGTTCGCATTGTCTGATTATTACTATTTTGGTTGGCCGGATATTTTCTGGGATTGTTTGTTGTAAGTTCCCATCGCTTTGGAATGTAGGGTTGCTGTAAAGCGCATTTGCCCTTTTTCCACGTCCACGGCGACGTCGTGGCCGGAGCTGAACTGCCCGCCCAGAATTCCTTTGGCAATGGGGGTTTCCAATTCCCGCTTGATCGCCCGTTTGAGCGGGCGGGCGCCATAGACCGGGTCGTAGCCGACTCCGGCGAGCCAATCGAGGGCGTCGGCATTGACCTGGAGGCCAATCTTCTTGTCCTCAAGCCGTTGGGCAAGCCGTTGGACCTGAAGTTCGACGATCTGCCGCAGTTCCTCCTGTTTGAGGCTGTGGAAGATGATCGACTCATCCAGACGGTTGAGGAACTCCGGGCGGAAGTGTCCGCGCAGAGCTTCATTGACTCGCGCTTCCATCTCGCTGTGACGGCTCGGGTCGCCGGCGAGATCAAGGATGGATTGGCTGCCGATGTTGCTGGTCAGGATCAAGACGGTGTTGGTGAAGTCCACCGTTCGGCCCTGTCCGTCGGTGACGCGGCCGTCATCGAGGATCTGCAGCATCACGTTGAAGACATCGGGGTGCGCCTTCTCCACCTCGTCGAAGAGGATCACGGCATAGGGCCGGCGCCGGACGGCTTCGGTGAGCTGTCCGCCTTCCTCGTAGCCGACATAGCCCGGAGGCGCACCGATCAAGCGGCTGACGGTGTGCTTCTCCATGTACTCGGACATGTCGATGCGCACCATGGCGTCCTCGCTGTCAAAGAGCTGGGAGGCCAGTGCCTTGGAGAGCTCGGTTTTGCCGACTCCGGTGGGGCCGAGGAAGAGGAAGCTGGCAATCGGTCGGTTGGGATCGCTCAAGCCGGCGCGGGAGCGTTGGATGGCATCGGCAACTGCGGTCACGGCCTGCTCCTGGCCAATCACCCGGGTGTGCAGCTCTGCTTCGAGTTGCAGCAGCTTCTGCATCTCGCTTTGCACCAACTTGGCGACCGGAATCCCCGTCCACTTGGCGATCACCTCGGCGATGTCGTCTTCGGTGACCTCCTCGCGCAGCAGTGACTTCTCATCGCCCTCGCCGCTGAGCTCCTCTTCCTTGGCGGCCAGCTTTTGGTGCAGTCCCGTCAGGGTGCCGTATTCGAGCTCGGCGGCCTTGTTGAGGTCGTAGCTGCGTTTGGCCTGCTCGATCTGCAGTTGCACCTGCTCGATCTCTTCTTTGATCGCGCTCAGCTCATCGATGGAACCCTTCTCCTGCTGCCACTGGGCGTTGAGGGCACTCTGCTGCTCGCTGAGGTCGGCGAGTTCCTTTTCCAACCGCTCGAGCCGGTCCTTGCTGGCGGCATCCGATTCACGGCCAAGGGACAGCTTCTCCATCTCCAACTGGAGGATCCGGCGATCGAGCTCGTCGATCTGCTCGGGCTTGGAGGTGATCTCCATCTTCAGCCGCGCCGCGGATTCATCCACGAGGTCGATGGCCTTATCGGGCAGGAAGCGATCGGCGATGTAGCGGCTGCTGAGCACCGCGGACGCCACCAGGGCGTTGTCGGCGATGCGCACGCCATGGTGCACTTCGTAGCGCTCCTTCAAGCCGCGCAGGATCGAGATCGTGTCCTCGACGGTGGGTTGATCGACAAAGACCTGCTGGAAGCGGCGCTCCAGGGCTGGATCCTTCTCAATGTGCTGGCGGTGTTCGTCCAGGGTGGTAGCGCCAATGCAGCGCAGTTCTCCGCGGGCCAGCATCGGTTTGAGCAGGTTGCTGGCATCCATGGCACCGCCGCTCGCACCCGCACCCACCACGGTGTGGATCTCATCGATGAACAGCACGATCTGGCCCTCGGAGGCGGTCACCTCCTTGAGCACGGCCTTCAGCCGTTCTTCGAATTCACCGCGGTACTTGGCGCCGGCGATCAGAGCCCCCATATCCAGGGCAATGAGCTGACGGTTCTGCAGGGCCTGCGGGACGTCGCCGTTGACGATCCGTTGGGCCAGGCCTTCGACGATGGCGGTTTTACCCACGCCGGGTTCGCCGATCAGCACCGGGTTGTTTTTGGTGCGGCGGCTCAGGATCTGAATCGTGCGGCGGATTTCCTCGTCGCGGCCGATGACCGGATCGAGCTTGCCGTCCTTGGCCGCCTGGGTGAGATCGCGGCCGTACTTCTCCAGGGATTCGTAGGTGCCTTCGGGGTTCTGATCGGTCACTGTTTGGGATCCGCGAATCTCCTGAACGGCGTCTTTGAGCTTGGCGGCATCGGTGCCGTCTTGCGAGAGCAGCTGTTGGCCGCAGCGATCATCCGTCGCCAGGGCCAGCAGGAGATGCTCGATGGCGATGTAGCTGTCGCCGTAGGACCCTTTGAGCGTGTTGGCTTGATCGAGGACGGCGTTGAGCCCCTTGCCGAGGTAGACGTTCTCGGGGGGAGAACTCAAGGACGGTTGCCCTTCGATGGTGGCGTCGATCCTTTGGCTGAGGGTGCCGACATCCACTCCGGCCTTCTCCAGCACCCGCGAGGCCAGGCCCTGTTGCGACAGCAAGGCCGCGAAGAGATGCTCGCTTTCCATCTGCTGCTGCCGGCGCTGCTGCGCCAACTGCTGCGCAGCCACGATGGCGGCCCAGGCTTTTTCAGTGAAGAGTTCGGCGGTCGGATGCATGGTGGTCCTCCCTCAGTTGGGTGGTGACCAAACCGTATGGCGATTGTTGGGGGAAGGAGGAGCGGAGAACCGAAGGTCTTGCTTCGGTCCTCCACCCCCCTGTCGTGTGAGCCGTCTGTTCGGGACGGTTTCCCGCTCAGCGCGGTGAGCCGTTGTAGATCACTTGGGTGACGTGGCGGCCATCGACGGACACCTGCAGCTCCGTTTCGGTGGTCGGGGCTGTGCCCTGCTCAATCCAGCCGGGTCGGCCGCCAAGGAACTTGAAGCGGAATCCCTGGCTGTTGTTTTGCGTGAGGCAGCTGCCCCCACCGTCACCGGTGTTGAACATGCAGGCGGCGGGGCGATAGACGCTGAGGCCGCCGTTGTTATTGACGGCCCAGTTGCGCGCGACGTTGAGCGCCCGCACGTTGGCGGCACTGACCTGGGCGAGGGCAGGCATGCTGCTCAAGAGCGCGCTGGCAGCCATCAAGGCAGAGGTCTTCACCAGGGACTTGACCATGACCGAGGCGGTGGAGTGAGGAAGTCCTCTTCAGTGTGGCCAGGGTTTCCCTATTGGGCTGCGGGGAGGGGAAGGACGCCGCTGGTCTGGCCGCACAACCGCGCCGGGCAGCCATCAGCGCTGTAGATCGCATCCGCTGGGGACAGGCAGCCCATGCGATTTTTCTGCGTCACCTCGCTTGGCGCAATGCGCAGGGGTTGCAGCGCCGGGAGGGTTGGGTTGACCACAAGCCGGCAGCGTTTGGCGCCAATCACCCGCAGGGCGTTTGGACCAATCGCCGCGGGTGTCCCCCCGCCTTGGATCAGATCGAGAGGCGCCAGGGCTTCATTGGTTTGGGCCTGACCCGTCGATCCCCAGAGCAGCAGGCTGAGCAACAGCAGCGACCAGGTACTCCGAGTGGCCATCATGGCTGGATCCATTGGCCCCAGTCTGCTCAAGACCACCGGAGATGACCGTCGATTCAGCTGCTCAAGACCCATCCCGGTCTGCATTGGTCCAGCGGTTGGCCCAAGAGTCCTTTGCCTTTGATGGCACCGCCCGCGACCCCGAGCGCAATTGCTGGCTGGTGGTTCACCGCCACCAACACGGTTGTCTGCCAAGTGAGTACGACATCCGCGAAGTGGACGAGGCGCTTTATTTGGAGGTGCTTGAAGCGCGACGGTCGGGTTGATCGCCGTCTGGCTGGGAACCGTTGAGCGGCGGGATCGCGGCCAGCTTGGAGTGTTTCAGAAAGTCGGCGACGGACCGCGCTGGATCGTTTGCTGTCTGAGCTGAAACGGGGCGCTCATCCATGGTTTTGATTGCTGCGCATCGCTCAGGGTCGCGCTCAGGCCGGACTGACGCAACGGAAGAAAAACAGGCACAAAAAAACCGCCCCCGAAGGGACGGTTGCGGAGGTCAGCCTATGAGGACTGAATCAGGCCCAGCCGTTCTGGCTCTGGGACTCGACGTAGGCAGCGACGTCGGCGATGTCACCGGCGCTCAGCTTGCCGCCGAAGGCGGGCATGGCGTTCTTGCCGTTGGTGACTTGGTACTGGATGGCCTCTTCATGGCCAGCGCTGTAGTTGGCCAGGTAGGACTCGAGGGCTTCTTTCTTGAGGGTGCGCTCGGCGTTCACCACGTTGCCGCCGCCCATGTGGCAAGCAGCGCAGTTCGCGGAGAAGATCTGGGCGCCGTGGTCGGCATCAGCGGCGAAGCTGGGGGAAGCACCCAGCACCAGCGCCAGGCAAAGGGCAATCAGGGAGAGGAGACGGCGCATCTGAGCTCGTGCAACCTGGCCAAATTAAGAGGCCAAGGCCGTCCTCGTCGTGATTGCTGCAGAGGTTCGCAACATTTGAAACCTCCTGTTGTGATCAGCCCCGGTGTTTCAGTCCGGCGTCCTCAAAGACCGCCTCCAGGGTTGGAGCATGGCTCACCAGGCCAAACCGTTCCGGTGGGCTGATTGGGTCATGGACGAAGTGGCGCTGGCGGATCGAGAACCGATCCCAGGCGTTCACTTCAATGCGCAGCAGCTTGATCAGGCCTTCGATCAGCCAGCCCCGCAGGTCCAGGCCAATCGGCGGATACCAACCCCGGCGCCAGCGGCAGAGACGCTTCACGGTCTCGTTCACCGTGACAGACGGTTGTCCGAGGACCAAGCGCCGCACGGCCCCTTGGCCGGCCTCAGGGTTCGCTTGATGGGGATTGGTCGCTAGATGCGCGCAGACCCGCGCTATGTCAGCGGCATGGATGAAGTGGAAACTGGCCTCCGCACGCAGCCATTTGGCCAGCCAGAGCCAGCGCGCCCCCTCCTTGAGGCCAGCCGTGAGGTAGCTGGTGGGGAAGACGCCCGAGCCATCGACGCGGCCACCGAAGACCAGGGTGGGGAAGACCGCCACGATCCGCTGGGCCAGCGGGTGCTGTTCCAGCTGCTCCAGGCATTGGGCCTTGGTCTGGATGTACTCGGTGCCGTAGGGCATCGCCTCCGGCAGCAACTGCAGGTCCTTGTTGAGGATGCTGGCGGTGGAGAAGTACACCACCTGCTCGAGCACCTCGGGATTGGTGGCCGCCAGCATCTGCTTGACCGCCACCACATTCACCTGTTGGGCCCGCTCGGGATCCCCCCAGGCCGTGGCGGTGTGGATGATCCGCGTCGCCGACGCGATCTGAGCGCGGTGGGGCTCCGCATCCCGCAGATCCCCCACCAGCAGAGTGATACGCGGATCCGCCGCGGGAACGGCCGTCAGCTTGCTGGGATCCCGCAGCCAGAGCAGCAGCTCGGCATCAGTTTCCCGGTAGAGCAGATCAGCGATGTGTTGGCCAACGCAACCGCTGGCCCCCGTGATCAGGATCCGTGCGGGGGTGGAACTCAAACCGCGGCTCCGAGGCGATCCATGACGGATTTGCCGGCCTCGAAGAAGAACTGACCGTTCTCTTCAGGGGTGCCCGGGAGGATGCCGTGGCCGAGGTTGAGGATGTGCTTGCGGCCGCGGGCCTTGCGTACGCAGTCGTCGATGCGATCGCGGATCGCGTCTTGGCTGCCGAAGAGCAGGCCGGGGTCCACGTTGCCCTGAACGCCGATGTGCTCAGGCATGCGGGCCAGGCCTTCGGCCATGTCCACGGTCCAGTCGAGCGAAACGATGTCCACGCCGGTCTTGGCCATCCGCTCGATCACGCCAGCGCTGCCGGAGATGTAGAGGATGAAGGGGGTGTCGGGGTGGGTCTGCTTGACCAGATCCACGACCTTCTTTTGATAGGGCGCCGCGAAGGTGTCGTAGTCCGCGGGGCTCAGTTGACCGGCCCAGGAGTCGAACATCTGCACCACTTGGGCACCGGAGTCGATCTGGTAGCGCAGGTAGTTGGCGATGGACTCGGCGAAATGATCCAGCAGCTTGTGCAGGATCTGGGGTTCGCGGAAGGCCATGGCCTTGATCACCGCATAGTTCTTGCTGCTCTTGCCTTCAACGACATAGGCGGCCAGGGTCCAGGGAGCGCCGACGAAACCCAGGACGGCGGCCTCATTGCCCACGCTCTGGCGCAGGCGACCCAGCACCTCACCGACGAAGGGCATGGTCTCGGCGGGGTTCAGGGGAGTCAGTGCCTCCACTTGGGCCATCGAGCGGATCGGGTCCTGGATTTGGGGGCCCTTGCTCTCGATGATGTCGAAGTCAATGCCCATGCCGGGCAGGGGCGTAAGGATGTCTGAGAACAGGATCACGCCGTCGGGCTTGAAGGCGTTGAACGGTTGCATCGAGATCTCGTAGGAGAGATCGGGGTTCTCAGAGCGCTCGCGGAAGCTGGGGTATTTGTCGCGCAGGTCGCGGTAGATCTTCATGTACCGGCCGGCCTGGCGCATCATCCAGACCGGTGGACGCTCCACCTGCTCACCACGGGCGGCTCGCAGTAGCAGGGGGGCGTTGGAAGACATGAGGAGTTGCGATGGGGCCTTGGAAGCTACCCGAGCAGCCTCCCCAATGCGGCCTACCAGGGACCGTGTCCCTCCGCTTCTTCACGAACTTCAGTGTCCGCATCTGCTTGGCGTTCCTGGCTGCGCTTCTCATCCCGCTTGAAGACGAGCACAGAGAGGGGAGGAAGACAAAGATCCAGGGAGTTCTCGTAACTGTGGATCCCCCACTCGTCGGTGAATTTGCCCCCCAGGTTGCCCAGGTTGCTGCCGCCGTAGCGGGCGGCATCGGTGTTGAGGACCTCGGTGTAGAAGCCGCTCAGGGGAACGCCAACGCGGTAGTGGGAATGGCTCTGCGGGGTGAAGTTCGCGACCACAACGAGCCACTGGCCGGTGGTGCTCTCGCGGCGCATGAAGCTGATCACTGAATGGCGGTTGTCATTGCAGTCGATCCACTGGAAGCCGTACTCCTCAAAGTCGTCGCGCCAGAGAGCGGGATGTGACTTGTAGAAGACGTTGAGGTCATCCACCAGGAGCTGCAGTCCTTGATGGGGCTCGTACTGGAGCAGATCCCACTGCAGGTCGCCCCAGACATTCCATTCAGCCCGCTGGCCGAATTCCATCCCCATAAAGATGGTCTTCTTGCCTGGGTGGGTCCACATGTAGGCCAGCAGGGCCCGGGTGTTGGCGAATTTCTGCCAGTCATCCCCGGGCATCTTGTGGAGCAGGTTGCTCTTGCCGTGCACCACCTCGTCATGGCTCAGGGCGAGCATGAACTTCTCGGTGTAGGCGTACCAGATCGAGAAGGTGACGTTGTTCTGGTGGAACTGGCGGAACCAGGGATCCAGCTCGAAGTAATCGAGCATGTCGTGCATCCAGCCCATGTTCCATTTGAGGTTGAATCCCAACCCGCCCATGTCCGTGGGCTTGGTCACCATCGGCCAGGTGGTGGATTCCTCGGCGATGGAGAGGGCGCCAGGAAAGTGCTGGAAGAGCACATGGTTCGCCTGCTGCAGGAACTGCACGGCTTCCGTGTTCTCGCGTCCACCATGCTCGTTCGGGATCCACTCGCCGTCGGGGCGCAGGTAGTCCCGGTAGAGCATTGAGGCCACGGCGTCCACCCGAATGCCGTCGATGTGGAACTGTTCGAACCAATAGATCAGGTTCGCTACGAGGAAGTTCCGGACTTCGTTGCGGCTGTAGTTGAAGATCAGCGTCCCCCATTCCTTGTGCTCGCCGATCCGCGGATCCGCGTGTTCATAGAGGTGGGCGCCATCGAAGAAGGCCAGGCCGTGGGCATCCTTCGGGAAGTGTCCGGGGACCCAGTCGAGGATCACGCCAATGCCCTCGGCGTGGCAGCGATCGACGAAGGCGCGGAACTCATCGGGCCGGCCGAAGCGGCTGGTGGGGGCATACCAGCCCGTCACTTGATAGCCCCAGGACCCATCAAAGGGATGCTCTGAGATGGGCATCAGCTCGATGTGGGTGAAGCCCCTCGCTTTGACGTAGGGGATCACCCGATCGGCCAGCTCGGGATAGGTCAGCAGACGGGCCCCGGGTTTGAGGTCGGCTGCGGGGACGGGCTCCCGTGCGCTTCCGTCGGCTTCGATGTAGGGCTGATCGGCGCCGGCATGCATCCAGCTGCCGAGGTGCATCTCGTAGACCGAGATCGGCTGATCGAGGGGATTGCGGCTGTCGCGCTCCTGCATCCAGCGGCCATCGCCCCAGCCGTAGCCCTCCAGGGCTTCGACGACGGAGCCGTTGTCGGGCCTGACCTCATGGCGGAAGCCGTAGGGGTCAGCCTTTTGGTAACAGTGCCCCTGCTGGGAGCGGATCTCGTACTTGTAGATCTCGCCCGGTTTCAGGCCAGGGATGAACACCTCCCAACAGCCGCCCAAGCGGGATTGCATGGGGTGGTGGCGTCCATCCCAGCTGTTGAAATTGCCCAGCACGGAGACGCTGCGGGCGTTGGGCGCCCAGAGGCAGAACATGACGCCGGTGACACCGTCGCGCGTCACCACGTGGGCACCCATCTTTTGCCAGATGTGGTGGTGGTTGCCTTCGGCGAAGAGATGGCGATCGAGCTCGCCCATCCACTCGTCGCGGAAGGCCCAGGGGTCGTGGCTGACGTGTTCAATGCCCCCGCGTTGCACCCGGACCTGGTAGCCACTGCCGGGGTTGCTCGAGAGTTCGGTTTCGAAGACCCAGGGGTGGTGGGGCGTCTCCATGGCCTGGGGCGCACCGGCGCCGATCAGCTCAACCCGATCGGCTTCCGGCATCCAGACGCGAACGACCCACTTGCCGTTGTCGAGTGGGTGGGCACCCAGGACAGCCTGGGGATGGTCATGGCGACATTCCGCGAGGCGCTGACCGTCTTTAACCATCCACTCGAGCTGAGCCAGCACAGGACCTCAAGGCAAAGCGTGGCTGGGAGCTTAAGCGGGTTTTTGCTTAAGAAGCTGCAGCCGGTGCAGCAGGTTCTTCAGGGAAGTCGACCCCGGTGATTTGGTTCTCGTTGTTGAGGATCACGTAGAGGTTGTCGCTCAGCCTGTTGAAGTGCACGTTGACGAGCACTAGGCGCATGTCCGGCGTGGATTCGGCCTCCACGACCCGGTTGATGTTCACGAAGTTGCCCGTGATCCGCTGGAGTCCCAGCCACTTGCGCTGCAGGGCGTCGGGGGTGATCTCCTCTTGGAAGTCCGGGCTCAGGAAGCTTTGGGCGCTGATGAAGTTCCCGGTGCTCACCGCTTCGATGAACTGCTTGGCCACCAGGCTGGTGGTGTCATCGGCCCGATCGACGTAATAGCGCGAGAGCTTGCCCTCGCCATTGAGCACCATGAAGACCACACGCTTGCCCGCGCTGGTGTTCAGCTCGGCTTCCACGGTGCTCTTGCCCATGCCGCTGCGAACACTCAGCAGGGTGTAGCCGAGAACCTTCGGCTGGGTGCGCATCGTCGCCGCGATCATCGAGGGGCTGGTGATCGCTTGGCGCTCGGTTGAAAACTGCGCGTAGCGCGCATTGGCATCGCCATCTTTGACGGCCTTCAGGATGCGCAGGGCGGCGCTGCGGGCCTGCGCCACGCTCAGGGCGCTGCCTTGGGCGATGGGGCTGAGGCTGGCCTTGGGGAACGCCTTTGCTGGAACTGTGCTCGCCAACAGGCCAGACGTCGCCATGGCCAGGGTGAAGGACCCAAGACCGGCGGAGAGCAGGCGCAGGTGGCGCGGCATTGCAGAGGCTCGAGGTGGGCCTCAGTTTGCCCCAACCATCGGAAGAATGCTGAGGGCTGCATCGCCCAGCTTCAGCGTGACCGTGATGATGCGGTGATCGGCCCCCACACTCGAGCGGGGCTGCGATCCATCGCCCGGGTTGACGGCGATTTGCGGCCAAGCGGCCAGGGCGATCGAGAGCCTCAGGGTGCAGCCCGCCTCGAGCGTCACCAGCAGCGGTTGGAGTGCCACCGAACGGCGTTGGCTGAGCTGGGCCTCCGGGCCAAGGAAGCGGGCGAAGCCGGTGGAGAGCTGCTCGACCCGTTTATCCCGGTGGCAGACCGAGAGGGCCACACAGAGATCAAATCCGGGTTGATCGGCGGCGGCCTCCAGCTCCAACTGCGGTCGGCCATAGACCTCGATGGGCTGATCCGTGGTCAGCGTGTTGAAGCAGGCCACATCGGTTCGGGCATCGAGATCGCGGCGATCCACCGGGCCGGCCTCCAGCCCAAGGTGGCCGCCGCGGCCGGCCATGGCACGCCAGGGGTCATGCACGATCACCACCTCAGACCCGCCGCCGCCGCTCTGGTCGAGCAGTTGCCCTTCGACGGGAACCCTGGCGGCCAGTCCGCCGCTGGCCAGCTGCCAGCGCTGCCCCGAACAGGCCTGGGGTGCGCGGGCTTGCCACTGCCCGCTGCTCCCTTCCATCAAGACCGCCTCCTCCGGAGCGGTGGGTTCTTGACCACAGAGGTGACGCCGGAAGAAGTCCAACTGCACTTGATCAAGGCCCCCTCCCCAGTTCAGGTGGGTCCAGGCACCGATGCGCAGCAGTGGGGCCCCGCCCGCCGCAGCGGAACGTCGCCAGAGATCGAGAACACCGTTGAGGTGTGGGTCATGCCAGCCGCCAATGATCAGCATCGGCCGCGTCCAGAGCTCTGAGGGTGGCTGATGAATCCGCCAATGGTTGCTGTTGTTGGGATCAGCCTGGAGCCACTGCAGTCCCATGCCGGTGGGGTCGAAGCGCTCCAGCAAGACCAGGCCATCGCGCAGGAAGTTGCCGTTCTCGAGGCTCAGGCGAATCGCTTGCCAGCCCTGCCGATCCCCCTGACGCTTGCAGCGTTGGGCGGCGAGCTGCAGGGCCCAACCCAACCCCAGCGCCCACCAGTGGCATCCACCATCGCTGGCCCAATGCAACCGTTCGTCCAGTCCACACATCGCTGGGGCGAGGGCGTCGGGCAAGTGCTCCGCATTGGAATAGAGGAGTTGGCTCAGGCCCTGATACGAGAAGCCGTAGGTGCCCACCTTTCCAGTGCACCAGGGTTGCTCGCGGATCCAGCGCAGGGTGTCCGTGGCGTCGCTGGCCTCCTGGGCAAAGCCGCCGAAATCACCACCCGAATCACCCCGTCCGCGGACGTCTTGAACCAGGACTGCAAATCCAGCCTCGACGTACCAACGCGGATGGGCATAGGTGACCGTCGAGGCAATGGCGCGGCCGTAGGGCTGGCGCATCAGCAGGCAAGGCCAGGGGCCTTCTCCTGCGGGTGTCCAAAGCGTGGCGGTCAGGACCGTGCCGTCAGAGCAGCGCAGCTGCTCCTGACTCAACGGACTTTCGGGCAATAGAGGCCCACCACATAGGTGGAGAGAATTTCAGCGTCGGTGCTGTTCAGGCCCTGTTGCTTGGCGATCTGGGCCGTGGCTTCCGGGGAGTTGTAGGAGAGGCCGCGGGCGTTGAGCGCTTGGAGTTCAGCGCAGAGGGCTTTGGCCTTCTGGGGATTCTGTTTGACCGATTCCAGCAGGGCAGAGTCCGCCAGAGCCGGAGCGACCGGAATCAGGCTGAGGATGGTGGCGGCCAGGGACAGGCCGCAATGGCGGAGGCGTGTCACTGATGGAACTCCTGATTCCTTTATTTCAGGTCGCCTGCGCTACAGCGAACAAGCCCAGGGGTCAGTTCCTGGAGCGACCGGCGTCCTGGGCCCGTTGGATCCACGCGCGAACCAGTGCCGGGGTGATCCGGGCGGGAGCCATTCCGGTGAGGGAGCGCTCAAGGCGCCCGAGCTGCGTCAGCAGTTGTTGCGGGGAGGCTGCGGCTAAACCCTGCCGAGAGGCGATGCCCGCGTAGAGCAGCAGTGCCGCTTGGTAGGGCTCCAGGCCCAACTCCACAACGAGTTGGGCCTGGCCCCGCAGTTTCCGCAGCTGGCGCTCCAGCGCCCCGCCTCGCCTTGAGAGCTGATCGAGCTCCCGGTCGCTCAGGCCGGCAATCGCTCCCCAGCTGTCGATGCCGGCGGCGATCAGCACGGCCTGCTCCCGGGAGAAATGGGAGGGAAGGGGATAGGGAGAGGGACCCGGATCGCCGCTCACCGTTTGGCGTTCACGCTGACGCTCACCTCGCCACTGGCCCAATTGCGGACGGCGGTGGCCAGCACGACGGGACGATCGCTGCCATCGCCCTGGGGATCCACGCGGCGCAGGCGCACTTCCACGGTGGGGTCCTTCCGGCCGCTGCCCCGCAGGTTGCGGGCCACCTGCTCAACGCTGGGGCCAAAGGTCTCGGCCGCCAGGTCAGCCGGGGCGGCGGCGACGACGAGGTCGGAGCCGTTGTCGAACACCACCGGAACGCTGACGGCACCATCGACGAGCAGCCTGGGGGCATAGCTCACCGCGAAGGCCAGGCAGGAGAGCGAGAGCAGCACGGTGAAGCTGGTAACGCCCACGAGGCGAAAGCGAAAGCCCCAGCGCGCCACAAAGGCCACCACGGTGATCAGCAGCAGTCCACCAGCGGCAATCCCCAGCCATTCGCCAGCCGTGAGCAAGAGGGGATCGGCGCGCATAGGGAATGTTCTGGATCGGGAAACACTCTTATATTGCGGCCTTCTCAGCCCCCGAGACCCACGGGCCCAGCGCGCCGCCGACGGAACTCCAGAACGCGCGGCCCCGCGGCCTCTTCCCTGCCTGCCCTGCTGGCGGCTGCGGGTGTTGCGCTGACTTGGGTTGGCCTCGATCGGGTCGCCGCTTGGCAGTACGGCCTGCGCAAACCCTGGCTCGAATTGCTGGCGAGTCGCTCCATGGGGCACCCCCTGGAACTGGGTCCCTATCGCGGCTTGCGTCCCTTCGGCCTGGCCGCTGGGGCCAGTCGGTTTAGGCCGGGGATCGACAACCCATCGACCATCGAGGCGGAGTCGGTCGCGGTGGCCTTCGATCCCCTTCGGAGCCTGCTGAGTCGCCGTTGGGTCCTCCAGTTTCAGATCCACCGCGCCCGCGTTGACCTGCGGCGTAACAGCCAGGGCTCCCTCTGGCAGATGGGCCGTGTGCCCCCCGGTGGTGAGCCGCCACCGATCACCCTGCGCTACGGGCTGAGCGGTGGCCCGGCCGAGGTCCGGCTGCATGGGGTTAATGGATCCAAGGCCTCACTGGCCCTGGCTGGATCCCTCGCGGTCGATTTGCGCGGCCGTCGACTGGAGTCTTCGCTGCAACTGCGGCCGGCTGGTGGTGGTCGCCTTGGTGTGGACATCGCCAATGCCTGGCAACGCCAACGCCTTCGCGTTCAGCTGCAGCCCCAGGCGTTCAAGTTCGCCTCGCTCTTGCCCTGGCTCCCCGGCGGCCTTAAGGCCGATGTCAGCGGAGCGCTGAATGGACGCCTGAGCCTGGAACGCTCCCCAACCCGTGACCGCTGTCAGGGTCAGATCCAGCTGGCTCAACTGCGGTGGCGACCTTCTCCAAAGACGGATCCGTTGCAGTCCGATCGCTTGGATCTGCGCTGTAGTCCCCAGGGACTGCGTTTGGCCGCCTCACCCCTGGAGTGGGGGGGCTGGCGCGGGAGTGTGCAGGGGGCGTTGCCGTTGGTTGGTCCCCGCGCCAATCAGCTCGCGCTGCAACTCCAGGCCCGTGAGCCCAAGGCCGGCCATCGCCTGCGGGCGGACCTCGCTGGACCCCTGGATCAGCTCCAGCTGGACCTGGGTGGCCAATGGCAGGGGGCCGAGCCCACGCAAATCCAGGCCAAGGCGCTGTTGCGCAACCAACGGGGCTTCACCGCTGCTTTGGAACGGTTGGTGCTGAGTCAGGGCGGCGGGGAGCTGGTGGCTCGCGGTGCCCTCTGGCCAAGGCTGCAGCTCCGCAGCGAACGCATCGTCTTGGGTGCCCGTCAGCGTCAGGTCTGGGGGCCGCCCCTGGGCTCCACGGACACGCTGCAACTGCAGCTGCAGCAGCTTGGCGAGTGGAGTCAGCCCCAGCTTGCTCTGGAGCTCCAGCAGCCTGAGAACCCGCTGCTCGGCTCGATTCGCTCCCGCTTGACGTGGCGTCCCTCGGCCTTGCGTCTGGAGTCCTTTGACTCCCCCTATCTGACGGCTCAGGGGTCGTTGCCTCTGCAGGGCAAGCCCATGCGCCTGGCCATTGACCTGAGGCGTTATCCCCTGGCGCGGCTGTCTCCGCTGGTTGGATCCACGCTGCGCGGAGTGCTGAGTGCCGCTGGAACCGTTGAGGGGTCCTGGCAACAGCTCCGGCCGGATCTGCGCCTGCAGGCTGATGCCCCCGGGGTGGGACTGATTGGCCTGGAGGAGCGGTGGGTTGGCCAACTCCAAGCTTTGGCCCAAGGCGGGGCCCGTCTACGCCTTGAGACCACCACGGTGCCTGGCGTGCTCGAGGCTCAGTTGGATTCCCGTTGGCAACCGTCGCGGGCCAGCCTGAGGCGGGCTGGGGGTGAGTTGGTCCTGAGTGGAGCCAATCAGCGCTACCGCTGGCGCGCCAAGCGGTTCCCCCTCTCGGGCTTTGATCTGGCCCTGTGGCGGTCGGCGGCTCCCCAACCGCTCTCGGGCTATTTGAGCGGCGATGGCGCCTTGGCCCTGAATCCCTTTGCTCTCAATGGGCAACTACGGGTTGAGCAGCCCCAGCTCTTCGGGCTCTTTGGCCGCTCGCTGCAGGCCAAAGCGGACTTCAGCCAGCGTCGCTTCCGTCTGGATGGCCAGTGGCAGGCACTGGGCTTTGGATCGGTGGGGATCCAGCTCAAGGGTCAGCAGGCCGGTCCGCTTTGGCTGCGCTTAGAAGCGCGCCAACTCCAATCGCAAACCCTGCAGGAACTGCTGGCGGCTGTGCCTCAATGGGGTGGCTTGGCCCTGGCCCCATCCGGCAGGGCCTTCGATTTGGGCACGCTGGTGTTCAACACCCAGGGCTTCTCCCTCGGCGACCAGCTGCGGGCCTTGGCCCAAGCCCAGCGTCAACGCCAACGGGCGAGCTCCCGTGGCCGGCAGGTGCAACTTGAGGATCTACGCGGTGTCCTTGACGCGGATTTCACCCTGCGGGGGCCATCCGCCGATCAACTGTTTCTCGACTTGTCGGCCAAAGGCCATCTCTGGCTGCAGGGCACCGACCGCGATCTGGCGCTGACGGATCAGCCCACGGTGGTTCGGCTCCACGGCCCCCTGAATCAGGGGGGAGAGTTTGAGCTGTCCCACTTGCCCCTGGCGCTGTTGGCCCTGGTGGCCCCCATCCCTGAGGGCCTGCGCGGTTCCCTCTCCAGCCGCGGCTCCTATCGCCTCGGCGGCCGGGATCAAGCCCCGTCGTTCGCCCTGAATTTGGCCCTGCAGGACGGATCCCTCAATGGGGAGCGGCTGTCCCTGGAACGGGGTGAGCTGACGCTGCAGGACAACCGGTTAGCGATCGACTGGGTCCTCCGCGGAGGGGGGGCATCGGAGGTCGTCGATCTGCGCGGTCAGGTGCCGCTGCAGGTGGCAGCGGAGGATCTCGAACTGCGCATCGGTAGCCGTGGTGATGGCCTGCGCTTCCTGACGGCGCTGTCGGGTTCCGCGATTCAGTGGAAGAAGGGAAGCGCCGATTTGGAGCTGTTGGTGCGTGGCTCCTTGCTCAAGCCGGTCGCGAACGGCTTCTTGCGCTTCAGCAATGGGGTGATGCAGCTCGCTGATCAGACGGTTCGCGACCTCGATGCGGTGGTGCTCTTCGACTTCAGCTCCCTGGAGATGCAAACCCTGAGCGCCCGGGTGGGGGACAAGGGTGCCCTCAGTGGCAGCGGTGATCTGAACCTGTTCGCCCCCGGCGAGAAACGACTGAACTTCACCCTCAAACGCGCTCCGTTCAAGCTGGCGCGGATGGCCGCTGTTGCGGATGGAACCGTGGAGGTGGGTGGCTCCCTGTTCCGCCCGGTCCTAGGGGGTGAGCTGGCTCTGAGCCATGGGGCGATCAACGTCCAGCCGGGTGAACTCGCGACTGAAGAGGCGCCGAGCAAGCCCACATCGGTACCGGCCCTGCTGGAGTCCAAGTGGGACTTCCGCAAGCCCCTGTTGGTGATGGGGCGTCAGCTGGAGAGCTCCAGCAGCCAAGACCTTCGCGCCGCCCTGCCCAACTTGGGCGCGGTTCGTTTTGAGCGTTTCCGGGTGCGCTTCGGTCGGGACTTCCGGGTGGAAGTCCCCAACGTTTTGAACTTCGGAGCCGGTGGTCAATTGACCTTGAACGGTCCCCTGGATCCCGACATTCAGATCAGTGGTGTGGTGCGGCTCCTGCGCGGTCGGCTTGGCCTCTTCACCACCACCTTCAGCCTGGACCCCGATGCTCCCAACGTGGCGGTGTTCACCCCGAGCCTGGGGCTGATTCCTTATCTCGACATCGTGCTGCGCACGCGGGTGTCCGACACCTTCTCGGCCTTCGGTGATGGCAACCGCTCCAGCATCTACGACTGGAACACCTCCGGCTCCTTCAACAACTCCTCGTTGACCCCGAACAGCTTTGATCAGTTGCAATTGGTCCGGGTGCGGCTTGAGGTCACGGGCCCGGCGGACCAGCTGATGGACAACATTCGCCTGAGCAGCACCCCGCCGTTGCCGGAGGACCGTTTGTTGGCCTTGATCGGCGGCAACTCACTGGTCGGTCTGGCGGGGGGGAACGCTGGAGCCGCCGTCGCCACGGTGGTGGGCCAGTCCCTGCTCTCTCCTCTGGTGGGAAGCCTGACGGAACTGCTGGGTCAGCGATTGACCTTCGCGATTTATCCGGCCTATGTCTTGCCAACGAACTACGACGCGGAGTCCAACCGTTCCGGTCAGGTTCCCTCGCAACTGGTCCCGGTGACCGACATCGGCTTGGATGTATCAGAGCGCTTCAACGCCTCGGTCCTGGCTGCTCCAAACCGCAGCGACATTCCGCCCCAATTGACCCTGGGCTACCAGGCCAAGCCCTGGTTGGGACTGCAGACCTCGATCGATGCCGAGTCCCGCTGGCAGACCCAGATGCAGGTCTTCTTCCGCTTCTAGTCCTCCCCATGAGTCAGCTGATCGGAGTGGATGTGGGGGGCACGGCCCTCAAGCTCGGCCGCTTCTCAAGCGATGGAGAGCTGCTGGCAGAACTGACATGCCCGACGCCTCAGCCGGCCATGCCCGGTGGCGTCGTCACCGCCATCGTCGATGCGGTGGCAGACCTGGACCCGGAGGGATTGGCCCGTCGGGTGGGCATCGGTTTGCCTGGCCCGATGGATGCCGAGGCACGCGTCGCCCGCGTCTGCATCAACCTTCCGGGGTGGCAGCAGGTGCCCCTCGCGGAGTGGCTCGAACCCCAGCTTCAGCGCCGCGTCACCCTCGCGAATGATGGCAACTGTGCCCTGATGGGGGAGGCCTGGAGAGGGGGGGCTGTCGGCTACGACGACGTCCTGCTGCTCACCTTGGGTACAGGCGTGGGCGGTGGAGTCTTGCTGAACGGCCAACTCTTCAGCGGCCATGGCGGCGCCGTGGCGGAGCCGGGGTTGATCAGCGTGGATCCCGAGGGCCCCCCCTGCAATAGCGGCAACCGCGGTTCGTTGGAGCAGCACTGCAGTATTGCGGGCTTGCGCCGCTTGATGGACCGCGATCCCCAGACCCTTGATCAGCTGGCCCGCGCTGGTCATCCGGAGGCCCTGGCGGCCTGGCGGGACTACGGCCGCTGGCTTGGGGTGGGACTGAGTTCCTTGATCTATGTCCTGACTCCCCAGCTGGTTTTGATTGGTGGGGGACTGAGTGCGGCTAGCGATCACTTTCTGCCCGGTGCCCTGGCGGAGGTGGAGCAGCGGGTTCAGGCCGAAAGTCGCCGTGGCTTGATCATTCGCCGCGCCCAGCTCGGAAACGGAGCCGGCCGACTGGGGGCCGCGCGCTTGGCGTTGGAGCGCCTCCGCGATTGAGTCCGGCTGGGATGATGCTGATTCGAGCCAAGCAAGTGTGTGAACGTTCCTGATCCATCGCCTGAACTGCTGCAGCGCGCTGGTGCGGTTCGCACCGCTGCGATGGCCTTGGGACGGTGCAGTGATCAGGAGCGGCGGCAGGCGGTCTTGGCGATGGCGGACGCCCTTGAGGCTGAGGCCAGCCAGATCGTGGCTGCCAATGCCGCTGATCTGGAGGCCGCGGCGGCCGATGGTTTAGCCCCGGCTCTGGTTGCCCGGTTGAAGCTGGATGCCAAGAAGTTGGCTGGGGCGATCGAGGGGGTGCGCCAGGTGGCCCAGCTACCTGACCCGGTCGGTGTTCGCCAGATGCATCGGGAGTTGGACTCCGGATTGGTCTTGGAGCGGTTGAGTGTCCCCCTGGGTGTTCTCGGGGTGATTTTTGAGGCACGTCCCGATGCGGTGATGCAAATCGCTTCCTTGGCGATCCGCTCCGGCAATGGCGCCATTCTCAAGGGAGGCCGTGAGGCCAACCGCAGCTGCACCGCCATCCTCTCCGCCCTGCGGTCTGGCTTGGCCGCCTCGGCGGTGTCTCCCCAAGCCCTGGAGTTGCTCACGTCCCGGCAAGAAAGCCTGGCGTTGCTCAAGCTGGATGGCCTGGTGGATTTGATCATCCCCCGCGGTTCCAATGCGCTGGTGCGCTTCATCCAGGACAACACCCGCATCCCGGTCCTGGGCCATGCCGACGGGGTTTGCCACTTGTACGTCGATCAGGAGGTTGACGTTCCCCAGGCCATCCGGGTCGCCCTCGACGCGAAAACCCAATATCCCGCCGCCTGCAACGCGATTGAGACCCTGCTGCTGCATCGTTCGAGTGCCGCGCCCTTCCTGGAGCAGGCCCTGCCCGTCTTCGCCCAGGCCGGTGTCGAGCTGCGCGGTGATGCCGCGAGTCAGGCTTTGGGGGTCTCCAAGGCTGCCGCTGCGGAGGACTGGCGGACGGAGTACTCCGATCTGATCCTCTCGGTCCGGGTTGTCGACGACCTGCAGCAGGCCCTCGATCACATTGCCCAGAACGGTTCGCGCCACACCGAGTGCATTTGCACCACCAATGGCGGAACGGCGGAGACCTTCCTGCGCAGTGTTGATAGCGCCGGGGTCTATCACAACTGCTCGACGCGTTTTGCCGATGGTTTCCGCTACGGCTTTGGCGCTGAGGTCGGCATCAGCACCCAAACCCTGCCGCCCCGTGGGCCCGTCGGCCTGGAGGGTCTGGTGACCTACCGCTACCTGCTGCGCGGTGATGGTCACATTGCGGCGGATTACGCCTCCGGAACCCGCAGCTTCAGCCACCGCGATTGCCCTTTGTGAGTTCCTCCGATCGCATCCTGGTGCGGGACCTCCGCCTCTGGGCCCACGTCGGTGTGCTCCCCCATGAGCGTGAGCTGGGTCAGTGGTTCGAGCTCGACATCGAGCTCGGCTGGGATCTCAGTGCGGCCGCGGCTGCGGATGACGTGGGCGCCACCCTGGACTACAGCCGTGCGATCACGGCCCTCCAGGGCCAGGCCCGCGCCTTGCGTTGTCAGACCTTGGAGCACTGGAGTGGGCTGATTTTGGATCTACTCGAGGACCTCTACGGTCCGGTGCCGATGGCGATTGAACTGCGCAAATGCCAGGCGCCTGTTCCTGGATTTAGCGGCAAGGTGGGTGTGCAGCGTCGCCGTCATCAGGCTCCTTGAACCATGTCAGAGCGTCCTCTGCTTCTGATCCATGGACTCTGGGATACCCCCCGCCTGTTTCGGCGCCTGGAGCAGACGTTGCTCGAGCGCAATCCGAATCTGCCGCTCTTTGCACCCCACTTGCCCCATCGGCTGGGGGCCACCCCGATCCGTCAGCTCGCCGCGCAACTGGATGGGTTGATTCAGGAGCGCTTTGGCCCCCAGACCAGCGTTGATCTCTTTGGCTTTTCTATGGGCGGGGTCATTGCCCGGACTTGGCTCCAGGAATGGGGAGGCGCGAGCCGGACCCGCCGCTTTGTCTGTTTGGGCAGCCCCCAACAGGGAACATTGACGGCCCAGCTGATTCCGCGCTGGCCCTTGGCGGGCATTGCGGACATGAAGATCGGGAGCGCTCTGTTGCGTGATCTCGATGCTGGGCGTGATCGCCTGGATCCGCTGCAGTGCGTGAGTTTGTATAGCCGTACGGACATCACGGTCTTCCCGGGTTGGCGAGCGGTGTTGCCCCAGGGGCCGCGGCAGGCCCTGCCCGTGTTGACCCACCGCCAACTGATTGCCCATCCCCGGGCAACAGCTGCCGTGGCGGATGTCTTGCTCGCGCCTTAGCGACAACGAATCTCATCAAGGTCGTTGTCCATGGCCTTCAGCGTGTCTATGGGTAGGCCACGTTTGAAGGCCTCGCATGTGCTTTTCAGCCTCGGCCAGTTTTACGGCGTCAGCGGTGTTGATGCCGTTGGGGCTCTACAGCACCCACGTCGCGCAGAAGACGGGCAAACGTGACTACGTGCCCTTGGCCTTGGTGCCCTTTTTCTTCGGGGTCCAACAGTTCGTTGAAGGCTTGGAGTGGACCGCGATTGATCAAGGTGGCGTGGAGCCCTTGAGCACATTGGCGGGATTGGGCTTCCTCTTTTTCGCCTATTGCTTCTGGATGATCTGGATCCCATGGAGCGCCTGGTCGATTAGTCGAACGACCGATTCCAAGGGGCTGCAGAGACGCCTGCGTTGGGTGGCGATTGTGGCAACGGTCCTCGGTGTTGCCTTCTATTTGCCGGTGCTCTTCAATCCCCCGGCTCTCCAGCCTGCGGTCCATAGCAACGGTCGCTTGCTCTATGACGTGTCCAACCTGCACAGCATCATTCACAATTTTGTGAACACAGAGCCCGTCGGTGAGCTGGTCTATTGGGGCTTCATTGTTCTCCCCCTGATCGCTGTCGCAGATAAGGCGGTGAAGCTGTTTGGTGTTCTGATCTTTGTCTCGATCTTCCTGACCTGGCTGACCTACAGCGCCACCTTCAATTCGGTCTGGTGTTTCTATTGCGCTGTGCTCTCGATCTATGTGATCTGGATTGTGAATCGACCGGCCTTGCGCGCTGCATCGGGCCAGTAGATCCAGGGGAGGTCTCGGCATGGAGATCCAAACAGCACTGGACGCGCTCGGTGGCTGGCTGGTTCAAACCGACATCGGCTTGGGTCTGCTGCTGCTGGTGGGACTTTCCATGTCCCTCTCCCATGTCTTCACGCTCCTGGCCAATCGTCTCAATCGCCGCCAAATCATCGTCCATTTGATCCTTGATGGCCTGATGCTTTCGGTTGCGTTTCTCTTGAGCAGCAGCATCGATATGGTCCTGCTCGCCACCAGTGCCAGCGTGACGATCCACCCCAGTGATTTCATCAATGGGGTCGCTATTTGTTTACTCCCGGCGGTCTTTTATCTGTTGGTGGCTGCTCCCTATGTCGGTGAGACCATCGGCTTGGGCATCTGGGTGTTGATGCATCTCAACGTCATCACCCTGTTGCATGCTCGCTTCGCGTTGCCCTACGGCGAAGCTCTTCTCCTGGCGACCCCGGGCTATGTCGTGGCCGTCCTGTTGGTCTGGCTGCTGTTTCGCCAGGGCTGGCAGGCGGGCTACAGCACCTTGGCGTCCCAACTCTCCGATGCCCACGGGTCTGAGTGATGCAGAAACGCTCCCAGGCCAATTGCGCGGCCATCCAGGCGCAGCAACACAGTCTTCGCTCCCGCTTGGGCTTCATCGTCCTCGTTTTGGCGGTGGGTCTGGGGGTCAGTTGGTTTGGTGTGGGCCATGTTCTGTTGGCCCTGCGTTCGATCTTTGACTGGACGGACATCAACCTGCTGCTGCGTTGGTCCGGCCTGTTGCTGTTGGTGCTCATCCCGACGGCCGGGATCTACTCCTTAGTGACGCAGTTTGCGTTTTGGGAAGGCTGGCTGGATGGGCTCCCCGACCCCACGGCCCTCTTCCCCGATTCAGCTCCCATCAGCGAGCACAGCTGTTTTGTGGTCTATCTCGATGGCATCCATCAATTGGAGCGGGATCACCCGCCCAGGGTCTCGGCCTTTCTTGGACTGCTGGATCAGCAGCTAAATCCCGGTACGCGACTCGTGAAGGGCTTAGAGGCGTACACCGTTCTTCCCGTCGCCCTCGCGCAGGACATCGGTAGTGCCTGGTTCTGGCGCCGTTTATTTGCACTCCAGGAGGACCACCCCAACGGTTGGATTCAGCTGATCGCCGCTGTGCTGGTTCAGGCGAACAACGTGATCAAGGTCGGGATCTCATCGGACCACCGCTATGGGCCGATCATGAACTACGAGCTCTCACTGAAGATTGCCTTGCGCTTAGGCGAGGTCGGGTTCCGGCCGGATCAAGGGCAGAGGGTTGTGCTTGTGGGCTACAGCGGGGGGGCTGAGATGGCAATGGGGGTGGCGGATTACCTGCGCCGCATCTGCAGGGCCCCGGTGAGCATCGTGAGCTTCTGCGGTGTCTTTAGCGGCAACCAACTCCTGAACCAGCTCTCGAAGATCACCATGATCATTGGCAGCCGTGATCCGGTGGCGGCCTTTGGTCGCATTGCCTATCCGGGGCGATCGCCGTTGCTTCCCCTCTCCAACTGGAATCGAGCCCTCAAGCACTCCTGCATCGAACGCCGTGAAATCAAAGGGATGAACCACAACGGTCTTCAGGGTCCCTTCGCCGAGCTGCATCGCGAGGCCGTTGTCGAGCAGATCGTCCAGGCGATCGAGTCAGAGGACGCGGGCACGTTGGGTTAGCCGGAACGGACTGCTCTCGGGTTGGCAGGCCTGAAGCCGTCGCTTGGCCTCCTTGCTGGCTTCGCCAAAACAGAAGCCATCGTGCGGCAAGTCCATGACCGCTTGGCGGTACCGCCCGAGAGCCCTCGGTTCCGCCTGCACCGCATCGGCCCTGCGCAGCAGCCGCTCGCGCCAGATGCCGCCAAGCAGGCAGGGGAAGAGATCGCAGCGGCCCTCCAGGGCCTGTTGCAAGAGCGCTGAGCTGTCGATGCAGAACCCCAACGCGCCATAGCCCCCCAGCCAGAGGCCATCGGCGTCGCTTTCCTGGTTGTGGATCAGCGCCACCAGATCGCAGAGATCCATCACCTCAAGGAGACGTTCCCCCTCATACGCCTCCCCCAGGTAGCGGACCGTTCCATTGCGGCTGTCGTTCTGCCAAGGACGCTGCAGGTCGTTCAGCGCTTCCCAACCGCAGAGGCCCTCCGTGCCTTGGTAGTACTGCAGCCGCAGTAGTTCTGCTCCCTTGCGCCATTCCAGCTCGAGGCAGCTGTGGGGCAGGAGGCTTTGAACCTCCTCGCCAGTCTCCCCAAGCAGACCCGTACGGATCGGAAGGGCCAGGGGGATCTGACTCCAGTTCGGATCTGAAGGCTCCGCTCCGGGGAGGCTGGCACCGAGCCCGAAGCTGGCCACGCTGGCCCGCAACTGAGCCCGCAAGCTCCAGCCGCTGTCTTGCAACTGGGCGAACCAGGCGCGGCAGCTGCTGGCTCCATCGATCCGCCAGGGCGCGCCTCCCAGTCCGTTCGCCGAGAGCCGATTCAGGACACGGGCGGCCAGGGCGTTGCGTTGCCGTTCCCCTGGGGATTGCTCATGGCGGAGCCCGACGTTGTGCCAGATCAGCCCACCGCTCAGGGGGCCGGCTTCGGCGTCTAGCGCGGGCTCCGGTTCGGCTGGGGTGGGATCGAGCCGCAGGAGTTCCTCCAAGCGGGTGGGGAGCGAGCCGTCTGCTCTCCCCCGCCAATGCCCGATCGCTCCGTCCCCCTCCGGTAAGAAGTGGGGCAGGGCATCGGCCACGGCTGCGAGCAGGGCCGGAGTTAGCAGTTCACGTTCGATGAGCCCACCCAGGGATTGCAGCCGCTGGGGTAGGTCCGCCGGCGCCAGCTTCCATCCCTTGGGCAGGAGCCAGAGCAGCGGCAGTAATTGGGGTTTGTGCAGCTGTTGGGCCAAGCGTTTGAGCCAGTCCGCTCGGGTTAAGCCCGCGCGAAAAACGCTCTGCTCAAGGGCCTCCTCAAAGGCGAGCAGTGGAACGGAGCAAGACCAGTTCGGATCCAGCTGCAGCGGATCGGCATGGGACAAGCGGGGAGAGACTCCAGCCATGTCACGGCCCATCTCTCCCCATCCTGGAGGTGTTGGCCTTAAACGGCCACCAGGCCGGAGTGGCGAATCAGGGCCTCGCTGCTGGGTTGACGACCGCGGAAGGCTTCGAAGACCTGCTTGGGATCCAGGCTTCCCCCGAGGCTGAGCACCGTGTTGCGGAAGCGACGTCCGGTTTCACGGATCTGCTCTTCGTTCTCGAGCCCCACCTCTTCAAAGGCGCCGTAGGCATCGGCACTGAGCACCTCGGCCCACTTGTAGGAGTAGTACCCGGCGGCGTAGCCCCCCGCAAAGATGTGCCCGAAGGAGCAGAGGAAAGCGTCCTCGTCGATGGGGGCCAATACCGTTGTGTCCGCGGCGATCTCCCGGCGCAGCGCCTCCGGCGTGAGGCCGGCATCGGCTCTCCACTGGCTGTGCAGGCGCAGATCCACCAGGGCAAAGTGCACCTGCCGCAGGGTTGCGGATCCCCCCATGAAGGTGCGGGCCGCCAGCAACTTGGCGAATTCGCTCTCCGGGAGGGGTGCGCCGGTCTCCCAGTGGCGGGCCATCCCCATCAAAGTGGCCCGGTCGTAGCACCAGTTCTCCATGAACTGGCTGGGCAGCTCAACGGCATCCCACTCCACCCCATTGATGCCGGCGGCCTGGGGGTGCTCGACGCTGGTCAGCATGTGCTGGAGGCCGTGCCCGAACTCGTGGAAGAGGGTCTCGACCTCGTCGAAGGTCATCAGGCTCGGGGTCTCACCGACCGGTGCACTCTGGTTGCAGATCAGGTAGGCCACCGGGAGGACCGCGCTGCCGTCCTCGCGCTTGGAGCGCACGAGGCACTCATCCATCCAGGCTCCACCGCGCTTGCTGCCCGGCCGGCTGTAGGGATCCAGGTAGAACCCGGCGATCGGTGTGTCCTGCTCGAGGATGCGGAAGAAGCGCACATCCGGATGCCAGATCGGTGCCTCGCCATCGGCGGCCTCGATGCGTATCCCGAACAGCCGCTCGCTCAGGGCAAACAGACCGTCGAGCACCTGGGGTAAGGGGAACCATGGGCGTAGGGCTTCGCTGTCGAGCTCGAAACTTTCCTGGCGGAGGATCTCCGCCCAATAGCTGATGTCCCAGGGCTGCAGATCGTCCGCTTCCGCTGCCCCGTGGGCCTTGGCACAGCCCGCGAGGGTCGCCAGCTCCTGTTGGGCAATTGGGTATGCGGCGCTGCGCAGGTCCTCCAGCAGGGCTTCCACGGCCTGCTCGGAGTCGGCCATCTTGGACGCGATGCTGAGCGCGGCCCAGTTGGCGAAGCCCAGGCGCTCGGCCTGCTGCCGCCGCAGGGTCAGGATCTCTTCGATCAAGGGCCAGTTGTTGAGATCGCTGCCGTTCTGGCCGGACGCGCGGCTGACATGGGCCTTGTAGAGCTGCTCCCGCAGGTCCCGCCTGCGGCTGTATTTCATGAAGGACACGTAGCGGGGCATGTCCAGGCCCAGGAGCCAGGGGCCCGCTTCGCCGGTCGCTGCTTCATCCCCGGCCTGGCGCGCGGCTTGCGCCAGCTGATCCAACAGGCTTGCTGGCAATCCCTCCACCTCGGCGGACTGCGTCAGGCGCAGGGTCCAGTTGTTGGTGGCATCGAGGACGTGGTTGCCGAAGCGTGTCGACAGCTCCGCCAAGGTCTGACTGGCGGCGTTGAAGGCCTCTTTGACAGCGCCGCTCAGGCCAACGCCCCGCAACTGCATGTCCCGCAGCTCGGCATCGAGGATCCGCTGTTGGGTCCCGTCCAGCTCGGAGAGTCGCTCCTTCAGCTGCTCGAGGGCGCGATAGATGACCTGGCTTTGACCGGCGCGGTTGCCGAACTGCACGACAGCGGCCTGCTGGCTGGCATGGGCGTCACGGAGCTCTGGGCTATTGCAGACCCCGTTGAGATGACTGACGACGCCCCAACTCCAGCGCAGGCGTTCGCCGAGTCGCTGGAGCGGATCGATCACCGCGTTCCAATCGAGGGGCTCCCCTTGATCTAGCTTCTGGCTGAGCTCGGCCTCGAGGGATCCCAGCTGATCCTCCAGGGAGTCCATCAGGCCCGGGATGTGTTCGCGGACCGCTTCTGGCGTGATCGCTTCGAACTGCGGTAGCCCCTCTCCGCGCAGAATTTCCGGCTGAGCGGTGGCGATGGCGGCTCGGCTGTCAGTCATCGGTGGGGCCATGGATGGCCCCATTTCAGCCCAGCTGCAGGGTCCGCGGGGGTTCAGCCGAGGGCGGGTAGCCGAAGGGCAACGACGGCGTGTTGGGCGAGGTCGTTCGAGAGGGCCGTGGTGGTCGCCTCATAGAGATCAATGGCGACCCGCGGCCAGAAGCCAATCACCAAGGTGGGCACCAGCAGGGTCAGGCCAATCAGGAGCTCCCGGGGCTTCATGTCACCAAGGACCGCCAGGGCGGGGATTCTGGGGCCAAAGAAGACCCGGCGGCACAGGCTCAGCAGGTAGATCGGTGTCAGCACCACGCCGATTGCGGCCAGGACCACGGCAATCACGCGGAAGCCAACGGTGAAGCCTTCATTGCTGGTCACGCCCAGGAACACGGTGATTTCACTGACAAAACCGCTCATGCCCGGCAGTGCCAGGGAGGCCAGGGAGCTGGCCACAAAGAAGGCGAAGGTGATCGGCAGGACCTTGGCCAGTCCCCCCATGTTGGGGATCGACAGGGTCTTGGTGCGCTCGTAGAAGACCCCGGTAACAAAGAACATGGCCGCCGCGATCAAGCCATGGCTGATCATCTGCAACATGGCGCCACTCATGCCGAGGCTGTCGATCGCACCGATGCCCAGCAGCACAAAGCCCATGTGGCTGACCGAGCTGCAGGCGATCCGACGTTTGACGTTGTCCTGGGCGAAGGCGTTGAGGGCGCCATAGACGATGTTCACGATGCCCAACACGATCAGTGCGGGTGCCAGCTGCAGGTGCGCCTCCGGGAGCATCTGAACGTTGAAGCGCAGCAGGGCATAGCCGCCCATCTTTAGGAGCACCCCCGCCAACAGCATCGAGACCGGTGCGTTCGCTTCACCGTGGGCATCGGGAAGCCAGGTGTGCAGCGGGAACATCGGCAGCTTCACGCCGAAGCCCACCAGGAAGCCCAGATAGCAGAGCAGGCCAAACACGCCGCCGGGGGAGCGGGCGATCAGTTCGCTGAGGTTGAGGGTGAAGGGGCCATTGAGGGCCAGAGCCAGGCCGCTGAGCAGGATCAGCAGAGAGGCCGTGGCGGTGTACAGGATGAACTTGGTGGCCGCGTACTGACGCTGCTGGCCGCCCCAGATCGCAATCAAGAGATAGACCGGGACAAGCTCCAGTTCCCACGCCAAGAAGAACAGCAGGAAATCCTGCGAGAGAAACACCAGGGCCTGGGCCGAGGCCTGGACCAACAACAGCGCGAAGTAGAGCCGGGTCTTCTTCTGAATATTCCAACTGGCCGCCACGGAGAGCAGCGTGACCAATCCGGAGAGCACCACCAGCGGAGCCGATAGCCCATCGGTGGCGAGGGACCACTCCAGGCCAATGACAGGGACCCAGGCGAAGCGCTCCACCAGCTGGAGGCCCGCAATGGAACCGTCGTAGTGCTGGCTGTAGACGTAGAGCATCAAGCCCAGGTCCGCCAGAAGGGTGACCAGGGCGACGGTCCGGGGCAGCTTGGGGTCCGTGCCGTCTCCAGGGAGGAGCATCACCAGCGGAGCGATCGCGATCGGCAGAAGCGCGATCAGGCTCAGCCAGGGAAACGTGGTCGGCGCCGCCAGGGTGCCGTTGGCCAGGGCGGAGTCGCCAAATGCGGAGCCGGGAATCGCTGCAGACGCGGCCAGCAGGGGCAGATTGGCGTCCATCGCGTGCACGGCTTTTGGATGTCTTGGGGGCTATCCCGTATCTGGGTCTAGCCCTCGAGGGGCTCCACCCTGCACCTACGGAAGCGACCGTTCAGCGTTCAAATCTACCAGTGAGACTGACCTGTCCTAGGCATTTTTACCCAGGGGAGCGGGTTCAGGAGGGCAGGTGATCCCAGCGGCTGCCGCCTTGGTGGAGCTGCAGCACTTGCGAGCGCGAGGCCACGCCGGCCCCCTCCCAGGCACGCACCATGGTCTTGCTCACGGCGACGGCCGAGTCCTCGGGGCAGAGGGCCAGGATGCTTGGCCCGGCGCCGCTGATCACGCAGCCCCAGGCACCGGCGCCCATGGCCGCATCGCGGACCTCTTTGCCCCCTTGGATCAGTCCCCAGCGATAGGGCTCGTGGATCCGGTCGTGCATGCCATCGGCAATCAGGTCGCCATTTCCGGTGCGTAGGCCCTGCAGGAGCAAGGTCAGGCACCCCAAGTTGGTGACCGCATCGGGAATCGAGATGGCCTTGGGCATCACCCGCCGAGCTTCGCTGGTGGAGAGGCGTATCGCTGGGATCGCCACCACCACCATCACCTTCGGGTCCCACTCGCAGCGCACGACGCGCCAGCGGTGGGAGGCCGCCCTTGCTGTCATGCACAGTCCGCCGAGCAGTGAAGGCACCACGTTGTCGGGGTGGCCTTCAATGTCGATCGCCAGCTCCAGCAACTTCTCGCGGCTCAGCTTCTCGCCAATCAGGGCGTTCGCTCCCATCAAGCCGGCGACGATCGCGGTGGCGCTGCTTCCCAATCCTCGAGCGGGGGGAACCGCGAGGCGGACCCGGGCCTCGATCGCGATGGGTTCTTCTCCTGCTTCTTTCCAAACCCGCTGCGCGGCCCGATAGACGAGGTTGTCGGGGCCTCCACGCAGGTGGGATCCCTCACTGCCTTCGATCACCAATTCGAAGCGCTCACCACCCCCTTCGATGCAGCGCATCTCGAAGCGGTTATTCAGATCAAGGGCTGCTCCAAGGCAATCAAAGCCGGGACCCAAGTTGGCTGTTGTGGCGGGGACATCCACCACAACCCCCTGTCCGATGCGGGGGCGGGCCATGCGCTCTGTTCTGCTGGGCTCAGTGTCCCACTCAGGCGTTCAGGAGTCGGGCTCGGCAGGCGGCACTGAACAGGCCCGTCTCCGCATCGATCAAGGCATGGACTGGGATTTGTTCCACCACAGAGCTCAGGCGTCCTTTGTTGAGGAAGGGGCCAAGGAAGCGTTCTGACTGCAGCTCCTTCAGCAGCTTGCCTGCGGTTCCGCCCCCCACCCAGAGGCCGCCGTAGCAGAGGCTTTGCAGGGCAAGATCCCCCGCGGCGCTTCCATAGGCCGCGAGCCAGAGATCCAGGGCCGCACGGGCTAGGGGGTCACCGGCGCTGGCCGCCGTAGCCGTCGCGGCTGGCAGTTCCGTCTCCGTGGTGCCCATCAGGGCGTGGTTGTGCCCATCGGGATGGCTGGCCAGGCGCCAGCGCATGACGTCTCCGAGGCCCGTGCCGCTGACCACTCGCTCGATGGATAGACGCGGCAGCCCCAACTCCTGCATGAGCCAGGTTTTCAGTTGCCACTGCTCCTCAGTGCAGGGGGCGAACTCGGCATGGGAGGCCTCACTGGCCATCGCCTGAAGGCCCGAGGCTGTAGGAACGCCGATGGCGACGCCCAGTCCAGTGCCAGCGCCGAGGATGGCGATTGGGGCCTTCGGATCGGGCCGGCCGCCGGGGGCGGCCCGCAGGGTCGTCTGTTGCTCGGGCTGGAGATGCGGCAGCCCGTAGATCAGGACCGCAAAGTCATTGACGAGTTCGACAGCCTTCAGCTGACAGTCCCGCGCCAGCTGCTGCTCCTCCAGTAACCAGGGCAGGTTGGTGAGCTTCACGCGTCCCTGCCGCACCGGTCCGGCGATGGCAAAACAGGCCCGCTCGGGACGGGCAAAGCCGGAGGCTTCGCCGCCCAGAAAGTCGTTCACGAGGGCCGAAAAGTCGGGCCATTCAGCCGAGACGTAGCGCTGAGCGGCGCAGCGCACCAGCGCCGACCCCTCGACGCGGTAGAGGCCAAGCAGGGTCTTCGTGCCGCCGATATCGCCGGCGAGGAGCGTGGTCATCGGGGATCAGCAGGGGCTGATCTTGAGCCCCGCTCCCCGATCTTGATTCGCCACTTGGGCGGCGGCCACAAGTGAGTCCAAGGGGATGCTGCCGAGGTCGCCATCGCGGCGGCTGCGCAAGCTGATACTGCCACCCTCGGCTTCCTTGGCACCGATCACGCCGAGGACGGGGATCTTCATCTGCTCGCCGTTGCGAATCAGCTTGCCGAGGCGATCACCGGAGTGATCGACGCTGGCGCGGACACCGGCTGCCTTGAGGGCCGTGGCAACGGACTCGGCGTACTCGCGCACCTCATCGGTCACCGGCAACAGACGGATCTGTTCGGGAGCGAGCCAGAAGGGGAAATCCCCGGCGTAGTTCTCGGTCATGATCCCGAAGAACCGCTCCAGCGAACCGAAGATGGCGCGGTGAATCATGATCGGCCGCTGCCTTGAACCGTCTTCGGCGACGTAGTCCAGGTTGAAGCGCTCCGGCAGGTTGAAGTCCAGCTGGATCGTGGAGCACTGCCACATCCGGCCGATGGCGTCCTCGATCTTGAGGTCAATCTTGGGGCCGTAGAACGCGCCGCCGCCCTCGTCGATCTTGTAGGCCCAGCCCTTGCGATCGAGTGCTTCGATGAGGCCTTGGGTCGCGAGATCCCAGACCGCGTCCTCACCGATGGATTTCTCAGGGCGGGTCGAGAGGTTGATCTCGTAATTGCGGAAATCGAAGGTCGAGAGGATCTCTTCGGTCAGGTTCAAGATCGCCAGGATCTCGTCGCTGATCTGCTCGGGGAGACAGAAGACGTGAGCGTCGTCCTGGGTGAAGCCGCGGACGCGCATCAGGCCATGCATGACTCCAGGGCGCTCATAGCGATAGACCGTTCCTAGCTCGGCCCAGCGGATCGGGAGCTCGCGATAGCTGCGCAGGCTGTTGGCGTAGGTCAGCACATGGAAGGGGCAGTTCATCGGCTTGAGCTGGTATTCCCGCTCATCCACCTGCATCGGGCCAAACATCGACTCGCTGTAGAAGTCGAGGTGCCCCGAGGTCTTCCAGAGGCTGATGTCAGCCACATGGGGCGTGTAAAGCAGCTCGTAACCGGCGTTGAAGTGCAGCTCGCGCCAGAGGTTTTCAATGAGAAGGCGCATGCGGGCGCCACGGGGGTGCCAGAACACCAAACCCGCGCCGGCCTCGTCCTCAATGGAGAACAAATCGAGGTCGGTGCCGATTCGGCGGTGATCACGGCGCTTGGCCTCTTCTTGCCGGCGCTTGTATTCCGTGAGCTGCTCTGGGGTCTCCCAGGCGGTGCCATAGATGCGCTGCAGCTGGGCGTTGTTCTCGTCGCCGCGCCAGTAGGCACCGGCAACGCTTTCCAGGTCAAAGGCCTTGGCGTTGAGCTCTTTGGTGTTGCTGACGTGGGGGCCGGCGCAGAGGTCCCACCACTCCTCCCCCAGGGTGTAGAGGCTGATGGGTTCCTGAATGCCCGCCAGGATTTCGAGCTTGTAGGGCTCGTTCTGGGCCTGAATCTTTTCTTCGGCCTCGGCGCGGCTCACCTCAAGGCGTTCCAGTGGAAGCTTCTTGTTGATGAGCTTGATCATTTCCTTCTTGATGGCCTTGAGGTCGGCCTCGGTGAAGGGATCGGGATTATCGAAGTCGTAATAGAACCCGTTTTCCGTCCAGGGCCCGATGGTCACCTGGGCCTCGGGAAACAACCGCTGGACCGCCATGGCCATCACGTGGCTCATGGAGTGGCGGATGCGCAGAAGCTGCTCGCTCTCGCTGGTCTTGGGCAGATGCACCGTCACCACGTCCTGCCCCGCATCACTGGCTGCAGGCTCGGCAGTTCGGGTCGCGGTCACGGCGGCGGGATAGCAACCCTGATCCTACGCAGCGCAATTCAGACCATTACTAGGGTGTGGGGGTGAGTAACCCCCAGGAACCCAAGGCTGAGTCAGCTGAACTGCTCGACCATCTGCTCGAGTCCCTGTTTGGCGACTTTCTCTATTGGTTTCAGCGCGGTCTCGTCCTCTTGGATCACGCCCCGGATCACCTGGTGCCCGCCCAGGAGCAGCGTGAACTCCGGGCTGCGTTGCAGGAAGCGCTCCAGGCGATTGCGGCCACCCAATCCCTGCGGGCCGCCTGTTCGACCCCCATGGCGGTGGACATGGATGCCATGACCCCCTGGCACCGGTTGATGATGCGGGTTTGGAGTCTTTCCGCGATGCTGCGGGTCGCGGGGGTGCCCCTGCCGGAGCAGGAGCGTCCTGACCCTCCTCAGGCCTGAGCCCAGCGGCTGCGCTTCAGCTGCTTGAGGTTGTTCGCGTAGAAGTTGGCGAGTTCGGTGGCTTTTTTCACCGGCTGGCCGTAGGCGCTGAGGCCGTTATGGCTGGGGAAGGAGGCCCACTCCTTGGACAACACAGCCATGACCTCGCGGGTCAGGCCTTTGCGATCCACCTGATCGAGAACGCCGCGGCGATCAATCAGATAAAGGGCGGCTTGGTCCTGGTTATGGGGCTTGAAGCTCCGCAGGCTCAGTTTGGTGGCCGCTTCCCTCCAGGTGCCCGGCAAAAACTGATAGGCACCGGCGGCAGCGCTGGCGTAGCGCTTCACCACGACAACATCAGGGTGCTTGGCCAGGCTGCTGAAACGTCCACCGCCATAGAGGGTGCGATAGCCCTCGTGGCCCTGTTTCCAGGTGCCTTCGGCATAGCGGATCGTGTTCAGCAGTGCCCGCCGGTGGGGCGTGATTGCGTACAGCTCACCCGAGTCGCTTTGGCTGGCAGCAGTCACGACGTGCTCGATGGACTGATCCACTTCGCTCCCCATGGAGGGAGCGACCAGGGGACCGGCGGCCAGGAGCAGCAGACCCAGTGAGCAGGCCGGAGCGGCGGCACGGCTGGGCTTGAGGGAGCGCTGGAGCGAATGACGAATTGGCAAGCGGCACAACGTCGCAGTTCATTGAGATTGCTGGTTGATCGAGTCTCAAAGTGAGATTTCCCAGCCGAACTGGACAGGGGACGGCTTGATGTGCTGCTGCTGTTTTTTGAGCTTGTGAGAGAGATTTGGGCTGGCGCGCTCCAGGCTTGGCGCGCCAACGGATTAGCCACCTTTATCTTTTCTTTGGCTTTTGATTAACGCCTTCGGGCTTTAGCTGGCTTTGAGGAAGCCCAGGGCCTCCCGGGTGCGCTCCAAGGTCGCCTCCGCAACGGCATTGGCCCGTTCGCTGCCCGCCTTGAGGACGCGGTCGAGTTCGGCGGGATCAGCGCTTAGGTCGTTGTAGCGCTCTTGAATCGGCCGGAGTGCCTCCACGAGGGTCTCGGCGAGGAGGGGTTTGAATTTGCCCCAGCCCATGTCGGCACATTCAGCGGCAGCGGCCTCACGGCCTTTGCCGCTGAGCAGCGCGTAAAGGCCCAGCAGGTTGTCGGTCTCGGGACGGTCGGGGTTGCCGAATTCCAGCCCCATCACCGGGTCCGTTTTGGCGCGTTTCACCTTCTTGGTGATCAGCTCCGGCGGATCCAGCAGGTTGACCCGTGATCCTTCATTAGGGTCGCTCTTGCTCATCTTGCTGTGGCCGTCGGTGAGGCTCATGACCCGCGCTCCCTCCTTGAGGATCAAGGGTTCGGGGACCTTCAGGACGGGGATGGGCTCCCCATCGGCATCCCGCGGAGCGAAACGCGCATTGATGCGCTGTTGGGCGATGTCGCGGGCCAGCTCCAGGTGCTGCTTCTGGTCCTCACCAACCGGAACCAGGTCCGCGTCATAGAGAAGGATGTCCGCCGCCATCAAGACGGGGTAGTCGAGCAGGCCGACGGAGACCTGGTCCCCTTGCTTGACGGCCTTCTCCTTGAACTGGATCATCCGCTCCAGCCAGTTCAACGGCGTCACGCAGTTCAGCAGCCAGCAGAGCTCGCTGTGGGCGGAGACGTGGCTCTGAACGAAGACCGTGGCCTTGTCGGGGTCGATCCCGCAGGCGAGGTAGAGCGCAGCGGTGTTGCGGGTATCCCGGGCCAGGGCGGCCGCGTCGTGGGGAACAGTGATCGCGTGCAGGTCCACGACACAGAAGAACGTCTCATGGCTGTCCTGGAGGCCCACCCAGTTCCGGATCGCCCCCAGCCAGTTGCCCAGATGCAAGGCGCCAGTGGGCTGAACTCCGGACAGGACCCTGGCGCGTTGCATGCGAGCTGGCGAGATGTTCGCCGGATTCTGCCTGGAGGCAGGACCCGGCAGCGGCTGGCGATCAGGCCTCGGTGGTTTCGCTGGTGTCCACGCTCTCGGCAGCGGTTTCCGCGGCTGCTTCAGCAGGGGCGGGCTCGTCGCTCACCGGTTCCTCCTCAGCCACGGCAGCGGCGGGTTTGGCGGGACGGGCAAAGGGGTTAGGGCGATTGCCAGGGCGCTCGCCGCGACCGCCGCCACGACGGTCGCTCCGTTCACCGCGGCCGCGGGAGCCAGCGCTGGCCTTCTGTTGCGCAACGATGTCGTCGATGCGGCCCTCTTCGATGAGCTGGGCCACGGTGCGCAGGGACAGGCCCAGGGCAGCCACGGTGGAGCGGACGCCGAAGGCCTCCTGCACGGCGCGGGCGGCGCGCATTTCGTTATCGCTCAGGCGAATGCGGAATCCACCGCCTTCCCGAGGACCGCGGTTGTCGCGGGACTGCTCGCCCGAATTCCGCTGGAAATCACCGTCGGCCATGGCCGCACACCTGAAGAAGTCAGCGGCAAGTGTGCCCTACGGACAGGGAGGCGGGCCAGTGCCAGATCAAGCGATGGTGTTCTGGGCTGCCTGTTCGGGCTAAGACCAGTACGGGCAACGGGTTTGGCCCCGCGGTCTCAATGCAGCTGCGGTAGCGCGAGAGCAGGTCGAGGTAGGCCTGAAGCGTCCACCCGTTGCACCCTTGGTCTTGGGCGGCCCAGAAGCGTTGGAGCGCCTCGGAGCAGGCGGTTTTCCCGAAGTCTTCCCAGCACTGTTCCTCGGCTTCAGCGCTGGAGAGGCCCGCTCGGATGAGGTTCCGAAAGCGAATCAATTCCGGTGCTTCTCCGCTGTTGTCCGGAGGCAGGACCGCACTGAGCTTGCTGATCGGAAGGATCCGCAGCCGCAACCAGCAGCGCTCGAGCAGGGCGATGGGCCGATCCCCATCCCAGCGGTTCAGCAGTTGTTGGCGGGCACTGAGATCCGCCAAGAGGTCCTGTTGATGGGGGGTGAGCCAGTCCCTGAGCTCAGCCATGGGTCCCCTGGAAGGTGATGGTCGACTCGGCGTACTCCCTGGGTTCGAGGTGAATCGTGCAGCGGACCGGACCAAAGCGGCGCTCGAGGTGGTCTTCGACGAGCTCCGTGATCCGGTGGGCTTTGGGGAGGTCGTCGGCATCGACCACCATGTGCAGCTCGATGAAGACCCGTTGACCGAGGACGCCGCGGCTCGCGATGTCGTGGACGTTGAGAACACCGGGGACGCCCATGGCTGTCTCATGGATCGATTCCGGCGCGATCGCGATTTGGTCCACCAGCCAGGGCAGGTTGGTCTTCAGGACCTGCCAGCAGACCCGGATCAAGAGCAGACAGAGCGGAATGGCCATCGCCACATCCAGCCAGGTCTGCTTGAACAGCACGACGCCGCAAAGGCCCACCAAGACGACGACCGTCGTCCAGATGTCGCTCGTGGTGTGTTGGGCATCGGCCAGCAGGAGTTGATTGCCTAGGCGTTTGCCCTCGCTTCGCTCGTAGCCGGCGAGCAGCAGGTTGCAGCCCAGAACGATCAAGAGCATCACGAGCTCTTGGCCGTCCAGACGAATCGGTTGCAGCCCCGAGGCGATCCGCTCCAGGGCCGTTCGCACGATCTCGAAGGCCGTTAAACAGATGAAGCCAGCGACGGCCAGGGCGCCGATGGCTTCGTATTTGTCGTGGCCGTAGGGGTGGTCACGGTCGGGCTTGGGGTCGGAGAGGCCATTCGTAATCAGACCCAACAGGCTGGAGAGGCCATCGGTGGCGCTGTGCATGGCATCGGCCAGCAGGGCCAGCGATCCACTGAGCAAACCGATGATCAGCTTCAGCAGGGACATACCCACGTTGACCCCAAGGGCCACCAGCAACACCCGCTGGACCTCGGATCGGCGGTCTTCGCGTTTGCTGTTCTGACCGGCCAGACCCATGGACCCGGAGGCTCGCTTAGGTCCTTCCACGCTATTGGGTCTGGGCATGGGTTAATAGCTGAGCTAAAGAGTTGGCGCGGTCGCCGAATTCAGGCCCCCTTTGACGGTTCCTCAGGTCTCAGCTGAATCCCCTACGCCGAGGCCCGTGCCCCTGGGGGAGCAGTTCAGGGCGACTGTGTGGCGCCAAGGCCTGCGCCACTGGCCGTGGCTGGCCGCGGCCAGTGGTAGCTGGATGCTGTTCGAATCCGTCCACGGTCCTCTGTCTTCAGTGTTGAGCCTGGGTGCGGCCGGAGCGGGTCTGTGGTTGCTGGGTGGTCGGATGCGGCCATCCGGTGACCAGCTGCCCCAGTCCTCCGAGGGCTGGTTTGAGCGCTGCGAGGCCGTCCTCGAGCAGTTCCAGACCCTTAACAGCAGCAATAGTGGCGAGAGTCCAGTCCAGGTCCAACGGTTTCAGCGGGTTCAGCAGCTTCGGCGCTCCCAGCTGAAGGTCCTGCGTCAGCGGCAAAAGGAGTCGGCGATCCACTTAGCCCTGGTGGGGACGCAGGCCTGGAGCGAAAAGGAACAGAACACCCTCCTTGCTCAGTGTCCCTGCGTTCATCCCCTCCGGGTGCACCGCAGTCATGCCTTGCCTCTGTCGCCCCAGTCCTGGGTTTGGCCCGAGACGTTTCGCCAATGCGAGCTGCTGCTGTATCGCCTGGATCTTCCCTTGAGCGCGGCGGATCTGCGCTGGCTGGAGGCACTCCCCGAACAACAACGTGTGGGGATCTTGGTGCGGACTCAGCCCGAGAGCGATGCCCCCCAACAGCTCCACCAGCTGGAGCAGCAGCTTCCCGTGCATCTGCGCGGGCGCTGTTGGCTTGTGGCGGATCAGGAGGCCTGTGCTTGGCAGGATCTATCGGCCTGGTTGGCTGAGTCCACCCCCCTCAGCCGCGAGCGGAATCAACAGCGTTGCCTGCATGAGCTGCACGAAGCTTGGCAGCTGGAGCTTGAGGGCTTGAGGCGGCAGCACTGGTCCAGGCTCCTGCAACGCACCCAATGGACCGTGGCGGCGGGTGTCGTTGTGGCTCCGGTCCCCAGCTTGGATCTGCTGGTTCTGGCCGCAGCCAATGGCTTGATGCTCCAAGAGATGGCTCGGCTTTGGAATTGCCCGTGGTCTCTGGAGCAACTGCAGGCGGCAGCCGCTCAGCTTGGAAAAGCCGCGCTGAGCCTGGGGGTTGTTGAGTGGAGCTCACAGGCCCTGGCTTCGGTGATCAAGTGGCATGGACCGACCTGGTTACTCGGCGGTGCGCTGCAGGCCTTGAGCGCCGCCTATCTGACCCGCGTGGTTGGACGGGCCATGGCGGATTACATGGCTCTGGCCGCTGGGGTCCCCGAAGAGGAATTGGAGGCGTTGTTGCAGCGTCAGGCACCCCTCCTCGTGGCCCGGGCGGCGGAGGAAGAAAAGCTCAATTTGAACGCGTTTCTGACCTCAGCACAGCAGTGGTTGAAACAGCAGCCGCTGCCTGCCTGAGCAGCAAGGGAACCACATCGACTCGCTATACATAACTTCATGAAGGCTTCATGAAGTTATTAATGAACATTCTTGTTCTTTTCTGAATTTAATTTTTGCTCCAGGAAATGTTTTCTCGGGCCCCCTAGGTTTTGCAGGCCGCATCTGCGGCATTCGTACTCATTCGGCTCAATTGAGCCTCCCTCTATGACCACTGCTCTTCGCAAGAGCGGCTCCAGTTCCTGGACGCAGTTTTGCGAGTGGGTCACCAGCACCGACAACCGCATCTATGTGGGTTGGTTCGGTGTCCTGATGATCCCCTGCCTGCTGGCCGCCACCATTTGCTACATCGTTGCCTTCATCGCCGCCCCGACGGTCGATATCGATGGCATCCGTGAGCCTGTTGCTGGCTCCCTGATCTACGGAAACAACATCATCTCTGGTGCTGTTATCCCCTCCAGCAACGCCATCGGCCTGCACTTCTATCCCATCTGGGAAGCCGCCAGCCTCGACGAGTGGCTGTACAACGGCGGTCCTTATCAGCTGGTGGTTTTTCACTTCCTGATCGGCATTTCCTGCTACATGGGCCGTCAGTGGGAGCTCTCCTACCGCCTCGGCATGCGCCCCTGGATCTGCGTGGCTTACAGCGCTCCGCTGTCTGCTGCTTTTGCAGTCTTCCTGGTGTATCCCTTCGGTCAGGGTTCCTTCTCGGATGGCATGCCCCTGGGTATCTCCGGCACCTTCAACTTCATGCTGGTGTTCCAGGCTGAGCACAACATCCTGATGCACCCCTTCCACATGCTTGGTGTGGCTGGTGTGTTCGGTGGTTCCCTGTTCTCCGCCATGCACGGTTCCCTGGTGACCTCCTCCCTGGTGCGTGAAACCACCGAGAGCGAGTCCCAGAACTACGGCTACAAGTTCGGCCAAGAAGAAGAGACCTACAACATCGTGGCTGCCCACGGTTACTTCGGTCGCTTGATCTTCCAATACGCCTCCTTCAACAACAGCCGCAGCCTCCACTTCTTCCTGGGCGCTTGGCCTGTGGTTGGCATCTGGTTCACCTCCATGGGCGTGAGCACCATGGCGTTCAACCTGAACGGCTTCAACTTCAACCAATCGATCCTGGATTCCCAGGGTCGTGTGTTGAACACCTGGGCTGACGTGCTGAACCGCGCCAACCTCGGTATGGAAGTGATGCACGAGCGCAACGCTCACAACTTCCCCCTCGACCTCGCTGCGTCCGAGACCACTCCTGTGGCTCTGACCGCTCCCGCGATCGGTTGATCTCAAACACGGGCTGATTTCAGCCAAACCTGAGCCCCTGCTTCGGCGGGGGCTTTTTTGTTGGGCTTGAGGGGTTTTGATGGGACTGCAGCTGTCATGGACTGCCGTTGTCTTCCGCTTCCGCCCTGCCCCCCCTGCGCATGGCCGTGGTCGGCCACGTCGAGTGGGTGGAATTTCTGGCGGTGGATCAACTGCCTCGTCCTGGAGCGATTGGTCATGCCCTGCGGACCCTGGAGGAACCCGCGGGCGGTGGCGCTGTCGTTGCGGTGCAGATGGCCCGGTTGCTCAAGCAGCCCGTCCAGTTCTTCACGGCCCTCGGCCGCGATGCGGTTGGGGATGCCTGCGTGAAGCGCCTCGAGCAACTGGGCCTTGAGGTTCACGTCGCCTGGCGGGAGGCCCCAACCCGGCGTGGCCTGAGCTTGGTGGATGACGAAGGAGACCGGGCGATCACCGTGATCGGTGAGCGGCTGACCCCGACCCTTGCGGATCCCCTGCCTTGGGCGGAGCTCGCCGATTGCGACGGCCTCTTTGTCACGGCCGCCGATGCCCCTCTGTTTAAGGCCTGCCGTGCTGCCGCCGTCCTGGCCGCGACTCCGCGGGTTCGTCTGCCTGTGCTGCAGGAGGCCGAGGTAGCCCTCGACGCCTTGATTGGCAGTGGCCTTGACCCCGGTGAGCGGCTGGATCCCGCGCAGTTGACCCCACCACCGCAGACGCTGATCCGCACGGAGGGTGCGGCGGGGGGGCTCAGTCTTCCGGGCGGACGCTATGCGCCTGCACCGCTCCCGGGACCGATGGTGGAGAGCTATGGCTGTGGTGACAGCTTTGCGGCGGGGGTGGTCACGGGCTTGGCGGCCCGCTGGTCCCTGGCGCAGTCCATCGCCTTGGGGGCCCAGTGTGGTGCGGCCTGTGCGACGCGCTTTGGCCCCTATGGCTAGTCAACTTGGACGCTTTGGCCTGCGGGTGCTCAGGGTGACCGCCAGCACGGCCTCAATCATCGAGTTGCTTCGCTCCGATTGGACCGGTGGTGTTTCGGCGGGGGTGGCTTGGCTGCTGTTTGTGCAGTTTGAGCGCCGTCTTCAAGCGGGCTCCACGGATGAACCCGAGGAGCCACTGAGCTGACTGACGCCGACCCCCGCCGGCGCGCAGAGGTAGGTCCCGTCCCCCACCCGCTCCATGCGGCCATCGAGGGCATGGACCGCCCCCGCCACAAAATCCAGGATCCGCTGGGATTCGCTCGGCTCCATTCCTTCGAGCTGCAGCACAACGCACTGCCGCTCTCGGACGGCCTCCACCGCATCACTGGCCTGCTCAAACTGCTGACAGCGCAGCACCGTGACCTGCGGCAGCCAGATCCCAAATGGTGTCTGCATCTCCACGTTGTGGCTCATCCCTGCAGATCTGTCCAGTCCATGGGCGAATCCCTTCGCAGAGGATTTACCTAAGATGGGCATAGGGGTGAGGACGGTTTGCGGCGTTTCCGGCAGCTGGTGATGTTGATCGGGATCCCGATCGCACTTTCTTCGTGTGGCGTCGCGCCTCCTCCGTCCAGGGATCAAAGGAACGAGCAGTCCCGTCCCATTGTTCTCACCACGTTCACCGTGCTGGCTGACATGGCTCGGCGGGTGGCAGGGTCTCGTCTGTCCGTGCGTTCGATCACCAAGACAGGTGCTGAGATCCATGGTTACGAGCCCACTCCCAGTGATGTGGAGGGCGCAGTTGGCGCTTCCTTGATCCTTAAGAACGGGCTCGGCCTCGAACTTTGGGCCGACCGGTTTGTTAGAGCCGCTGGCAATGTCCCAACAGTCACCCTCTCCGACGGCATCCAGCCGGTCTTGATTACTGAAGATGCCTATGCGGGGCGTCCCAATCCTCACGCTTGGATGTCACCCAAGCGAGCTCAGCTGTATGTCGATCGCATGGTTGAGGCTTTTTCCGAGCTCGATCCGGCTGGTCAAGCGGTCTATCGCGCCAACGGAGCTCGCTACAAGGAACAACTGACCACGCTTGATCAGCAGCTCCGTAGCGCCATATCACAGGTTCCTAAACGGCGCCGAGTGTTGGTGACCTGTGAGGGTGCCTTTAGCTATCTCGCCCAGGATTACGGCCTCGAGGAGGCCTACCTCTGGCCTGTGAATGCTGAGAGCCAGATCACCCCCCGTCGCCTAGCACGTCTCATCGACCGTGTCCGCAGCAGTCGTGTGCCAGCCGTATTTTGTGAAAGTACTGTGAGCGACAAGGCTCAACAGGAAGTGGCACGGGCCACTGGAGCTCGTTTTGGCGGTACCTTCTTTGTCGATTCCCTGTCGGGTCCTACGGGCCCAGCTTCCTCATTGATCGATCTTCAACGCCATAACGTCGGTTTGATCGTCAAGGGTCTGGGTGGTGAGGTTGCGGAGCGATGAACCGCATCGAAGTTGATCAAGTGTGTGTCGACTACCACGGCACTGTGGCGTTATATGACGCTTGTTTGCATTTGCCCGCCGGCTGCATCTGTGGCCTCGTTGGTATGAATGGCGCTGGCAAATCAACCCTCTTCAAGGCGCTCACGGGTTTTGTTCGTCCTTCCTCAGGATTGATTCGCATTAATGGGGTCTCTGTTGGTCAGGCCCAACGCGAGCAAGCAGTCGCCTATGTCCCCCAAAATGAGGGTATTGATTGCGATTTCCCGGTGTCTGTTTGGGATGTTGTGATGATGGGCCGATACGGGGGCATGAACTGGCTCCGAATTCCCCGTCAGAGTGACCGAATGGCCGTCAAAGATGCTCTCGCTCGCGTAGAGATGCTTGACTTGGCGCAACGGCCCATTGGCAAGTTGTCGGGGGGACAACGCAAACGTACGTTCTTGGCACGAGCGATTGCCCAGAGAGCTTCGGTGTTACTTCTTGATGAACCCTTTAACGGTGTTGACGTTCGTACGGAAAAGCTAATCGCAAATCTTCTTGTCCAGTTTCGACAAGAAGGACGCACCATTTTGATCTCGACTCATGACCTAAGTCATGTCCGTGACTTTTGCGACCTGGTCGTGCTCATTAATAAAACTGTCTTGGCCTACGGTCAGACCGCTGATGTCTTTACTCCAGAGAATCTGGCTCTCACGTTTGGAGGGCTGCCACCCAATTTGTTGACAGGTTCTGTCTCGATCGAGGAAGGACAATGATCTCCTTGTTGATGGAGCCGTTGTCTCACGCCTTTATGGTCAGAGCGCTAATGATCAGTGCGCTCGTTGGTGGTGTCTGTGGCTTGTTGTCCTGCTACATGAGCCTTAAGGGCTGGGCTTTGATGGGCGATGCGGTTTCGCATGCAGTCCTTCCTGGTGTGATTGTTTCGTACGCCCTTGGGCTGCCATTCTCTATGGGTGCCTTTGTGTTTGGTGTTGGTTCAGTTGCGATGATTGGCTTTGTCAAGCAGAAATCACGAGTTAAAGAAGATACGGTTATAGGTTTGGTCTTCACAGGCTTTTTTGCTTTGGGGCTCGTTTTGGTCTCGAAGATTCGTAGCAATATTGACTTGATGCACATTCTTTTTGGAAATGTGCTTGGAATTTCACTTTCGGATATTTTCCAAACGATCGTCATCTCTGGTCTCATTGTTTCTGTCCTTATGGTCTTTCGCCGGGATCTGTTGTTGTTTTGTTTTGATCCAACTCACGCTCGCTCGATTGGGATCAATACAGGGGCATTGCACTATCTACTTCTTTCGGCTTTGTCTTTGGCTGCCGTCGCAGGCTTGCAAACTGTTGGAGTGATCTTGGTGGTTGCCATGTTGGTCACTCCTGGCGCGACTGCTTACTTGTTAACCGACCGATTTGACCGGATGACTTGGATTGCGATTGCAAGCAGTGTTCTCTCGAGTCTCTTGGGTGTTTACATTAGTTACTGGACTGATAGCTCAACGGCTGGATGCATTGTTCTTGTACAGACAGGGCTGTTCCTTCTGGCTTTCTTGTTTGCTCCTAATTACGGTCTAGTGAGGCGTCGCGTTCGCTCTTAGTGTGATGCTCTATTTCCCGAGTCTTCCGAAGAGTGCTGTGGTGATTTTTGGGGTTCATTACTCTCTTGCGTCAGCCGACTGACCGATTGGTGTAATGGTGGACGTCGCTGTAGCCCCAGCTGATCAACGCTGGCCCTGGTGGCCGCTGTTGCCGCTCTATCCCTATGGACGCAAGCGCACCTTGGTGCGCGAATTGATCCCTGAGCAGCTCTGGAGTTTCGAGCAGTTGCAGGGTGTTTTCTATGTGGCGGTCCCCATCCGGATGACCGTGGTCCGGGTCCGAGGGGGCTTGATGCTCTATGCCCCCGTGGCGCCCACCAGAGAAGTCTGCCAAGGGCTGAAGGCCCTCGAGGAGCGCTTCGGACCGGTCAAGACGATCGTGTTGCCGACGGCTTCTGGGTTGGAGCACAAGTTGCCCGTCCCGCCCATGGCCCGGGCCTTTCCCCAGGCGGACGTCTGGATCACCCCAGGTCAGTGGAGCTTTCCGATCAATTTGCCCCCGTCCTGGCTGGGCTTCCCCCGGGGACGGACCCGGGTTCTCCAGGAGCAGGGCTATCCCCATGCCGATGAGCTCAGCTGGTCATCCTTAGGCCCTCTCGATCTGGGCTTGGGGCGTTTCCAGGAATTTGCCTGTTTGCACCAGGCCAGTGGCTCACTGCTGCTCACCGATGCGTTGGTGGTCATCAATGTGACACCGCCGCCCATCTTTGACCTCGACCCCACGCCCCTGTTGTTTCACGCCCGTGACAGCGGTGACCAGCCGCTGACGGATACCCCGGAATTTCGCCAGAAGGGTTGGGAGCGCTTGGCTCTCTTTGCTTCGTTTCTGCGGCCGGAGGCCCTTCAGGTCCCGCCCATTCCTGCGTTGTTGGCGAAGGCCTTCAAGCCGGGCTGTCGATCGGCCCGCAGTTACTTCGGCTTGTTTCCCTTTCAGTGGCGCTCGAGTTCCCGCGACGCGTTTCTGGCATTGAGCCAGGGGGGCGGCCCGCTACTGGTGGCGCCAGTACTTGAGCGACTGGTGTTTCCGCGGGCCCGCCCGGTGGTGGTTCGTTGGCTGAAGGAGTTGTCCCAACTGCCGGAGGTGCGCTGGCTGGTGCCCGCCCACTACGACGCTCCGGTTCCCTGCTCCAATGCCCAGCTCGCCCAGCTCGCCGAGGCGTTCGACGCGCGCCAATGGGCTCCGTCGGAGGGGAACTGGGATTACCTGGCCTCCATCGACCGCCTGCTGCTGCGCACCGGCGTGGTGCCCAGTGAGGAGTCTGTTTAAGGCCTAGAGCCGCAGTTCGCCGGGGTCGGCGTCGGCGCCACCAGCGTCAAACAGGGTGGCTTCCAGCTCCATCCGCTGCTCCATTTGGCGCAGGAAGTAGCCGGTCATCATCGCGGAGGCCAGCAGCCCTGCCAGGTGGTCGCGGCTGGCGGTGATTTTGACGTCGAACTGTTCGCCGGGGATCATCCCCAGCAGGCCTTGAACGTTGTGCCGAATGATGTCCTGGATGTCGCCGCTGGCCGAGCGAGCCACGCGTTGCAACACGTCCGGAGACTGTTCCTGCAGGTACTGAATCAGGGAGTTGCCGCTGATCGGTTCGCTGTCGCTGGTCAGGAACTCCGGGTTGAACATTCCGGCGTGCTCCACGTCAGGTTTGCACCCTACCCCAGCTGATTGTCCGCCCCTGGGTCGGGGAACCGAATGGGGCCGGCACGGTTCAAGGGCCAGTAGCGGAGCACCGCGGTGCCGATCAAATCCTGCTCGGGCAGGGGGCCCCAGACATGGGAATCGAGGCTCGCATTGCGGTTGTCCCCCAGGACCAGCAGGTGGTGATCGGGAACGGTGACCGGTCCGAAGGCGTAGTCGATCGCTTCGCGGCGCCAGGGTTCAGAGACCGCCGTGCCATTGCGTAGCAGCATCCCGTCCCGCACCTCCACCACGTCCCCGGGTTGGCCGATGACCCGTTTGATCAAGGCCGCCGTTGGGTCGTAGCCGGCCGCCACCAGTTGCTCCGGGGCGCGAAAGACAACGATGCTTCCCGTTGGCACGCCAGAGCCAAGCTTTGGTCGGACCTTTTCCACGAGGATGCGGTCCTGCAGTTGCAGGGTGGGCAGCATCGAGCCTGAGGGAATCCAGCGCGGTTCCAGGACGGCCCAGCGCAGCACCAGGGCCAAGCCCAGCCAGACCAGGACGGACCTCCAGCCCTTCGCGGCAGACCCAGGTGTTTGCGGCGGTGTCTCCATGGATTCGGCTTGGGCCGTCATGATCGCCACATCCTGATCAACGGCCCGCTGCGGTGCCTCTTCCCTCTCCCCACCCCTGCAGTGCCGAGGCGAATCTTCAGGCCGCCGTGGCGCTCTTGCTGGAGCTCCAGCGCCAGGGGCTGCGCCGTTTGGTGCTGTGTCCGGGGAGTCGTTCCGCCCCCTTGGCCCTGGCGGCGGGTCTACTGGCCGAGCGGGGATTGGACCTGTACTGCGGCGTGGATGAGCGATCGGCCGCCTTCCTCGCCCTGGGCTTGAGCCGAGGCGACGGCATCCCTGCCGCCCTGGTGACCACCTCGGGAACGGCGGTGGCCAACCTGCTGCCGGCTGTTGTTGAAGCTGATTTTGGTGCGATTCCGCTGTTGGTGCTGAGTGCGGATCGCCCGAGCCGACTGAAGGAGTGCGGCGCCAATCAGACGGTCAATCAGGAGACGTTCCTGATGGCCTCGTGCCGGCGTGTTCTGCACGGTGATTCCAGAGGCCTGGCGGCCATGGAGGCTGGGGCGTTGGAGGACCTCGCGCGGGAGGCGTGGGCCACAGCGTTGGCCTCTCCTTGGGGACCTGTGCACTGCAACCTCCCCTTTGAGGAACCCCTGCATGCCTCGGCGGAGAGCATCAGCCGGCTGCAGGCGGAGTTGGGTTCGCTGGTCCTCGAGATCGCCTGCGGCGAGACCGGCGTTGCAGAGCCAGAGGCTCCCCCTCCCCTTTTGGACTTCGATCGTCCAGGCGTGGTGGTGGCCGGCCCCTGGCGCGGTAGCGCCCAGGCCCTACCCGCCTTTGCTGAAGCCTTAAACGCTCTGCAGGAGCGCACCGGTTGGCCGGTGTTTGCGGATGTGCTCTCAGGGTTGCGGGGCTGGTCGGGGCTGGAGTGCATCCACAGCTATGACCTGCTGTTGGCCGATGGCCATCGTTTGCCGCCCTCGCCCCAGCTGCTGCGCCTGGGCCCGGTGCCAGCCAGCCGCCGGCTTCAGGGCTGGATCCAGCAGTGCGACGGCCCCCAGCTCTTGCTGAGCGAGGGGGACCCCCGCAACCTCGATGCCCTGGGCAGCGCGACGGCGCGCTCGTCCATGGGCTTGACGTCCTGGTGCCAACAGTTGTCTGAGGGCCAGCGGCAAGGGGGCCCCTCGAGCGAGAACTTGCGCTGGCGCGGCCTCTGGCTCGCCGCCGAGCAGCATGTCCAGCGGCGCTTGGATGACGACCTCGCCGGTTCCTGCCCTTCCGAGCCTGCGTTGGCCCGTTGCCTCAGCCGTCTCCTCCCAACCGACTGGGGAGTGATGCTTGCCAGTAGCAGTCCCGTGCGGGATTGGGAGAGTTTTTCAGCAGCGGATGCCCCGTGCCACCGGACCTACGGCTTCCGCGGGGCCTCAGGCATTGACGGCACGCTCTCCATTGCGGCCGGCCTGGCCTGCAGCACCGGACCGATTCTTTTGATGAGTGGCGATCTGGCCCTTCTGCACGATGCCAATGGATGGCTCTGGCAGCAGCAGCTGCAGGCGCGTGATGCGCGCTTAACGGTCGTGATGGTGGACAACGGCGGAGGCGGGATCTTTGAGCAGTTGCCGATCCGTCCGGCCCTGGACTTCGAGCGTCTCTTCGCCATGCCCCAATCCCTGGACCACCAGCGTTGGGCTGCGGGCTACGGCATTCCTTCCCGCGCTGTCGTGGGCCTGGAGGCCTTGCCTGAGGCCTTGTCTTGGGCGCAAGAGCACACCCTGAGCCTGCTGGTGTTGCGGACCGATCGCCAGGCGGATGCCCAGTTGCGTCAGGCCTTGCGCCGCACAATGGTCCAACTCGCCACCAGCTGATGTCAGCCGCTGCGGCCGCCGTGCAGTGGATCCCCCAGGGCTCCTATGTGGACATCCTGTTTGATCTGAGTGACGAGGGCATTGCCCGAATCCAGATCAACCGCCCCCAGAAGCGCAACGCGTTTCGTCCGAAGACCGTCAGCGAACTCTTTGATGCGTTCTCACGGGTGCGGGACAACCCGAAGGTGGGCGTGGTTCTCTTCAGCGGCGTTGGCCCAGCCCCCGATGGGGGCTACGCCTTCTGCGCGGGCGGCGATCAGAGCGTGCGCGGGGACGGCGGCTATGTCGGTGACGACGGTCTGCCCCGTCTGAATGTTCTTGATTTGCAGCGGCTGATCCGCAGCCTCCCCAAGGTGGTGATCGCTTTGGTGGCGGGCTACGCGATTGGCGGCGGTCAGGTGTTGCATCTGCTCTGTGACCTCAGCCTGGCGGCCGAGAACGCCCGTTTTGGCCAGACAGGCCCCCGTGTGGGCAGCTTTGACGGCGGCTTTGGTGCGGGTTATCTCGCCCGGGTCGTCGGCCAGCGCAAGGCCCGGGAGATCTGGTTCCTCTGCCGCCAGTACGGCGCCAAAGAGGCCTTGGAGATGGGCTTGGTGAATGCGGTGGTCCCCCTCGATCAGTTGGAGGCGGAGGGCATGCGTTGGGCGCGTGAGGTGATGCAGCACAGCCCAACCGCGATCCGCTGCCTTAAGGCGGCGTTCAACGCCGAGACGGATGGCCTGGCTGGGATTCAGGAATTGGCCGGTCAAGCCACCCATCTCTTCTATCGAACGGAGGAGGGACAAGAGGGCAGAAATGCCTTCCTGGAGAAGCGATCCCCTGATTTTTCGGGCTCCGACTGGTTGCCGTAGCACAACTCAAGTCTCGTAGCTAGTCCTAGGTGAGACTGCTGCTTGGCTCGTGACGTTCTCCCGTTCGACCGGCGTCGCCCTTCTGACGCCCCTCGCCTTGGCTTTGCTTCCCCAGGTCGCCGAGGCGCGCCAACCGGACCCCATCCCCCCTCCGGCACCAGTCATCAGTGATGCGGTGGCCCTCGCTCGCATCCCCGTTGAGCTCAAGAGCCAGGAGGGTCTGCATCTGGTCCTGGATCGCCAGACCCGGCAGCTGATGGTCATGAAGGACGGCCGCATGCTGCACCGCTATCCAGCCGCGGTGGGCACGGACGGCTGGGAAACCCCCGCCGGCACGCATCGGGTTCTCGAGAAGGTCGCCAAGCCGGTTTGGCAGCATCCGGGCAATGGCAGCCAGGTGGGGCAAGGCCCGAAGAATCCACTCGGGTCCCGTTGGATTGGTTTCCACCGCAATTGCACCCCGAAGGAAAACGCCTGGGACGGTGAGCGCTATCTCAGCGTCAATGGCTGCACGGTCGCGGGATTCCATGGAACCCCCCATCGCTGGACCGTCGGTCGCGCCGTCTCGCACGGTTGCGTGCGCCTCTACGAGGAAAACGTCCAGGAAGTGTTTGAGCTCGTCGAAGTCGGCACCCTGGTGACGGTTCTTCCCTGAAGACTGCCCGTAAAGTTGCGCCCACTTGCGATCCCATCGCCATGCGGGTGCTCTTTGCTGCGGCTGAATGTGCACCGATGGTCAAGGTCGGTGGGATGGGCGACGTTGTCGGCTCCCTGCCCCCGGCCTTGGCCCCGCTGGGCCACGACGTTCGCCTGATCATGCCCGGCTATGGCCGGCTCTGGAGCTTGCTGCAGATCCCCGGTGAACCCGTCTGGCGGGGGCACACCATGGGCACGGACTTTGCGGTGTTTGAGACCCGCCACCCCAGCAATGGCTTGCCCCTCTACCTGGTGGGCCATCCCGTCTTTGACCCTGAGCGGATCTATGGCGGTGAGGACGAGGACTGGCGTTTCACCTTCTTCGCCAGCGCCGTCTCCGAATTCGCCTGGCACCACTGGAAGCCCGACATCCTGCATTGCCATGACTGGCACACCGGCATGATTCCGGTCTGGATGCATCAGGACGCGGAGATCAGCACGGTCTTCACCATCCACAACCTCAAATACCAGGGCCCCTGGCGCTGGAAGTTGGACCGGATGACGTGGTGCCCCTGGTACATGCAAGGGGATCACACGATGGCGGCGGCTCTGCTCTATGCGGACCGGGTCAACGCGGTCTCCCCCACCTATGCCCAGGAAATCCGCACGCCGGAGTACGGCGAAAAGCTCGACGGCTTGTTGAACTTTGTGAGCGGCAAGCTGCGCGGGATTCTCAACGGCATCGATCAGGACGCCTGGGATCCGGCCACAGACACAACCTTGCCCGCCAATTTCTCGGCGGATGATCTGTCCGGCCGTGCCGCCTGTAAGCGCGCTCTGCAGGAACGGATGGGCCTCACGGTCAATCCCGACACCTACCTCATGGGTGTCGTCAGCCGTCTGGTGGACCAAAAGGGCATCGACCTGTTGCTGCAGGTCGCGGATCGGGTCCTGGCCTATTCCGACAGTCAGATCGTGGTCCTCGGGACCGGTGATCGCAACCTGGAGGCCGGCCTCTGGCAGATGGCATCCCGTTACCCCGGGCGCTTCGCGGTGTTCCTGACCTATGACGATGCGCTCTCGCGGTTGATCTATGCCGGTAGCGATTCCTTCTTGATGCCCAGTCGCTTTGAGCCGTGTGGCATCAGTCAGCTCTTGGCCATGCGCTATGGCTCCATCCCCGTGGTGCGCCGGGTTGGCGGCCTGGTGGACACCGTTCCGCCCCATGACCCCAATGGCCACTCCGGGACAGGCTTCGGTTTCGATCGCTACGAGCCCCTCGATTTCTACACCTCGATCGTTCGTTCCTGGGAGGCCTATCGCCATCGCCAGAGTTGGACCGAGTTGCAACGGCGGGCCATGCAGGCCAACTTCAGTTGGGATCGTTCCGCCCTGGAGTACGACCGGATGTACAAGGAGGTCAAAGGGGTGAAGGAACCCACTCCCGATGCCCAGGCCGTGGAGCAGTTCTCCTTGGGGCAACAGGCTGATCCCAGTCGCCAAGGCGTCGACCAGGCTCCGGACGCTGAGGCCAGTTCGGGTCTGCGCAATCGCCTATCGCTCCTGCGCCGGCGGAGCAGCCGCTGAGGACCCCCCCGCCCACTGAAGACCGGCGCAGCGATCTCCCTGCGCCCTACCGGAATCCCTGGGCTGCCCTAGCCGAGGACCTGCGTGCCGTCCGTGCCGACGTTGGGTTACGTGGCCGGGAGCTTTGGCGGCGCAATCGCCAGGGGACCTTGCCGTCACCCGCTTGGTGGCCGGCTGATCTGGCCCCCTTGTTTTGGCCGGTTCTGACCCTGCTGCTGGTTGCCGTGCTGGCCAGCATGTTGACCCTGCTGGTCAGGGTTTGGCCTCACGCTCCAAATCCTGGGGAGTCAGCGGCTCCTGTCGTTGCGGTTGAGGATGCGTCCCCGCTGCTGCCGGCCCCGACGCCGATCAGCGAGCCACCGGCCGTTGCTCCTCCGCTGGAGGAGATCGTTCAGGAGCGAGCCGAGGAGGCCACCCCTGAGCTGGACGCCAGCGCCTTGGAGCGAGAGAACTTTGATCCAGAACCCGTTGACCCCGAAGGTCTTGAGGGGCCGTTTGCACCGGATCCGCTGCTGGAACTCGTGCAGCGACCGGAAGCCGATGGCCTCCTGCTGCAGGCGGAGGGCGTCGCTGATCAATCTCTCTTGATCCTGCAGGTGCGACCGGCGTTCCCCGCGTTAAGTCCCCAGGAGCAGCGGCGCCGCGCTGAGCTCTGGCAGCAATGGGCGCTGGAGTTGGGCTACGACCATCTCGAACTGCGCGATTCCCGCGCTGGCCTCATCGCCCGAGATGCCCTGGTGGGTGAGGGCATGATCGTCCTGCGTGATTCGTCGTCCACCTAATCCGATGCAGTTCGGCGCTCTGATGGCCCTATGGGGAGACCCCCAGGGCGCCTCAACCGGATGGGATCCCGACGTGGTTGTTGGCTCCATTTGCACCGATAGCCGCAGGTTGGCGTCTGGACAGCTGTTTGTCCCTTTGGTGGGTGAACACTTTGATGGCCATACCTTTTTGGCCCAGGCGGCCGCGATCGGTGCCCAAGCCGCGATTGTCCAGAAGGACAGGAAGGACTTGGTTCCGGAAGGGCTGCTTCATTGGCTCGTCGACGACACCCTGGAGGCCTATCAGCAGTTGGCGTTGCTGCACCGTCAGCAACTGTCCGCTCAGGTGGTGGCCGTCACGGGCTCGGCTGGGAAGACCACAACCCGTGAACTGATTCGCTCCGCACTGCTGCCGCTGGGGCCGGTGCAAGCCAGCCGGGGCAACGAAAACAACGACATCGGGGTTCCGCTCACCTTGCTCAAAGCCGGGGAACAACACCAAGCGGTGGTTGTCGAAATGGGCATGCGGGGACTGGGGGAGATTGAACGCTTGAGCCACACGGCTGCTCCGGACGTGGCCGTGGTGACCAATGTCGGGACGGCGCATATCGGGCGGCTCGGCAGCCGTGAGGCGATTGCCCAGGCCAAGTTGGAAATCACGGCGGGCCTTCGAGAGGACGGCCTGCTGGTGGTGTCTGCCGGTGATCCCCTGCTCGAGGCGGCCCTTGCGCGGGTTTGGTCCGGTCGGGTGGCGCGGGTGGCCTTGGCCGATGAGGATGGCGTTGCAGACGCCGATTGGATCGGCGACTGGGATGACAGGCACGGCGTGATCAGCGTGAAGGGATCACGCCTCCAGGTGCCGCTCGATGGTCGCCACAACGCCCGCAATCTGCTCCTGGCCCTCGCCGTGGCCGCTGAACTGGGCGTGCCCCTCGGCGAGCTCACGCGGATGGAGGTGGATGTGCCAGGGGGGCGAAATCGTCGGTTGCAGCTCGGTGGCTTGACCCTCCTGGATGAGACCTACAACGCCTCTCCAGAAGCGGTCTTGGCGGCCTTGGACCTTCTGGCGGCCCAGCCCGGCCGCCGTTTTGCGGTCCTTGGCACCATGCTGGAACTGGGAGATCAGAGTGTGGCCCTGCACCGCCAAGTGGCAGAGCGCGCAGCGGCCTTGGGCCTCGACGGTTTGGTGATCGTGGCGAGCGGTGAGGAAGCGGAGGCCATGGCCATGGCCGCCGCGCCCTTGCCTCGAGTGGAGGTTGTGGCTCAGCCCGAGCTCGCAGCGGCGCCGCTTGCGCAATGGCTCTCGAGCGGAGATGTGCTGCTCCTGAAGGCGAGCCGCGGTGTTGCATTGGAGCGCCTCATTCCCCACCTTCCTGAGCTGTGAGCGAGGCTGAGCTCAGCGCTGGGGCCAGCATGCAATTCAATCTGAAGAGCCGCCTTCAATCCCTGAAGCTGGTTTCAGGGCTCGCGAAGTTTCTGAAGAACCCCGAATCCCTCGAGGGGGTGTTTGCGGTCAGCCGCAGTCTCCAGAACAGCACCCTGTCGGCGCAGATGTTTCGCCATCTGCTGGCGAACCCCGAGTTGGCGGCCCTGGTGCAGGAGAACTGGCGTCCAGGAGCGAGTGATCTTGATGCCCTGCTGGCCCTTCCGGAGGGGAGCTTGGGGCACGTCTACGCCCACCAGCTTCGCTCCCCAAGGGCTGACGCCCGACAGCCTGATCGATCCCACACCGGTACATTCGCCCGAGGACTACATCACGCACCGGCTTCGGGAGACCCACGACATCGTCCATGTCCTGACGGGCTTTGGCACCGATGGTCCCGGAGGGTTGGGCCTTCAGGCCTTCAACCTTGCCCAGAACCGTTCGCCCCTGGCGGTGATGCTCATCCTTGGCGGGATGTTGAGCTGTCTGCAGAACGACGAACCCCTCGAGGACCTGCTGGAAGCCCTCTCCCGAGGTTTCGAGATGGGGCTCAAGGCCCGCTGTTTGATCGCTCAGAAACTCGAGGACGGATGGGACCGCCCCCTGGCGGAGTGGCGCCAGGCGTTGGATCTGCCCGCCTAGGACCAGTTCTCCTTCACGAGCTGTTTGGCGCGACCCAAGGCCAAGGCCCCTGCGGGCACGTCCTTGGTCAGGGTGGAGCCAGCCCCCACCGTCACGTTGGCCCCCAGGGTGATCGGCGCCACCAGCACGGAGTTCGCGCCGGTTTTGCTGCCGGCGCCAATGAAGGTCTTGTGCTTGTTGACCCCGTCGTAGTTCGCGGTGATGGTCCCTGCGCCGACGTTGACATGTTCACCGAGCTGGGCGTCGCCGATGTAGCTGAGGTGATTCACCTTGCTGCCTGCGGCGATCTGGCTCTTCTTGATCTCGACGAAGTTGCCGATCCGGCAGTCCTTGGCCAGTTCGCTGCCGGGCCGTAGCTGGGCATAGGGGCCAATGGAGCAGCGATCGGCGACGACGGCATCGCGCAGCACTGAATAGAGCACCTCCACCTCTTCGCCCAGGCTCGCGTTCTCCAGGAAGCTCCCGGGGCCAATCCGGCAGCCCCGGCCGACCGTGGTGCTGCCGCGGAAATGGCACTGGGGTTCGACGACGACATCGCGGCCAAAACGGGTGCCGTCACTGAGGGTGCAGCTGTCTGGGTCGACAAAGGTCACGCCTTCGGCCATCCAATAGCGGCGAAGCCGCTGCTGGATCACCGCTTCACATTGGGCCAGCTGGTAGCGGTCGTTGATGCCATTGATCTCATCGGCATCGGCGACCTCCAGGTGCATGGCCGGGTTGAGCATGGCCACGGTATCCGTGAGATACAGCTCCCCCTGGTCGTTATCGGTGCTGAGTTGGGGCAGAACCGCGGCCAGCTTTCTCCAGTTGAAGCAATAGATTCCGGCGTTGGTGAGGGTGTTGGCCCTCTGTTCCTCGCTGCAGTCGCGGTGCTCGACGATCGCGGAGACCTGGCCGCTGGCATCCGCGAAGACCCGGCCGTAGCCGGTTGGATCCGCAAGCCGTGCCGTCAGGAGGGTCACCGCCGCTTGGGAGCTGCGGTGTTGCTCGAGGAGTGCCGTGATCGTCTCCTGCCGCAGCAGGGGGACATCGCCATTGAGGACGAGCAGATCCCCCTCAAAGTCCGCCAGGGGAGCCAGCAGTTGCTGGACGGCATGGCCGGTGCCGTTCTGAGGTTGCTGCAGCACAAATTCCAGCCCGGCGTGCTGGCTTAGGGATTGCTCGACCCGCTCGGCTTGGTGCCCGACGATCAGGATTTGGCGCTGGGGCTCAAGGGCGCGGCAGCTGCCGAGCACACGCTCCACCAGGTTGGCTCCTGCCAGGGGTTGCAGCACCTTGGGCAGGTCGCTCTTCATCCGGGTGCCCTTCCCGGCGGCCAACACGGCAACGGCGAGCATCGGCAAGGGCGGGTAGCTGAGCGGGAATCTACTGGTGGTTGCCCGTAAGTCCCCAGCGCCGCCGCCAGGCGCTAGTGCCCTCGACGTTGCCCTCTTGCATCGCTTTGGCTTGGGCCTGTTGCCGCCGTTGCAGGATTGTTTTGCGGTCCAGGCTGAAGCCGGGGTCGCGGTAAGGCTCGGCCGCGTTCGTGAGGAGATGCTCCTCCTCCATCGGGGTGAGTGGACGCAGGCGAGGGCTAGGGGGCAAGGGGGATGGGCTTGCTGCCGTACCTCCACTCCAGTCCTGTTGGTGCTGTTGCAGTCCGCAGGGGGCTTCGATCGTGGCCAGCTCCAGGCCCGCAAGTCGCAAGGCTTGGCGCACGGCTGCGGCACTGCAGTAGGTCAGCAACAGCCCCTTGGGCTGCAGCAGGCTGCCCAGGGCCCCCAGAAATTCAACGCTCCACAATTGGGGACAGCGGCTGGGTGAGAAGGCATCCATCAGCAGCAGATCGAACTGCCCCTGCCGCTGCTCCACCAGCGGTTGGACCGTCTGCCGGGCATCTCCCCAGAGCATGCCTGGACTGCTGCAGAGCTCCTGCAGCCGCGCGAGCGTGCCCGGTTGCCACTGGCCGCAGAAGGCTGGGCTCGCCAGGGCCTGCGCGAACGGTTCCCGATCGAGTTCCAGTCCCCACCACTCCAGGGTCAGGTCATGGCTGCCGCAGCCCTCGATCAGGGCCGCAGTGTTGCAGCCGGTTCCCACACAGACATCAAGAACCCGCAGGCTGCTGCCCTTCGCAAAACGCTCGAGCCCGGCCGGCTCGACAAACTTTTCGCGCGCTTCCGTTAGGGCGCCGCGGCTGCTGTGGAAGGCTTCGCCGAACTCCGGGCTGAACAGGCTGAAGCTGCCGTCAGCGGTGCTGCGGGGCTCAAGCTTGAAGCCGTTCGAGGTCATCCCAGAAGCCGGGGTAAGAGACCGCTGCCGCCTCCGGACGGTGGATGGTGGTGGCACTGCTGGCGATCTGCGCCGCGACGGCCAGGCTCATGGCGACGCGGTGATCGGTTTCGCTGTCGACCTCCGCGCCGTGCAGCTGCACGCCACCTTGAATCGTCATCCCGTCTGGGAACTCGTCGATCAGGGCCCCCATGGCTCCCAGTTGACGGGCCATGACCGCCAGGCGATCGGTTTCTTTGACGCGGAGCTCCTCGGCTCCCGTCACCCGGCTGAGTCCCTCGGCGCAGCAGGCGGCGACCGCTAGCACGGGGATTTCATCCACCAGCCGCGGAATCAGGTCAGCGCCGATGGTGAAGGCCTTCAGCGGACCGTGCAGGACCCGTAGATCCCCAACGGGTTCGCCGGCCACATCCCGGGCGTTGAGCACCTCAATGCGGGCCCCCATCTGCTCGAGGACGTCCAGGATTCCCGTGCGGCTGGGGTTGAGACCGACGTTCTCGATCGTCAGATCAGCGCCTGGGGTGATCGCACCGGCCACCAACCAGAAGGCGGCCGAGCTGATGTCTCCGGGGACGACTACGTCCTGTCCTTTCAGGGTGGAGCCAGGCACGACGGTGACCTCGGTCTGTCCCGGGCCCCCCACTGTCAGCTCGGCACCGAAGGCGCGCAACATCCGCTCGCTGTGGTCCCGGCTCTGGACCGGCTCGATGACCGTCGTTGGACCATCGGCCGTCAGCGCCGCCAGAAGGATGGCGCTCTTGACCTGGGCGGAGGCGACCGGGGTGCGGATGGTGGTCCCCTTCAGTTGACGGCCCTCGATGGCCAGGGGAGCCAGGTTTCCGCCCGAGCGTCCGTGGATGGTGGCCCCCATTTCAGACAGGGGCCCACCCACCCGTCTCATCGGCCTGCGCCGCAGGGAGTCATCGCCAGTGACGACGAAATGCCGACCGCTGCGGCCCGCCAGCAGCCCCAGCATCAGGCGCATGGTGGTGCCGGAATTGCCGCAATCCAGCACGCTCTCCGGTTCCTGAAAACCATCGAGGCCCACGCCTTGAACAACGACGGTCTGACCGGCTTCGATCGCAGACACCTCGACCCCCATCGCCCGCAGGCAGGCGGCGGTGCTGAGGGGGTCCTCAGCGGGGAGCAGTCCTTCGATGCGGGTCGTTCCCTCCGCGATGGCCCCAAAAAGCAGGGCGCGGTGGGAGATCGACTTGTCCCCGGGGACCCGCACCTGTCCCTTGAGGCTGCGACCGGTGGTGGTGCCCAGGGCGAGGGACATGGAGAACGGTTTGGTTTCAGCGAGCGTAGGAACTGATCAAAACCGGACACCCTCGCCAGACTGGGGCCACCCCACAGAACGGGTCCATGGCTGAGCAACTCACCCCTCTCTTTGGCTTTCTCGCTCTGATCCAGGACAACCCAGAGCTTCGGGCCCGTCTCAATGAGGTCTGCACCGCGGATGAGGTGGCCGCGATTGCTGGGGAGCACGGTCACGCGTTTGAGGCATCCACCCTCGTGGGCCTCTTTGAGCGCTGCAATGAGGCCCCTGTGGCCCGTTCAGGTTTGATGGACGAAAAGCTGATCCGCGTCTATCTGCAACGGGACGCGCTGCGTTAACCCAGCATAAGGCCGCCTTCATTACTGAGGCACTCCTGCCAGCTCTGCAGGTCAAACAGCAGTTCCTGCAGTGTCAGTTGTTTGAGCTCGCGGTCGAGGGCGGTTTGCAGGCGTCGTCCCATGCTGCTGAGCACTTGCTGTTCTGCGCGGCTGCTCTCCCCCGGGCCGTTCAGCGTGAGGGGCGCTCCCACGGCGCTGAGCACCTCACCCACCGGAATTGATTCAACGGCTCGGCTCAGCCGGTACCCCCCCTGCCGGCCGCGTTTGGCCTCCACGAGCTCGGCGCGGCGTAATTGCAGGAGCAGTTGCTCGAGCATCGGAGCTGGAAGGCCCTGGGCTTCAGCGATGTCGCTGACCGAGCACCACTGGGGACTGGCCATGGCCAGGTGCAGCAACGCCTGCAGTGCTTGGAGGCCAGAGCGCCGCAACATGGCTTAGGCCGGCCGTTGCAGGCGTTCAAGAACCTGCTCGATCACGTAGCCAAACAGGGCCGGGTCGGGCTCCTGTTGACCGACATCGGCGAGCCCCAGTTCCTCCCAGCGCGCATCGAGGCGCGCCTCCAGCTCTGCGGGCCGCCGCAAGGGCTCTCCCCAGGGGTGGTTGCGCTCGGGCCCCACCTTGGTGGTGGCATCAATGGCGAGGCGCCCCCCCAGACCCAGCTGCTCGCTCGCGAAATCCAGGGTGTCGAAGGGGGTGTTCTCCAGGACAAAGAGATCCCGTTGGGGATCCACGAGGGAACTGATCGCCCAGATCACCTGCCTTGGATCGCGAATGTTGATCGACTTGTCGACGACAACGACGAACTTGGTGTAGGTGAATTGCGGCAGAGCACTCCAAAAGGCCATGGCCGCCCGCTTCGCCTGGCCTGGATAGGCCTTGTCGATCGCGATCACGGCGAGCTTGTAACTGAGCCCCTCCATCGGGAGGAAGAAATCAACGATTTCGGGAATTTGTTGACGCAGGATTGGCGTGTAGATCCGATTCAGGGCGATGGCGAGCATGGCGTCCTCCTTCGGGGGACGGCCGCTGAAGGTCGTGAAGTAGGTCGGATTCCGCCGCTGGGTGACGCACTGGATTCGCACCAAGGGTGAGGGTTCGACCCCTCCGTAGAAGCCCATGTGATCGCCAAAGGGGCCGTCGGCCAGCTCCTCGCCAGGGGTGATCGTTCCTTCGAGGACGATTTCGCTGTGGCTTGGCACCTCCAGGTCCAGGGTTTTGCACTTCGCCAGTCGCACCCCCTCTCCGGCGTAGAGACCAGCAAACAGCCACTCGCTCAGTTGTACGGGAATCGGCGTGGCAGCAGCCATCACCAAGAGGGGGTGAACCCCGATCGCGATGGCGATCTCCAGCGGTTTACCCAGGGCGGCGGCCTTACGCAGGTGGCGCGCGCCCCCGCGCACGCTCAACCAGTGCACCGTCATGGTGTTGATCGACTGCTGTTGCAGCCGGTAGACCCCGACGTTGGGGGTCCCGGTCTCGGGATCCTTCGTGATCACCAGGCCGAGGGTGATGATGCGGCCCGCATCACCGGGCCAGGGCCTTAGCAGCGGCAGGCGGTCCAGGTTGACGGCCTCGCCTTGGAAAACCTCCTGCCGGCAGGGCGGCAGCAGATCCAGGTCGGGCTTGGCCTTGAGCACATCCAGCAGGACTGAGCCAAAGCGGATGGCTTCCCGCGGTCCCTTTGGAGGCTTGGGCTGCTGCAGCAGCGCTAGGCGCTCCCCGAGGGCTTCGAGCTCCTCGGGCCGCTCCATGCCCATCGACCAGAGGACCCGCTCGAGGGTCCCCAGCAGATTGACGGCCACCGGAATGCTCGAGCCTTTGACGTTTTCAAAGAGCAGGGCCGGACCGCCACAGCCAAGAACCCGGTCGGCAATCGCCGCGAGTTCGAGATCGGGGTCCACCGGTGCGCTGATCCGGCGCAATTGCCCACGCGCTTCGAGCAGTTCAAGGAAGCCCCGGAGATCGCGTTGGGATCCAATCGCGTTGGCCGCAGATCCCATGGCGCTCTCAACTTTTCAGCAGGTTCTGCCTACTGTGGCGCACCCCCTTGTGCCACTGCGGTCGTGCAGATCTCCTATTTCCACACCTCGGAGAACGTTCCCAGCCTGCGCCCCGTGGCTGAGGGTGGACCGGATGCGGCCGTCGTCATCGACGTGCTGCGGGCCACCACCACCATTGCCTGCGCGCTGCAGAGTGGCGCTGAGGCCATCCAAGCGTTCGCCGACCTCGAGGCCCTCAATCAGGCCGCCAATGCCTGGGTGCCTGAGCGCTGCCTGCGGGCGGGTGAACGCGGCGGTCAGACGGTTGCTGGCTATGACCTCGGCAACTCCCCCCTGGCGGTGACCCCGGAGGTTGTGGGAGGCAAGCGCATCTTTATGAGCACCACCAACGGCACGCGCTCGCTGGAGGCGGTCAAGCCTGTCCCGCTTCTGGTGACCGCCTGCCTGCCGAACCGCAGCGCCGTTGCCAAGCGCTTGATTGACCACGGGGTTGAGCGGGTCTGGGTGGTCGGCAGTGGCTGGGAGGGGGACTATTCCCTCGAGGACAGCCTGGCGGCCGGTGCCGTCATCTCCGCTGCCATGGAGTTGGCCGTGTCGCCCCATGTGGGCGTTCGCTGTGCCAATGACGAAGCCCTGGCCGCCCTCGCCCTGTGGCAGCAATGGCGCCACGACACCGAGACCTGTCTGCGGGCCGCCAGCCATGGCCAGCGGTTGATGGGCCTCGGCAACCATGACGCCGACTTCGCCTGCTGCTCAGCCGTCGACACGATGACGATGGTCCCCACCCAAACCAGTCCCGGAGTGCTGCAGGCCGCTTGATCCCATTGCGGCCACCCTTACAGTGACCGCGGCGGCAAAACACCAGCGTTGACAAGCTTTCTGGCTTCGGCAATCCAGCTCAATAGCAGCGCTGATCTCTCCGCCAACTTCGCCGCTGCCGAAGAGCAGATCGAGTTGGCTGTTCGCCGCGGTGCCGAGCTGGTGGGCTTGCCCGAGAACTTTGCCTTCATGGGCGAAGACAGCCAACGGCTGGAGCAAGCCGCACAGATTGCGGAGCAGGCTCAGCGCTTCTTGATCACCATGGCCCGCCGCTATCAGGTGGCCCTGATGGGCGGTGGTTACCCCGTGCCCGCCGGTGCGGGACTGACCAGCAACCGTGCCGAGCTGGTGGGTAAAGACGGTCAAATCCTGGCGACCTACGACAAGATTCACCTCTTCGACGTCGATCTACCCGACGGCAACACCTACCAGGAGTCGGCAACCGTCCAGCCTGGCAACAGCCTCCCTCCAGTGGTGGATGTCCCAGGGCTCTGCCGCGTCGGCCTGTCCATTTGCTACGACGTCCGCTTCCCGGAGCTCTATCGGCATTTGGCCGCTGAGGGGGCGGATCTGCTCTTTATTCCCGCCGCCTTCACCGCGTTTACGGGCAAGGATCACTGGAACGTTCTGCTGCAGGCGCGGGCGATTGAGAACACGGCCTATGTGGTCGCCCCAGCCCAGACCGGTCAGCACGGCCCCCGCCGCCAGACCCACGGCCACGCCCTGGTGATTGATCCCTGGGGCACCGTCCTCTCCGACGCCGGCACGTCTGTCGGCCAAGCGGTCGCTCCGATCGATGTGGGGCACCGTCAGCGGATCCAGGCCCAGATGCCCAGCCTTCAACACCGCAAACCCGCCCTGTTCTAAGGCGAGATCTGTGTCGCCGCTGACGCTGCACCACCCCGTCAGACGCCTGTCGCGTCTGGGGCTTGCCCTGCTTCTTCCCTGTGTGACGCTCCTCTCGGCGCTGCCGGCGCGAGCGTGGAGTGCCCTCTCCGCTTGGGCCATCAGTCGCGATGGCGTCCTGGAATTACGGACGCCGCCGGCCACGCGGCTGCAGGCCTTTTTTGAGGAGGGCAGTGCCGGAATGGGGCCTCGCATCTGGGTGGATCTCCCCGGGGCACCCCAGCGCTCGAGAACCCTGGTCGGCAACGGTGCGATCCGTGAGGTCCGCATTGGTCGTCCCACCGACAACGCCACCCGCTTGGTGATCGAGTTTGAGCCCGGTACCCGGCTCGACCCGCGTCAGATCAAGTTGGTGGGCACCGACGTCGACCGCTGGTCCATGGACTTTGGGCCCAGTGTGCGCGATCTCCGTGCCATCGGTGAGGGCAGCCTTGAGCGGCCCCAAGGTCCCAGTTGGCGCGCCCTTCCGCCTCCGGCTCTCCAGCTGCCGCGCGGTCCCATTCCAAAACTGGGCGATCTTCCGTCGGTTCCCCAGGGGCGCTACACGGTGGTGCTTGATCCCGGACACGGTGGCCCGGATCCAGGGGCGATCGGCATCAACAACCTGCGCGAGACCGACGTGGTTCTTGACGTGAGCCTGCAGGTGGCTCAGATCCTTCAAGCGAAGGGGGTGCTGGTCCTGCTCACCCGCTCGTCCGAGGTCGATGTGGACTTGCCTCCTCGGGTGGCGTTGGCCAACAACAACCGTGCGGATCTGTTTGTGAGCATCCACGCCAATGCCCTGAGCATGAATCGCCCGGATGTGAACGGTGTGGAGACCTTCTATTTCCAGGGTGGCCGTTCCCTAAGCCTGGCTCAATCCCTCCAGAACCAGCTCTTGGCGGCGTCCCCTGGAACTCCGGACCGGGGTGCACGCTCCGGCCGCTTCTTTGTGATTCGCCGCACGGTGATGCCGGCCGCCCTGGTGGAGATGGGCTTTGTCACCGGGCAACTCGATGCCCCCCGCTTGGCCGATCCCGGTTTCCGCCGGCGGCTGGCCGTTGCTATCGCTATGGGCATCCTCAATTACCTGGTGGCTTACCCATGAGTGGGGCCCCCATCGGTCTCTTTGATTCCGGCGTTGGCGGTTTGAGCATCTGGCGCCAGGTGGTGCATGCCCTGTCGTCAGAGCAGCTGCTCTACGTGGCCGATCAAGCCCATGTGCCCTACGGCCATCGTTCGGCGGCCGAGATTCAGGCCCATAGCCAGGCGATTGCGGACTATCTGGTTGCCGAAGGCTGCAAGGCGATCGTGGTGGCTTGCAACACCGCATCCGCCGTCGCGCTGGAACCGCTCCGCCAGCGCTTCCCGCAGCTGCCCATTCTCGGTTTGGAGCCGGCGGTGAAGCCGGCGGTGCAGCTCACCCGCAGCGGGGTGGTGGGGGTGATGGCCACACCGGCCACCTTTCAAGGCCAGCTGTATCGAGCCACGGTCGGTCGCTACGCCACGGCTGTTCAGGTCGTGGAGCAGGTCTGTGTTGGCCTGGCGGAACTGGTGGAGCAGGGCGAGCTGGAGGGCCCGGACTGCGACGCCAGGTTGATGGGGTATCTGGAGCCCATGCTGGCGGCTGGAGCCGACACGATTGTCTTGGGCTGCACTCACTATCCCTTCGTGATCGAGTCCATTCGCCGCTTGGTGGGGCCGTCGATGGCTGTGGTGGATCCAGCGCCGGCTGTTGCCCGTCACCTTGCCGATGTCCTGGCCAGGGAGGGGCTGTTGGCCCCTGCCGAGAGGGGGCCGCTGGAGCCGGCCTCCCGCTACCGGTTTGCCACAACGTCCAGTCCTTCGGCTTTCAACCGTGCCCTCTCGCGGCTGGTGGGCGTGAGCAGCTCCAGTCAGGCCCTGATCTGGCAGCAACGTCCCGACCAATCCCCCGTTCTCCACCCCGCTTAGGCAGCGGTCGGAGGCTGGCGCCTTCTAGGATCAGCCCACCGCTGGGGGTCATGGCCACCGTTGCAGAGCTGCTACAGCCCGTCGAGTCCGATCTCGAGGCTCTGCTGAGTGATCTCCGCAGTCTGATTGGTGCTGGACACCCGATTCTTCAGGCCGCTGCAGAGCATCTCTTCAGCGCCGGTGGGAAGCGGCTGCGCCCCGGCATTGTTCTTTTGATTTCACGGGCCCTCGCGCCCGATGGTGAGCTCACCAGCCGCCACCGGCGCCTGGCTGAAATCACCGAGATGATTCATACCGCCTCGCTCGTCCACGACGACGTGGTGGATGAGGCCTCGACCCGCCGCGGCGTCGATACGGTCCACAGCCGCTTCAACCACCGCGTTGCGGTCTTGGCCGGTGATTTCTTGTTTGCCCAGGCCAGTTGGCACCTCGCCAACCTGGACAACCTCGAGGTGGTCAAACTGCTCTCCCGCGTGATCATGGATCTCGCCGATGGAGAGGTGAAGCAAGGCCTCTACCGCTACGACACAGGCCAGAGCTTCGAAACCTACCTCGAGAAGAGCTACTGCAAGACCGCCTCGCTGATTGCCAACAGTGCCCGTGCGGCTGGCGTCCTGAGTGGTCTGCCTGAATCACAGCTCGATGACCTCTACCGCTTTGGTCGTCAGTTGGGCTTGGCCTTCCAGGTGGTCGATGACATCCTCGATTTCACCGGCAGTGATCAACAGCTGGGCAAGCCCGCCGCCAGCGACCTGGCCAGCGGTTACCTCACGGCACCCGCGCTTTATGCCCTTGAGGAGCGTCCGGCTCTCGCTGGTCTGATCGAGCGTGAGTTCAACCAAGAGGGCGATCTGGAGCAAGCCCTGGAGTTGGTTCGCAGCAGCAATGCGATCCAGCGCTCCCGCACCCTGGCGGAGACCTTTGCCAATGAGGCCTACGAGGCCCTGAGCTTCCTGCCCCCATCGGATTGCCGGACGGCTCTGTTGGAGCTGCCCGAGTTTGTTCTGAGCCGCCTCTACTGAGGCGTGCCCTCGAGCAACGGCAACACGTCGACGAGGGATGTCAGCATCTCCGTGCCCTTTCCCGGGTAGAGCTTGCGATCGGCCCCAGGGGCCGGCACGACAAAGACACGGCAACCTGCAGCTAAGGCGGCCTCGGCTCCCGCGGGGGAGTCTTCAAAGGCCCAGCTGTCAGCACAGTTCACTCCCAAGCGCTGAGCGGCGAGCTGAAAGACATCCGGATGGGGCTTGCCGCGTTTGAGTTCGGGATCGTCGCCATGGACCCTCTCTTGAATGGCCTCCAGCCAGGGATGCGGTTGGGCTTTGAGCAGCACCGCCTCCCGGGAGCTGCTGGTGGCCAGAGCCATCGGTAGAGCCAAGTCGAGGCAGCGTTGAACGAGGGCTTGGGCTCCGGCCATGGGTTGGGCCTGGATCAGCAGTGCTTCGGCGATGGGTTGGCGGATCGCCAGCAAGTCCTCCGGGCTGGGGACCTCGAGGCCGCCTGCACCAATCCAGAGACGCACCTGATCGGCGCAGTCCAGCCGCCGGCGCCCTCGCAATTGCATGAGCTCGCCATCCGTCAGCTCTCGACCGAAGTGCTGGGCCGCCCGCTGCCAGGCCTCGGCATGCAGGGGTTCGGTGTCGAGCAGTAGCCCATCGAGGTCGAACAGGCAGGCGGCGGGATGAGCCATGTCCCCATCCTGAACCCTGCAACAGCGTTACAGCCCTTCAGCGCGGCGTTTTTCCTCGCTTGAATGGCTCCATTGCGTTGTCGCTGGCCCATGTCCGAGACCGGGATCGAATCGGTGCTGAATGAGGCGCGGGTGTTTGATCCACCGGCAGCGCTCTCCGCAGCGGCTCGGATCAGCTCCCTGCAGGCCTATCGCGATCTGGCGGCCCGTGCGGAGGCCGATCCCGATGCCTTCTGGGGTGAGGCGGCACGCCAGGAGCTGCATTGGTTCAAGCCGTTTGAGACGGTTCTCGATTGGAGCAATCCCCCCTTTGCTCGCTGGTTTGAGGGGGGACAAACCAACCTCTCGTACAACTGTTTGGACCGCCATCTGAGCGGCCCCCGGGCGGAGAAAACAGCCCTGATCTGGGAGGGCGAACCGGGCGATGTGCGCCGCTTCAGCTACCGCGAATTGCATGCGGAAGTCTGCAAAGCCGCCAATGCCCTCAAGGCCCTCGGCATCGGTAAGGGCGACCTCGTCGCGCTCTACATGCCGATGGTGCCCGAGGCCGCCATTGCGATGTTGGCCTGTGCCCGCATCGGCGCACCCCATTCCGTGGTCTTCGGTGGTTTCTCCGCTGATGCCCTGCGCGATCGGCTGATCGACGGCGAAGCCAAAGCGGTCATCACCGCAGATGGTGGTTTCCGCAAGGACAAACCCGTTCCCCTGAAGCCCGCCGTTGATGAGGCCCTAGCGGCCAAAGGCGGTGCCCCCAGCGTCGAGCATGTTCTGGTCGTCCAGCGCATCGACTCCGGTTGTGCGATGGAGTCCGGCCGTGACCACTGGTGGCATGAGCTCGTGGCTGGCCAGAGCAGCGACTGCGCGGCCGAGCCGATGGAGAGCGAGGACCGCCTCTTTGTCCTCTACACCTCTGGCTCCACGGGGAAACCGAAGGGTGTCGTGCACACCACCGCCGGTTACAACCTCTGGGCCCACCTGACCTTCCAGTGGATCTTCGACATCCGCGAAGACGACGTGCACTGGTGCACGGCGGACGTGGGCTGGATCACGGGACACAGCTACATCGTCTATGGCCCCCTCTCCAACGGGGCGACGACGGTGATGTACGAGGGCGCACCCCGCCCGAGCAACCCGGGTGCCTTCTGGGAACTGATCCAGAAACACCGCTGCACGATCTTCTACACCGCACCGACGGCGATTCGCGCCTTCATGAAGAGCGGCCGTGAGGTGCCCGATCAGTACGACATGAGTTCCCTGCGGATCCTGGGCACCGTGGGTGAGCCGATCAATCCGGAGGCCTGGATCTGGTATCGCGATGTCATCGGCGGCGGTCGTTGCCCGATCGTCGACACCTGGTGGCAGACAGAAACCGGTGGGGTGATGATCAGCCCACTTCCGGGAGCGACCCCGACGAAGCCGGGTTCCGCGACCCTGCCCCTTCCTGGGATTCAGGCAGACATCGTCGACCATGACGGCAACTCCCAAGGAGCCGATCAAGGGGGGTACCTCGCTGTCCGCCGTCCTTGGCCGGGAATGATGCGCACCGTCCACGGTGATCCCGACCGCTTCCGCAAGAGCTACTGGGAGGAGATTCGCCCGGCTGATGGCTCCCACATCTATTTCGCCGGGGACGGCGCCAGGCGCGATGCCGATGGCTACTTCTGGGTGATGGGCCGGGTCGACGACGTGATCAACGTCAGTGGCCACCGTCTCGGAACGATGGAAATTGAGAGCGCTCTGGTGAGCCACCCCGCCGTGGCGGAGTCCGCGGTGGTGGGTCGCCCGGACGATCTCAAGGGTGAGGGCATCGTCGCCTTCGTCACCCTTGAGGCCGGCCGCAGCGGTGACGACGCGTTGATCGCAGAGCTGCGCAGCCACGTGGGCAAGGAGATCGGTCCGATTGCCCGCCCGGATGTGATCAAGTTCAGCGACGCCCTTCCGAAGACCCGCAGCGGCAAGATCATGCGCCGAATCCTGCGTTCCCTGGCCGCCGGTCAGGAGGTCAGCGGCGATACCTCAACCCTCGAGGATCGCTCAGTCCTCGATCAGTTGCGGGTCTGAGTCAGGCCCTTCCACCACTGCAGCAGTTGCTCGGCCAATTGATCCAGTTCCCTCTGCCGGGCTGGATCATCGGCCCACCCACCCAGCAGGTTTTGGCGTAGTCCTGCGCTGGCCGGGGTGAGGTGATCGCCAGCTCGCTCGATCAACTGCGAGTGGTCTCGGCTGCGCTGTTGGAGCACCTGCAGAAGCCGCGGGCTCTGGTCCAGTTGGTCGCTCTTAAAGCGCACCAGCAGCGTGTTGGCCTGTTTGTAATTCCGCTCAATCAGCCGCAGGGTCTCCTCGGGGGATGGACTGAATTCACTGGTCACCCCGAGGGCCGGTCCGAGCTCGGCGAGGAGTGGAACGCTGCGTTCGGCCGAGAAGTTGTTGAAGCTCATGGCCGCCAGGGCGCTGCAGCCTCGTCCGTTGTCGGGTGCCAGCAGGTGCAGCTTGCAGCCCAGGCTGTGGCCGAGCCTCAACGGTGGGGGCTGATCAGGATCGCGCCGCTGGCGGAAGGTCCTCCAGGCTTCATTGGCCTGGGCCTGATGGTCAAAGCCGGGGACATAGCTCCAAGCGTGGATGGCCATGCCCCGGCGCGCCAAAGCCTCGAGTAGACGCCGGTAACTGATCTGCGGTGTCGCCGCGAGGTAGCTGCCGCCGATGAACTCGATCAGCCCCTGGGGGTAGGGAGGGCTCCAGCACCAGAGACTTCCCCGCTGACGCCAGTTCACGCGGCCTGCAGGCGCTTCAGGCACTCCAGGGCTTCGCGGCGATGGGCCGGCCCGTCCAGGAGGTTGTTGAAGACGTGGCGCACCACCCCCTCGCCGTCGATCACATAGGTGACCCGGCCGGGCAGCAGACCGAGAACGCCAGGGACGCCAAAGGCCTTGCGCAGCTGGTTGTTTTGGTCCACCAGCAAGGGGTAGGGGAGGTTGTGGCGGCTGGCGAAGCGTTGATGACTGCCGGCGTTGTCGCCGCTGACCCCCCAAACCTCGGCCCCCAAGGCCTGCAAATCGGCGTAGCTGTCGCGGAAGGCGCAGGCTTCCATCGTGCAGCCGGGGGTGTCGTCCTTGGGATAGAAGAAGAGCACCAGGGACTTGCCGGCCAACTGGTCGCTGCGGCGCTCAACCCCGTTCTGATCCTGCAGGGCGATCAGGGGAGCGCGATCTCCGCTTTGTAGGGCTTGAGCCAAGGCCAATCCAACATATGGGCAAACCCTAGGGAGGGGCTGGCCAGGGCTGGGATCATGGGGGCACTGCAGAGGTGGTGATGGCCAGGGGCGACGCCGAGATGGACGACCAACAGTCGTTCTCCGCCTGGGAGCAGGTCGACCTGCTCAGCCTGGTGGGTGGCCCTGCTCAGACCAAGCCAGAGCCTGCTGACGAACCGGTGTCGGCCATCGAGTCCGTTCCTGAGCCCCCTGCCCGGTCTGAGCAGGCTCCTGAACCGGCTCCCGAGCCTGTGGCAGCTGTAGGAGCACCGCAGCGTCTGCTGATCCTCGACACCGAGACCACGGGACTCTCCCCAGAGCAACACCAGTGCATCGAAGTTGGGGCCGTCCTGTTCTCGGTTCCGGACCGCTCCGTGCTGAGTCAGGTCTCCTTTCTGATGCCCTGCCAGAGCAACGCCGCTGAAGCGGTGAATGGGATCGCACCCGCCCTCACCCAGCGGACGCAACCCTGGCAGGCCGGTTTGGCCTGCTTTGAGGCCATGGTCGAAGCCGCTGATTTGCTCTTGGCCCACAACGCCGCCTTCGACAAGCAGTGGTTTGGCCTCGGTTCCCTGCCAGCCCTCAACAAGCCCTGGCTTTGTTCGATGGAGGACATCCGTTGGCCCCAGGACCGCCAGCTGCGATCAACCCCGTCGGTGCGTGATTTGGCCTTGGCCTACGGCGTCCCGGTGTGGGCGGCCCACCGGGCTTTGACGGACTGCATCTATCTGGCGCAGGTCTTTGAGCGCTGCGTGGACTTGGAGGATCTCCTGGTTCAGGCGATGGAGCCCCGTCGCCTCTACCGCGCTCGCCTGTCCTACGAGGAACGGCATAAGGCCCGGGAGGCTGGATTCCGTTGGAACCAGCCGGTGACTGGCGCCTGGAGTCGTCGTCTTTCGGAACGGGAGGTCGCATTGCTGCCGTTCCCGGTGGCACCGGTGGATGACCCAGGCGAGCGGCAGAGCGCCTGATTTGCTTCAGCAACAGGAAGCGGACCCGCTCATTTCGATGACTTGCCATGGGGGCTCCCCATCGTGGTGGGTGAGCTCTGGTCCTTTCCATGTCCGCTCACGCCCGTGGTCATCCCTCCAGGCCTTGCGCGCACAGCAAGGTCCAGCGCTGGCAGCGCAGCCGTACCTGGGCCCGCTTAATCCGGGAAGCCGAAGCGCTGTGGCATGTGGATGTGCGTGAGCTTCACCGCCTCGCAGCCCTGGAGTTGTCTCAATTGCTGGAAGAGGTCCCCCCGGGTTTGCGGCCCCGCGTCAACCGCTGGTTAGAGGGCTACCACGTCCATACGCGCCTCTAGTCCGACAGCACGGATTGGAGCCTTCCGTCCTTGGACTCGGCACAAAAAAACCACCTCTGGGGGAGGTGGTCGGTGTGGCATTGCCGGTGATCAAATCGGAGCGGCGGGATTTGAACCCACGACCCCCACTACCCCAAAGTGGTGCGCTACCAAGCTGCGCTACGCCCCGGCGAGAAAGAAGTTATCACAGCGCTTTCCCGCGTCTGGAGCGGATTTTGCGCAGCATCCGGCGGGTCAGTTGCTCGCGGTTTAACCCGGCATAACCCCAGAGGCGGAGGGCGCGGGCGAGCTCCCTCAACTCCCGCAGGTTCATCGAGGCCAGGCGCAGTTCAGGCACCTTCTGCCAAGCGGTAGCAGTGGGTGGCAAAGCACTGCCGACACGGCCTGGTTTCAGGCTGGAGAGGGCCCCATCCGCCATCCACTCCGGCACGAGCACAAACAGCACGGCCAACAGCCCGTAGAGCTCCACCAGGCCACGGGGCAAGGGGTGCAGTTGCCGAGGGGCGTTGGTGTCAGCCGATTCGGTGATGGGTCTTGGCTCCGCGTCAGCGCCGGCGCCATTGTTCCGCAACCCACGCTCTCCCCCAAGGGGGGCAGCGGCAGAGCTGTCCGCCTTAGATCAAGTCAGCTGGGCGACCTTGGAGCGGCTTGGGGCTCTCCAGAGCGGGTTGGTCTTTCCAGAGCATCGGCGCTTCGGTGCTTGGCGCTAAGCGGATGTACCAAAAGACCAGGGCGAAGACCAGCCCGAGGGTGGCCAGCATGCCGATGATCACGGTGCGGTCGGGCAACGGATTCATCAGACTTGATCCACCCGCAAACACTGGATGCGCATCGGCAGTTGCTCCAGGGTGAGTTCATCGCCGCGCAGGATCATTTCCATGCCATCGCTGCTGTAGCGGACCCCGGGTTCATTGCTCTGCAGGCGGAAGAAGGTTCTGCGGTAGCCGCCGCTGATCATGGAGGCCTGAGATTGGTTCCGCTCGATCACGAGCATGCCCTTGTCATGGCAGAGGTACCGATCTTTGATCCCGTAGTCCTCCCACCAAGGGGACTGCATGGCTTGGGCGATCATAAAGGCGAAACCAAGCATTAGAGGCGGATGGGGCTTATGTCTCCCCGCAGGACGCAGTGGCTGACGCTCCAGTCGTAGTGCTCCCAAACCCCAGCGGGGAGTTGGTAGTGACAGCCTTCCCACTGTTGATCGAGCAAGACGCCCTGGGGTTGAGCGGAGCAGTAGGGGCGGCTACCCGGGCGGGCCAAGTACTGCTGGTGGTAACCCTCCGCGAAGAAAAGGGGTTTACCCAGAGCGATCTCCGTGGTGATGGCTCCTTTGCCGGAGCTATTCAGCAGCTCTTGGTAGCGATCACGGGAGGCTTCAGCGACCTCGAGGAGCTTGGGTTCGTTGACGTAGATCGAGGAGCGGTACTGGGTCCCGGTGTCATTCCCTTGGGCCATGCCCTGGGTGGGGTTGTGGCATTCCCAGAACAGTTTCAGGAGATCGCTGAAATCAACGGCATTCACATCCCAGACCACCCGGACCACTTCGGTGTGGCCCGTGCGGCCCGAGCAGACCTCCTCGTAGCTGGGATTGGGGGTGAAGCCGCCGGCGTAACCGACGGCGGTGGTGATCACGCCCGGCAGTCGCCAGAAGCCCTTCTCGGCCCCCCAGAAGCAGCCGCAGCCAAACAGGGCTTCCTGTTGGCTGGTGCTCAATGGTGCTTTCAGTGCCGTACCGAGCACGACGTGGCGCTCGGAGGTTGCGATCGGATCCGGGCGCCCGGGCAGGGCCGCTTCGGGTGCGATCAGGTTTGCCTTTGATCCACCCATGCCCTGGAACAGTCCGAACACCATAGAAGCCTTTGCTGGCCCGAGCCTAGGAAGTTCAGCCCTCTGCCGAAGTGGGTTCCAGGGCGATGTGATTCAGCAGCGTCGTGGTGAACGCAAACAGCAGGAAGGGCAGCGACAACACGAGGATCAGCCCAACTCCAACCAGCGCCACCATCGGCTTGCTTGTGCCCATCAGGGCTAAGCCAGCCGCCAGGCTGACGAAGATCACCAACATCCAAATCAGGATCTGGCCGTAGATGTCGCCAAACGTCAGGGTGCAGCGCAGGCGGTAGGCAGTGCTGGTGAGCATTGGGCGCTCAGCGGGGCGGTACTCCCCAGCTAAGCGAGCGCTGCCTTGGTTGTCTGCTGTTGTTGCGAGAACGATGTTCTCCGTTAAGCCACCCGGCTGAGCTGCTCCTCGGCCTGTTCCCGTTCCCAAAGGCGCCTGTAGGTGCCCGGTTGCTCCAGCAGGGCGTTGTGGTGCCCCTCTTGAACGAGGCGTCCTTCATCCAGAACCAAAATCCGGTCGCAGGCTGCCGCCGCGGAGAGCTGGTGACTGATCATCAAGACCGTCCGATCCTGTTGGCCTCGAATCGAGCTCAGGATCTCGGCGGCGGTGTTGTTGTCGACGCTGGCCAACGCGTCATCCAGCACGAGCAGGGGCGCTTGAACGAGCAGGGCGCGGCCCAGGGCCGTGCGTTGGCGTTGGCCACCACTCAAGGTGATCCCGCGCTCCCCCACCAAGGTGTCGTAGCGATCGGGGAATCCGCGCACGTCGGCGGCAAGCCGGGCTTGCTCGGCGGCCTGCTCCACGCGGGACTGATCAGCGTCGGGGTCCCCGTAGCGCAGGTTGTCAGCGAGGGTCGCAGTAAAGAGGTAACCCTCCTGGGGTACCAAGGCGACCTGCTGGCGCAGCTGCTCAAGCTCGAGCGCCGTGATGTCGGTCCCATCGAGAAAGAGCTGCCCCTCGGGCACCTCCACCATGCGGCCGAGGGCCCTGGCCAAGGTGGTTTTGCCGCAGCCAACCGGTCCGACGACCGCCACGAGCTCGCCGGGGCTTAAACGGAAATTGACGTCCTTAAGGGTGTTTCGCTCCGCATCGGGATAACGCAGGGTCAAGCCGCGCGCTTCGATCCCAGCGGCCTGGCTTCCCGTGCGCTGCGGAACCGGCCGGGGCGTCGCCGGTGATTGGATGCGGGGTGTCCGGCGCAGCAGTTCTTCGACCCGCTCCAGAGAGACCTGACCCGTCTGGAAGGTGTTGAGGGTGAAGCCCAGCAGGGCCGTCGGGAAGACCAGGCGCTCCACATACAGGATCAAGGCGACGAGGTCACCGATCGAGAGCCGGCCGCTTTCCAGCTGTCCGCTCCCCAGGGCGAGTAAGAGCAGCAGGCTGATCGATGAAATCCCCTCCAGCAGCGGGAAGAGCGTGCTGCGCGTCCGGGCGAGTTGCAGCGCGTCATCCCGGTAGCGCTTGTTGCGCCGCTCGAATGCTTCGCGCTCCGTGCGCTCTTGGCCGTAGATCTTGATGGCGCTGATGCCCGAGAGGTCCTCTTGGATCAGATCGCTCAATTCCCCCAGGGCTTCCTGCTGCCGGCGCTGTTGGCGCATCATTCGGCCGCCGAAGAGGCGGACGGTGACCAGCATCAAGGGGTAAAGGCCAACCGCTGCGAGGCTGAGCAGAGGGTCGATCGCCAGCATTGCCGGCAGCGTCAGGGCATAGGCCAGGGCTGTGTTCGTCAGGCTCAGGACGGCGAAACCCAACAGACGCCGGACGTTCTCCACGTCGCTGGTGGCCCGGCTGATCACTTCACCGCTACCGGTGCTCTGAATCCACCCGGGCTCCTGGCGGAGCATGTGGTCAAAGATTTTTTGCTTCAGCTGGGCCTCGACCTGCCGGCCGACGCCAAAGACGAGCATCCGTGAGAGCAGCCGGACGCCGCCCATCACGGTCGCCAGTAGGACGATGATCCCGGCCTGGCGCAGGACGTCGCTGTATGTGAACCCGTCCTGGAGGTCATCGATCACCCCCCGGACCATCAGGGGGATGGTGACGCTCAGAAGGTTGACGACCACCAAGGCGGCGACGCCCAACAGCACCGTGCGGCGGTAGGGCCGCAGGTAGCGCTGGATCAGACCGAAGCGGATCGCCGCCATGGATCAAGGCAAGGTTTCGCCAACCTAGGCAGCGACCCCAGAACAGCGTTGTTGAGCGATGCTGTGCCGGCGCTTCCTCCTTCGGGTCGATGGACGAGAACCCACAGATTCATCCTTTGTATCCCACCGACCGTGATCTGGTGGACCGGTTACTGGCGACGAAGGCTCCCGCTGATGCCGATCTCGTTGAGCTCGGGCGCCTGCTCATGCGCTACGAGGGATTCCCCGGGGCCTTGGATCTTCAGGAGGATCTGCACAAGACCTTGCGGCTCTGGGGACTGAGCCTCGAACAGTTGCATCAGCGCACGCGAGCGATCTGGGCTGCCGGCTATCGCCCCGGGGCCGAGGCGGCGCCCCAGGCCGTGGGCTCTGGGTTCGATACGTCCGATCAGGACAGTCCTTAAATCACGGTCTTGCTAGACACCACCTCTGATTTCGCCTCTTGATGTCCGCCCCCCAGTCCTGGCCAGCCCTGCTCGATCAACTGCTGCGCGGTGAGTCCTTGGAGGCCGCCCAGGCCAAGGGCTTGATGGAGGCGTGGCTCTCTGAGGAACTGGAGCCCGTCCAGACCGGGGCCCTGCTGGCGGCCCTCAGGGCCAAGGGGGTCAACGGTGAAGAACTGGCCGCGATGGCGGAGGTGTTGCGGGCCGCCGCTCCGCTTCCCTGCGCACGCCCTGATTTGCCCTTGGTCGACACCTGCGGAACCGGTGGCGATGGGGCCAACACCTTCAATATCTCAACCGCTGTGGCCTTCGTCGCTGCCGCCTGTGGTGCTCAGGTGGCGAAGCATGGCAACCGCAGCGCCAGCGGCAAGGTGGGCTCCGCCGACGTGCTCGAAGCCGTCGGTTTGAACCTCAAAGCGCCAACCCATCAGGTGGTTCAGGCCTTGAACGCGGCTGGGGTGAGCTTTCTGTTTGCCCCGGGCTGGCATCCGGCGTTGGTGGGACTGGCCCCACTGCGCCGGGCCCTCGGGGTGCGGACGGTCTTCAACCTCTTGGGTCCCCTGGTGAATCCCCTTCGGCCTGACTTCCAGGTCCTCGGGGTCGGAGCGGCGGATCTGCTCGATCCCATGGCTGATGCACTGGCCCGCCTGGGCTGCAGCCGTGCGGTGGTGGTCTTTGGCCATGGCGGACTGGATGAAGCCTCTCTCTCTGGTCCCAGCGAGTTGCGCTTGATTCGAGGCGGCCAGGTGGAGCGGCAACGCCTGGATCCCCAGTCCTTGGGCCTCAGCCTTGCTCCAATGGAGGCCCTGCGCGGCGGCGAGCTCGAGGACAACGCCCGCATTCTCGAGGCGGTGCTCCAGGGACAGGGCACCCAGGCGCAGCAGGACGTCGTTGCGCTCAATGCGGCCCTGGTGATTTGGGCGGCCGGCCTCGCTGAGTCCGTGGAGGCGGCCTTGCCGAAGGCCCAAGCGGCCATGGAGAGCGGCAGCGCCCACACCAAGCTCCTCAGCCTCCGGCAGGCCCTGGCGTAGAAAACCCTTACGGGATGATGACGGCATGAGCAGCGCAGCGACCCCTCAACCGGCCCTCCTTGTGTTGGCGGATGGACTGGTGTTGCGTGGTGAGGCCTTCGGCGCCAAAGCAACGGCCCTGGGCGAAGTGGTGTTCAACACCGGCATGACCGGCTACCAGGAGGTCATGACTGACCCCAGCTATGCCGGGCAATTGGTCACCTTCACCTACCCCGAGCTGGGCAACACCGGGGTCAACAGCAGCGATCAGGAGGCGGATGCTCCCCATGTGCGCGGGGTGATTGCCCGTCAGCTGGCCCCCACCGAGAGCAACTGGCGCAGCGAGGGAAGCCTGGAGGCCTGGTTGCAGGAACACGGTGTGGTCGGCATTTCCGGCATCGACACCCGCTCCTTGGTTCGTCACCTCCGTGAAGGCGGAGCGATGAATGGCGCCATCAGCAGCGATGGCAGCACACCGCAACAACTGCTTGAGCGGGTGCGGGCTATGCCTTCGATGGCGGGCTTGAACCTGGCGAAGGACGTCTCAACCCGCGAGCCCTACAGCTGGTCCTCGCTCTGTCCGGCGAGCTTCGATCAACGCCTGCAGCAGAACCCCGCTACCCCGTACAAGGTGGTGGCCATTGACTTTGGGATCAAGCGGGCGATTCTCGAGCGGCTGGTCGCCCATGGCTGTGATGTCACGGTTCTCCCGGCTGACGCGACCGTGGAGCAAGTATTGGAGCGCCAGCCCGAGGGCGTCTTCCTCTCCAATGGTCCTGGTGATCCGTCGGCCGTGACCAGTGGGATTGCCCTGGCCAAGTCCCTGGTGGAGCACAACAACCTTCCTTTGTTCGGCATTTGCCTCGGACACCAGATCCTGGGCCTAGCCCTCGGCGGGACCACCTTCAAGCTGGGCTACGGCCACCGCGGCCTGAACCACCCCTGCGGCACCACCGGTGTTGTGGAGATCACCAGCCAAAACCACGGCTTTGCCCTGGATGCGGACTCCCTACCGGCCGATCAAATGGAGGTAACCCATTTGAATTTGAACGACCGGACCGTGGCGGCATTTGCCCACCGCCAGAAGCCGATCTTCGGCGTTCAGTACCACCCCGAGGCCAGTCCGGGGCCCCACGACGCGGACCATCATTTCGGTCGGTTTGCCACGTTGATGCGGGAGCGCCGGAACTGATCGATCGAACTTTGTTTCGGTCCTGCCCGTTTCGAAAACCCTCACTACACTGCGATCGCCAGTGACGTCAGAGGTCAGCAGCCATCACTGATCTGCAGCGATTGACCGTCTCTCTCCGCGGTGGTTTTGAACAGCAGGACGGATGTCTTCTGTTCAGTTTCACCGGGCAGTTGGATGCGTACTCCGAGAAGCAATTTCTCGCGTTCATCAACGACCACCTCACCAGCACTCCCCAGCCGCTGGTCCTGGACCTGAGCAAGATCGATTTCATCGATTCCTCCGGTCTTGGGGCTCTGGTGCAGTTCGCGAAGCACTGCAATGACCAGAAGATCCAGTTCTTGGTGGTTGGCAATGCCCGGGTCGTGCAGACGGTGAAACTGGTAAGGCTTGAGGAGTTCCTCCATCTCCAGCCCGACCTCAACACCGCCCTCGGATCCATCGCCGCCTGATTCGGCCGCCTGGTTGACCCAACTCCAAGCGCCGGGATGGCCCGGCGAGTTGGGTCCCCTGCAATTGGCCTGGCTCGGAGATGCCGTCTGGGAACTGCACCAGCGCATGCGCCGCTGCCGCCAACCCGGCCGGAGTGCTGATTTGCATCGGGCTGTCGTTGCGGACGTCCGTGCTGATGCCCAAGCCCATGCGCTCGATCGCCTGCAAGAAAAGGGCTTCCTTCGGGAGGAGGAACTCGAGTGGGTGCGCAAAGGCCGCAATAAAGCGGGCCGGGGGCCTCGCAAAGGGGGGGCGGGTGTCTATGGGAAGGCCACGGGATTTGAGACAATGGTGGGCTGGCTCTTTCTGCAGAACCCCAGCCGCCTTGCACAGCTGCTGGCAGAACTCGAGGACGCCGACTGATAACCCCTTTGCCTGACAACCATGAGCCCTCGTTTTGATCGTCGTAATGACCAGCGTTCGGGCTCTGGTGGAGGCAAACCACCCCGTTCCGGCGGGCGATTTAGTGGTGAACGTTCCGGTGGGAACCGCCGCGGCGACCGCTTCGGCTCTGATCGGGGCGGCGAGCGCTATGGCTCCGCGCGCGGTGGCGACCGCTTTGGTGGCGACCGCTTTGGTGGCGGTGAAGAGGGCGGCGGTGGCCGTCCTGGTTATCGCGCCGGTGGGCGTCCCGCAGGCCGTCCTGGCGGCAGGCCCGGTGGCCGTCCCGGTTTCCGCGGAGGTTCCTCCCGTCCCTTCTCACCCCGCGGTGAATGGCGCCCTGACGGGGAGGAGCGCGGAGGAGCCGGCCAGGGGCGTGAGCGCTTTTCTCGCTCTGAGGGCCGTCCGGAGGGCCGCGGTGATGCCTCGAGCCGACCCGAGCGTCGTGGTGCCCGCCCCCAGGGCCGCCCGTTCCTGAAGGGGCGCGGTGCAGATCGCTACCGCGATGGTGGTTCGGACGGTGGTCGGGATGGCGGTAAGGGCCGTTTTGGGGGAGGTCGTGAGGATCAGCGTGGTGGCCGCAAGCCCTTCAGCCGCGACCGCGATCAGGCCAAACCCATCGCCGTTGAGGTCCCGGTTGGTGAAGCCGAACGCTTCAACGCTTATCCCGCCGATGACCTGATCTGGGGGCGCCATGCCGCCTTAGCGGCCCTCGAAAGCGGCCGGCCTGTGCACCGCATCTGGTGCACCCCTGAGATGCGCTTCCAGCCCCGTTTCCTGCAGCTGCTGCGCGAAGCCAAGTCCGGCGGTGTCTTGGTGGAGGAGGTCACCTGGTCCCGCCTGGGTCAGCTGACCAACGGTGCGGTTCACCAGGGCATCGTCATGCAGGCCGCTGCGGCCGACACCTTGGATTTGGGCAGCTTGATTGATGGTTGCCGTGACCTGGGGGAGCCGCCCCTGTTGATGGCCCTCGACGGCATCACCGATCCCCACAACCTCGGGGCGATCGTCCGCAGCGCCGAGGCGCTCGGAGCCCATGGTTTGGTGCTGCCGCAGCGGCGCAGTGCTGGCCTGACGGGTTCGGTCGCCAAGGTCGCCGCCGGTGCCCTGGAGCACCTCCCGGTGGCCCGCGTGGTCAATCTGAACCGGGCCCTCGACAGCCTCAAGAACGAGGGCTATCGCGTGATCGGCCTGGCCGGTGAGGGCAGCGTTGCCCTGAGCGAGGCCGATCTAGATGGTCCCTTGGTGGTGGTGACGGGCTCGGAGGGTGATGGCCTCTCGATGCTGACCCGCAAGCACTGCGATCAGTTGGTGCGGATTCCGATCCGAGGTGCGACTCCCAGCCTCAACGCTTCGGTGGCCACCGCGATGGTGCTCTACGAAGTCGCCCGCCGCGGTTGGATGCAGAAAATCTCTGGCGCTGCTCCAGCACCACGGATCGTGCGCCCGCAAATGCCCACACCGCCCCCCCTGGAGCTCCCTGAAGAGGACAGCGTCAGTGAGGCCAGTGAGGTTGAGCTGACCCTCAGCCCCGCCGAAGAGGCCCGGGCTGAGCAGATCGTTGCTGATGTGATGGCTGATCTGCAGGCTGAGGCCCCGCCCAGCCCGGATCAGGCCGACGGCTCTGATCCCTCCGCGACGTTCTCCTCCGACATCAAGCTCTGATTGCTGCGCTGGGCCAATCCGGAGCCACAATGGCGTTGTCGCCTTCCGCCTGGATGACCCCGCTTTTTCGACCGCTGCGCAGCATTGCCAACGGGTTTGGGATGGCTTGGTGGGCCCGGGTTGAGACCCGGCAGCCCGACGTGACCTATTGGTTCGGCCCCTACATCCGGCGCACCAGCCTGGAGGCGGCGCTTCCTCCGTTCCTGGCGGATCTACGCAGTGAAGGGGCTGGAGAGATCAACCACACCCTCCTCAAGACCCGGCGGTTCGAGCCGCTGACCATCGCTGCAGAGGGCTGAGCCCCTGAGGCACCTCGGGTTGGCTGATAGCGTCAACCCTTGGTTTGGACCTGGGTTTGATGGGTATCGCCGAGTGGCGCGACCAGCTCAAGAGCGGCGATGTCTCCGCCCGGGAGCTCACCGACCATCACCTCAGCCGGATTGAGGCGGTCGAACCCAGCGTCAATGCCTACACGGAGGTCACCGCGGAGCGGGCCAGGACCGACGCGGATCGGATCGACGCCCTGAGGGCCTCTGGAGCCGAGCTTCCGCCGCTGGCCGGTGTCCCCTTGGCCATCAAGGACAACCTCTGCACCCGGGGCATCCGCACGACCTGCTCCAGCCGGATGCTGGAGAACTTTGTCCCCCCCTACGAATCCACCGTGACCGATCGCCTTTGGGGCGCTGGTGCGGTGTTGCTGGGCAAGACCAATCTCGATGAGTTCGCCATGGGCAGCTCCACCGAGACCTCAGTTTTTGGCCCCAGCCGCAACCCCTGGAACATCGAGAAGGTTCCTGGGGGCAGTTCCGGTGGCAGTGCCGCCGCCGTGGCGGCTGGCGAGTGCGTGGGATCCCTGGGATCGGACACCGGTGGCTCCATTCGCCAGCCCGCCTCCTTCTGCGGGGTCGTTGGCCTCAAGCCCACCTATGGACGGGTCAGCCGTTATGGCTTGGTCGCCTTCGCGAGCTCCCTGGATCAGGTGGGCCCGTTCGCGAACAGCGTCTCGGATGCGGCCGAATTGCTTCAGGTGATCGCTGGCGAGGATCACCGTGATTCCACCTGCCTGAAGGCCCCTGTTCCCGATTACCGCGCCGCATTGACCCAGCCCGTGGCGGGCCTCAGGGTTGGCATCGTTCGGGAATGTTTTGAGGCGGAGGGACTGCATCCGGAGGTCAAGGCCTCGGTGATGGCCGCCGCCGCCCAACTCGAGGCCCTGGGCTGTGACCTCGTCGACGTCAGCTGCCCACGCTTCAACGACGGGATCGCGACCTACTACGTCATTGCCCCATCGGAGGCGTCCGCCAACCTGGCTCGCTACGACGGTGTGAAGTACGGCTATCGCGCCGAGGACGCGGCGAGCCTGGCTGAAATGACCTCCCGCAGCCGGGCCGAAGGCTTCGGCGATGAGGTGAAGCGCCGCATTCTGATCGGTACCTACGCCCTGTCCGCCGGCTACGTCGACGCCTACTACAAAAAGGCCCAGCAGGTCCGGACCCTGATCCGCCGTGACTTTGATGCGGCCTTTGGCCAGGTCGATGTGCTGCTGACCCCCACCTCACCGACCACCGCGTTTGGCTTTGGCGCCCACGCGGACGACCCCCTGGCCATGTATCTGGCCGACCTGCTGACGATCCCCGCGAACATGGCGGGCTTGCCGGCCATCAGTCTTCCCTGCGGCTTCGATGGTGCGGGCCTACCAATCGGTGTTCAGCTGATCACGGGCGTGCTGCAAGAGGAGCGTCTGCTCCAGGTCGCGTACCACTACGAGCAGGCCGCTCGGGTGATGGAGAAGCGCCCCCAGGCTTCCCTGGTGCCCTGATCACTAGGGGTGGCGTGTCGGCCTGATGAACTGGCGAGCGGAGCCCTGAATCTGGTGTTGCCGGCTTAGCCTGGTGCCAGTCTTGGCTCCATCGCTCCCTTCGCGCTTGGTCTTCGTCCCCCTCCACAACCACAGCGACTACAGCCTTCTGGATGGGGCGAGTCAGCTGCCGGCCATGGTGAAGCGGGCGGAGGAGCTGGGCATGCCAGCGATCGCCCTCACCGACCACGGCGTCATGTACGGCGCCATTGAGCTCTTGAAGCTTTGCCGCGGCAGCTCGGTGAAGCCGATCATCGGCAATGAGATGTATGTCATCAATGGCTCCATTGATGACCCCAATCCCCCGAAGAAAGAGCGCCGCTACCACCTGGTTGTTCTCGCCAAGAACGCTGTCGGCTATCGCAATTTGGTGAAGCTGACGAGCATCAGCCACCTGCGTGGCATGCGTGGTCGGGGCATCTTTTCCAGGGCTTGCATCGATAAACCCACCCTCGAGCGCTATAGCGAGGGGTTGATCATTGCCACCGCCTGTCTCGGTGGTGAAATCCCCCAGGCGATCCTGCGGGATCGCCCCGATGTCGCCCGCGACGTGGCCCGCTGGTACCAGGGGGTCTTCGGCGACGACTTCTACCTGGAGATCCAAGACCACGGCTCACCGGAGGATCGGATCGTCAATGTGGAGATCGCGAAGATCTCGAAGGAATTGGGGATCCCGTTGGTGGCCACCAACGACGCCCACTACTTGACCAGCAATGACGCGGAGGCCCATGACGCCCTGCTCTGCGTCTTGACGGGCAAGTTGGTCACCGACGAAAAGCGTCTGCGCTACACGGGCACCGAATTCATCAAGAGCGAGCAGGAAATGCTCGGTCTCTTCGCTGACCACCTGGAGCCTGAGGTGGTCGCCGAGGCCGTGGCCAATACGGCGCGGGTGGCCGAGAAGGTCGAGGACTACGACATCCTGGGCCGCTATCAAATGCCCCGTTTCCCGATCCCCGAGGGACACACGCCGGTCAGCTACCTGCGGGAAGTCACCGAGCAGGGCCTGCGGGCGCGTCTGGGCCTGCCCGAAGCGAGTGGCTTTGACTCCACCTATGGCGAGCGGCTCGATTTCGAGCTGCAGGTCATGGAACAGATGGGGTTCCCCACCTACTTCCTGGTGGTCTGGGACTACATCCGTTTTGCCCGCGACAACGGCATTCCCGTGGGACCGGGCCGTGGTTCCGCCGCCGGCTCCCTGGTGGCCTACGCCCTGGGCATCACAAACATTGATCCGGTCACGAACGGGTTGCTGTTTGAGCGCTTCTTGAACCCCGAGCGCAAGTCGATGCCTGATATCGACACGGACTTCTGCATCGAACGCCGTGGCGAGGTGATCGACTACGTCACGGAGCGCTACGGCGAAGACAAGGTCGCTCAGATCATCACCTTCAACCGGATGACCTCGAAGGCGGTGCTCAAGGATGTGGCCCGGGTGCTCGACATTCCCTACGGCGATGCGGATCGTCTCGCCAAGTTGATCCCGGTGGTGCGTGGCAAACCCGCCAAGCTCAAAGAGATGATCGGTGAGGAATCACCGGCCCCTGAGTTCCGCGAGAAATATCTCGGCGATCCCGCGGTCAAGCGTTGGGTCGACATGGCGATGCGCATTGAGGGGACCAACAAGACCTTCGGCGTCCATGCCGCTGGTGTCGTCATTGCCGCGGATCCCCTCGATGAAGTGGTGCCGTTGCAGCGCAACAACGACGGGCAGGTGATCACCCAGTACTTCATGGAAGACGTGGAGTCCATGGGCCTGTTGAAGATGGACTTCCTGGGCCTCAAGAACCTCACGATGATCGACAAGACCGTCGATTTGGTTCAACAGAGTTCTGGCGTCAGCATTGATCCCGATGCGCTCCCACTCGATGATCCAGGCACCTTCGGCCTGCTGGCACGCGGCGATCTCGAAGGCATCTTCCAGTTGGAATCCAGTGGGATGCGCCAGATCGTGCGGGACCTCAAGCCGTCGTCCCTGGAAGACATCTCTTCGATCCTGGCCCTCTACCGACCCGGTCCCCTCGATGCGGGGTTGATCCCGAAATTCATCAACCGCAAGCACGGCCGCGAAGCGATCGATTTCGCCCACGCCAAGTTGGAGCCGATCCTGCAGGAGACCTACGGGATCATGGTCTACCAAGAGCAGATCATGAAGATCGCTCAGGATTTGGCGGGCTATTCCCTGGGCGAGGCGGACTTGTTGCGCCGGGCCATGGGTAAGAAAAAGGTCTCGGAGATGCAGAAGCACCGAGACATCTTTGTGAAGGGCGCGAGTGAGCGCGGCGTTGACGCCAAGATCGCCGACGAGCTCTTCGATCAGATGGTGCTCTTCGCCGAGTACTGCTTCAACAAGAGCCATTCCACCGCCTACGGCGCGGTGACCTATCAGACCGCATACCTCAAGGCGCACTACCCAGTGGCCTACATGGCGGCTTTGCTCACGGTGAATGCCGGCAGCACCGACAAAATTCAGCGCTACATCTCCAATTGCAATGCGATGGGGATTGAGGTGATGCCCCCTGATGTGAACGCCTCGGGCATTGACTTCACCCCTGTCGGTGATCGCATCCTCTTTGGCCTGTCGGCGGTTCGAAACCTTGGCGAGGGGGCGATTCGTGTCCTCCTCGAGACCCGCGCCAGCGATGGTCCCTTCAAGTCCCTCGCGGATCTCTGTGATCGGATCCCGGGCACCACCTTGAACCGTCGCTCCCTGGAAGCGCTGATCCACTGCGGAGCCATGGATGCCCTCGAACCCGAGGCCAACCGGGCTCAGCTGATGGCGGACTTGGATCTGATCATTGACTGGGCTTCCTCCAGGGCCCGTGACCGGGCCAGCGGGCAGGGCAACCTGTTCGATCTCTTCGCGGCGCCGGCGGACGATGCAAGCGATGCAACGCCAGCAGCTGGTGGCGATCTCAGTACGGCCCCGAAGGCGGCGCCGGTGAAGGATTACCCACCGACCGAGAAGCTGCGGCTTGAGAAGGAGTTGGTTGGCTTCTACCTCTCGGATCATCCCCTCAAGCAGCTCACCCGCCCGGTTCAACTGCTTTCACCCGTCGGCCTCGGTGGCCTCGAGGAGCAAGCCGATAAGGCGCGGGTCAGTGTGGTGGGTATGGTCTCCGGCCTACGACCGGTGACCACCCGCAAAGGGGATCGCATGGCGGTCCTGCAGCTGGAGGATCTCAGTGGCAGTTGTGAGGCCGTGGTCTTCCCGAAGACCTACGCCCGCCTCTCGGATCACCTGATGCTGGATGCCCGCCTCTTGATTTGGGCCTCAGTCGATCGGCGTGATGAGCAGGTGCAGCTGATCGTTGATGACTGCCGCGTCATCGATGAGCTGCAGTTCCTTGTGGTCGAACTCGATGGCCAACAGGCCAGTGACATTGCCATCCAGCACAAGCTGCGGGAATGCCTCAACCAGCACCGCACTGAAAAAGACGAGGGCGGTATTCGCGTCCCCGTGGTGGCCATGGTCAAGGACCAAAGCCAAGTTCGTTATGTGCGCCTGGGCCACCAGTTCTGCGTCCGCGACAGCCGTGCCGCATTGACCAGCCTGGAGGCTCAGGCCTTCCGGGCCCGCCTCAGCTCGAAGCTGGTGGCCGCTTAACCGAGCTGCGCAGGCGGCTGATGTTCACGCCCAGTTGCTCGAACCCCAGCAGGCTGCCGGCTGTGGGTTCCCAACTGGCTGACAAGACCCCGTAGCTCAATCCAACCAGGCCCAACAGGAAAAACCCCCCTGACGTCACCAGCGTGGCGGCGGGGGGGATGTCCATCAATCCACGGCTGACCACCACGTAGCTCACGATGAAGGTGGCCATGCCCATCACCGTGGGTAGGCCGGTCGCGATGGCCACACGTCGCGCCATGCGATTGGCGACGGCAGGTGGAATGGCTTGCGGGTTGGTCGGCTTGGAACGGCCTGTGGCCGTTTGGGATTGGCTCGAGGGGACGCTTGGAGCAAGTCCGCCGCCGCCCTTCAGAGGACGGGAGCGGTTTTTCCCCTCGTTTGCCATCTCAGCCGCGGATGCCCAGCTTTTGGATCAGGTCGGTATAGCGCTTCTCGCTGTTGCTGCGCAGGTAGCTGAGCAGGCGCTTGCGGCGGCCGATCATCTTCAGCAGACCCTGGCGGGACGAGAAGTCATGGATGTTGCCTTGCAGGTGACCACTCAGCTTGCTGATGCGCTCGCTCAGCATCGCCACCTGAACTTCCACGGAACCGGTGTCGGTGCCATGGGTCTGGTGAGCGTTGATTAGTTCCTGTTTCTTGGTGGTGTCGAGCGACATGCGTGGCGTCTGGCCCTGACGGTGCAAACAACCAACCTACTTCCCCGAGGGGACCGCCTCCCCTCAGGCCGCATCGCGGGAGAGGTAACGCAGGCTTTCCCGCAGCCAGGCGTCGCCGTCCTCGCCCAAGTCTTGGCTCTGCAGGCTGAGGGCCCGCAGAGCTCGGTTGATCTCCAGTGCCTCGTAGCCCAGGGCCGCCAGGGTCAGCTGCACCTCCTCCCGGACCCCCTCCGCCGGACCTTCTCCGGCCTCCCCGGTCTGCAGGTCATCGGCTGCGCTCAATTGCAGGCTCTCGCCGTAGCGGGCCTGCAGCCGGGTTCGTAATTCCACCGAGAGGCGCTCGGCGGTGCGTTTGCCCACCCCGGGTGCTTGGCAGAGCTGACGCAGATCGGCCTGCACGATCGCGCGCACCAGTTCTTCGCAACTCAGCTGGCCCAAGAGGCCGAGGGCCATCTGTGGGCCGATGCCGCTGACGGCCACCAGTTCGCGGAAGAGATCGCGCTCATGGCGGGCACAGAACCCGTAGAGCGTCCAGCTGTCCTCGCGGATGACCTGGTGCACATGCAGGGAGGTCTCGGTGCCATTCCCGCCGAGCTGATCCCAGTGCCGACGGGGCATCTGCACCTCGTAGCCCACCCCTGAACAGACCAGCAGAACGCCGAATCGGTTGTTCAGATGCCAGCGATCGGCGAGTTGCCCTTGCAGCCAGCCGATCATGGGGAGACGCTTACTGCTCTCCATGCTGCCCGGTCTGACCACCCAGGCTGATCGCCTTGCTCCACTTTCCCGCCTGTTGAGTTGGGGGTTCGCCCTGCTCATGGCTGCGGTCTTGGCCCTGGGGCTGGGCGGGTGTGTGGGCTCCGGTCAACCGCCCCAGAAGGTCCTTCTTTCGGCTTTGGCGCTGCAGATCGACCTCACCCAGCGCTCCATTGCCGATGCCCTGACCCTGGACGCCGCGGGTCCGCCGCAGGTCAGCCGCGTTCGCGTGGAATCCCAAGAGAGCCTCCCCATTGGCGGGGGCAAAGGCATTCATCTGAGCGGCCGCTTTGATTGGCGTCTGGCCGGTGATCCCATCCGTGTCGACAGCGCCTTCGACCTCTATCTCCAGCGGGGTGAGCGCGGTCAGAGTTGGCGCTTGGCGCGTCCCAGCGGCAGTGAAGACGGCGCCACTCAGGACTGGCTCACCTATCCCCTTCCCCTGAAGGGCGAGCAGAGCTAGGTGGTTTTGCTGCGTTCGGGCTTCAGGCTCAGGAGCGTCGCGGCCAGCACCAGCAGAGCGGCCGTGGTGGTGTCGGGATCCAGGGGTTCCTGAAACAGCAGCCACCCCCAGAGCGCCGCCAGGGGAACCTGGCCGTAGCTCATCGCCGTGGCCCGTGCCGCCGGCATCCCCAATAGCCCTTTGGTGATACCGATCTGTCCGAGCTGGGTGAACAGACCCACCCCCACCAGGGCGAATAGTTCCCAGGCGTTGGGCCACACCGGCTCCAGCAGGACCAAGGGGGCGGTCAGCAGCAACCCCACCAGGGGGAAGTAGAAGACGATGACCAGGGGGTGTTCTGTGCGCCCGAGGGCGCGGACACTGACATAGGCACAGGCCGAGAGAATCGCTCCGGCCAGGGCCAGGAGTACACCCGGCCAGGGCAAGGGGTTGGCCTGGACCCCGAGCCAGCCCCCGCCGAGGGGACCGAGCAGGCTCGCGAGCTCCATTGGGTTGCTGAGGATCACGACCGCGATCCAGCCCAACAGCGCCGCGATCCAGACCTTGGCCCCGAGTCGCTCCTTCAGCAGCAACCAAGCCAGCAGTGCCGTGAAGGTCGGCTGCAGGTACTGGAGGACCGTGGCCGGAGCCAGGGGCAGTTGGGCGAGGGCCGCAAAGACACAAAACAGCGCACCCGTGCCAATGGCTCCGCGCAGGACCAGAAGTCCTTTGCGCTGACCCCAGGGATCCAGTCCCGCCTGCCGCAGCATCACCACGCTGAGCACGAGGCTGATGGCTGAGCGTGCCATGACGACTTCGGCCACCGGGATGCGCCCGCCCAGCGCTTTCACGCAGACGCCCATCAGGCTGAAGCTCAGCGTGCTGGACAGCATCCACAGGCCGGCCCTGCCATCCTGGAGCGTCACTTGCGCCCGGAGCGTGTCAGTCCCTCGCCTCCATCCCCGCACGATCGAGGCCGTTAAAGAGCGCGCTGACATCGTCGATGTGGTGGGTGAGCACGTTGTGCTCAAAAAGAAGGGCAGGGAATTCGTCGGGATTTGCCCCTTCCACGACGACAAATCACCGTCGATGACGGTCTCACCGGCGAAGCAGTTCTACTACTGCTTCTCCTGCGGAGCCGGCGGCAACTCGATCAAATTTTTGATGGAGTTGCAGCGCCAGAGCTTCTCTGACGTGGTCCTGGAGCTGGCGCGTAAGTACCAGCTGCCGGTCGAGACCCTCGAGGGCCCGCAGCAGGAGCGTCTGCGCCAGCAGCTCTCCCGTCGCGATCAGCTCCACAAGGCCCTCTCCTTGGCGGCCGGTTGGTTTCGCGCGCAACTCCGAGCTCCCGAGGGCGCTGCGGCCCTCGACTATCTCAAGCGCAGCCGCGGTCTCGATGAGGCCACCCTGGAGGGGTTCGGCCTGGGGTATGCCCCAGAGCGTTGGGATGGTCTGTTGAGCCATCTCCAGCAGGTGGAGGGGTTGAGCCCGGAGCTGCTGGAGGCGGCAGGCCTGGTGGTGCCCCGCCGGGGAGGGGATGGCTTCTATGACCGTTTTCGCCACCGGGTGATGGTGCCGATTGCGGATCGCCAAGGTCGGATCATTGGCTTTGGCGGCCGCAGCCTGGATGGCGGAGAGCCCAAGTACCTGAACTCTCCGGAGACGGAGGTCTTTGAGAAGGGCAAACACCTCTTTGGCCTCGACAAGGCGGTCAATGCGATTCGCAAGGCCGATCGCGCTGTCGTGGTCGAGGGCTACTTCGACGTCATCGCGCTCCACGCGGCTGGCATCACCAATGCGGTGGCGGCGCTTGGCACGGCGCTGAGCAATCAGCAGATCACCCAGCTCTGCCGTTGCTGCGACGGCAAGCGCTTGATCCTGAACTTCGACGCCGATGGCGCCGGGGTTCGGGCCGCCCAACGGGCCATTGGCGAGGTGGAGCAGTTGGCCCTCCAGGGCCAGCTGGAACTGCGGGTGCTGCACCTACCCAGCGGCAAGGATCCCGACGAATTTCTGAAGGACCACGGAGCAGCGGATTACCGCTCCCTGCTCGATCAATCTCCCCTTTGGCTCGATTGGCAGATCGACCAGGTGCTGCACGGCTGCGACCTCAGCAAGGCCGATCAGTTCCAAAAGGCGGTGACCGAGCTGGTGGCCCTCTTGGGCAAGCTGCCCGCAAGTGCCGTTCGCTCCCGTTACCTCCAGCAGGTGGCCGAACGGCTCAGCGGCGGCCAGGCCCGGCTCGCTCTGCAGTTGGAAGACGACCTGCGCCAGCAGGTCAAAGGGCAGCGCTGGCATGGGCGCTCTCGCCGTTGGGAGCAGCCCGGTGAGGCCGGACTGCGGGAGCGGGCTGAAGCCGAGGTCCTGCGCCTCTATCTCCATTGCCCGACCTATCGCGGTCCGATTCGCGCCGAGTTGCGGCGCCGCGAACTCGACGACTTCGCCATTGCCCACCACCGCCAGCTTTGGGCGGTGATCAGTTCGCTGGAGGAGGACAACCTGGGGGTTGGACGCCTGGAGGCGATCAACCGCGGCAGCGAGTCCGGTGCGGAGCTCGCCGACCTGGATCTACCGCGGCTGCTCAGTGATCAGTTGCTGCTGGCTGACGATCCTGACTCCGGCCTGCCCAGCGAACTGCTGGGGCGTTTAACTCCACTGCTGGAACCCAGTGACGTTCAACGCCTCTCCTTGAGCAATCCCCCCCTGCAGCTGCGGGGGGCCACCGCGGCACTGGAGCGCCAGCGCAGCATGAAGCGTGCCCGTCACCTCCTGGATGCCTGGAGCAGCCAGCGGTTGGAGACCCTTGAGCGCTGCATTGCCCGGCTGCTGGATGACTCCCAGGCCCCTCCCGCTGAGGCGGCGGCCGAGAGCCTCGACATGGAAACCCGCATCGAGGCGATGTTTGCCGAGCTCAACAGCGATGCCCTGCGCTTTCAGGACCTTTATTACAACGAGCGCAAACACATCGAACACCTCGATTCCCAACGGCGCGCCAGCTTTGAAGACGTCGTTGCTGAGTCCCAGGACGCTCAGCCCGCCTAGGGCGGAATGTCCTTTCCCTACAGCTCTGTTCTTTCCGGCTCAGCGTCGCTATCACAAGGTTGAAGCTGCCCGGTCCCTCCCCTGACTGACGTCCGTTCACTCGCGACTCGCGCCGCCGGGGTGGTGGTTCTCGGCGGCAGCGCCCTGTTTGTTCCTGCGTCTGTCTCGGCGCAGAACATGGTCGTTCAGATCATTCAGAACCAGTGCTCCAGGGCGATGAATGCGGACTTCAAGGCCGCGGGTAAAACGCCGCCCCCCGGCATGGTGCAAGACACCTGCAACTGCGTTGCCGAGCGCATTGAGAAGCTCGACTCCATTGAGGCAGCCAAAACCTTCTGCGTCAAACAGAGCACCGCGAAATACGGCGCTGTTTGAGTCCCCTTAGCGCGCCCAGACGGTGGGGAGGTCGTTGAGTCGGGTGGTGGCGGCCCGGGAGAGTTGCTCCCGCCGCATCAACCACGCCGGCTGGAGCCCGCAGGCGCCCCACTGCACCGTCCCGCTGCCGTAGCGACGGTTCAGTTGATCGATGCTGGCCATGAGGGCCTCCCGGCGCTGCTGCTCGACCTGGCTGAGGGGTTGCAGGAGGTGGTGTTGCAGCTGACTCTCCGGTTGAAGGTCCTGCAGCAGGATTCCGGCCTTGGCAAAGCGTTTGTAGGGCCGATAGAGGCTGGGAACCATCCGGCAGGCGGCCCGCAGCAGGACGCCGGTGTCGTTGCTGGCCAGGGGCAGGCTGATGCTGGCGGCCTGGCTGTAGAAGCCGGGGGCGAAGGGACTCGTGCGGGCAAACACCGTGAGCCGGCCAGCCCGTTGCCGTTGCCGCCGTAACTTCTCCGCGCCGCGGCTGATGTAGCTGGCGATGGCCTGGCGCAGTTCCTCTTCGGTGGTGACGGGGCGGCTGAAGCTGCGGCTCACACAGGTCTCCTGCTTGTCTCTGGCTTGCTGCTCCAGGGGCAGGCAGCTGATGCCCTGCAGTTCCAGTTGCAGGCGCAGGCCCACCACCCCGGCTTTGGCCCGCAGTTCTCCGCTGGGCATGTCCCGCAGTTGCTGCGCCGTACTGATGCCCCGCAGCCGGCACCAACGGCTCAGGCGCCGGCCGACACCCCAGAGGTCCTCCACGGGGGTCTGCTTGAGCCAGCTGGTGGTCTCCCCGGGGAGGCTGAGGTCAAAGACCCCGGCGTGTTGCCGATCCCCCTTGGCGATGTGGTTCGCCACTTTGGCCAGCACCTTGCTGGTGGAGAGACCGATGGCAATGGGCAGGCCCAGGTTGTGGCGGATCCGGCTGCGCAGGGCCGTGGCCCAGGGGATGAGGTCACCGTTATGCGGCCTGGGCAGGCGAATGAAGGCTTCATCGATCGAATAGACCTCCAGCTCGGCGACGAAGGGCTCCAGGCTGCTCATCAGCCGATGGCTCATGTCGCCATAGAGGGCGTAGTTGGAGCTGCGCACGACGACACCGTGCCGTTGCAGCTCGTCGGCGATTTGGAAGTAGGGCTTGCCCATGCCAATGCCGAGTTGCCGGGCCTCACTGCTGCGGGAGACCACGCAGCCGTCGTTGTTGGAGAGCACCACGACGGGGCGGCCGAGCAGTGCTGGATCGAAGGCCTGCTCACAGCTGGCATAGAAGTTGTTGGCATCGATCAGCCCGAGGGCATCAGCCATGGGCGGAGAGGCTGTGAATGGCGTGGATCGCCACACCCCAGATCTGGACGTCGCCGCAGTGGTGCAGTTCGAGCGGGGGATAGGCGCTGTTGGCAGCCTCGAGCCGCAACCGGCCTTGGTGGCGGGCGAGGCGCTTCAAGGTGAAGGCCCCATCGAGCACGGCCACGACGATCTGGCCCGGCCTGGCTTCGAGGCTGCGGTCCACCACCAGCAGATCACCGTGCTGGATTCCGGCATCCACCATTGAATCGCCGCTCACCCGCAGGAAGAAGGTGCTGCTGGGGTGGCGGATCAGGGTTTCGTTGAGGTCGATGCCTACATCGATGTAGTCATCGGCCGGGCTGGGGAAACCCGCCGCCACGGTGCTGGCGGCGAGGGGCAGCCTCAGCTCCTGGGGCTCCTCCCGCGGTGGGCCCAAGAGTTGCAGCGGGCCGTCGGAGGACAGGGGGGCAGGCAAGGCCACGGGTGCCGCAGGAACCCCTTCAGGATAGTTCGCGTGTACTACTTGCGGACGCTTAGTCCTCCTCGTCCCCCTCTAGGAGCAGTTGCTGGAAGGCCACGTAGAGGTCCTGTTCTTCGCTGTTGGCGGGGCGGCGGCGCTGTTGATTGGGCCGCAGTTCCTGGGGTTTGCCTTGGGCTTTCAGGCCATCGGTCGGGCGGTTGGTTTGGCTTTGGAGGGCCTGCAGTTGCTCCCGCTGGGCTGCTTGGCGCTTGCGTTCTTGGTCGCTTTCGGCCTGGCGCAGGCGATCCATGAGATGGGGCGGCACCGTGCCGTCCTCACTGGCCTTCATCAGCTCGCCAAAGAGGGCCTGGGGGTCCGTTTCGGTCTCAACGCGATGGCGTTTGCCGGGCGTCCCCTTGGTCTCCTTGTGGCGCTCTGGCTTAGGCAGGGGTTTGGGCAGAGAGCGGCCGAGTTCTTGGAGCCGCTCCAGGCTGCGGGCATCGAAGCTCATGGTGGGCTGGCCTCAGCTGCACTCAAGGGTGTCTTTGGTGGCGCGACCGGTGACGGGGTTCGTGCCGCTGGCGCTGGCGCAGAGGGTTTTCAGGACGTCGCCGCGGAACGGCACGTTGGTGAAGTCCGCGCCTTCGATCAGAACATCCTTAAAGCGCGTGTTGAAGGCGAAGGCGTTCTCCAGCACCGCATTGCGCAGGTCCGTTCCATCGAGGACGGCGGAATCGAGGGTGGCGTCACTCAGGTCGGCGCCCGAGAGGTTGGCGTCCTGGAGCTTGGCCCCGTAGAGGCTGGCGCCACGCAGGTCGGCCCCTTGGAAATCGGCTTCCCGCAGGTTTGTCAGGTTGAAGGTGGCGCCGTGCAGGTCCACGCCTGCAAAGTCATGGCCGATCAGCACCTGCTTGGCGTAGTCCATGGCCGCCTGCGCGGGTTGGGCCGGTAGGAGCGCCGCACTGACCAGCAGCAGGGCCAGCAGCGCGGAGCGCAGCAGTGCTCGGAAGAAGCGACGCATGGTGGAGAGCCGGTGTCGAGCAACCCTAGGCAGGGCGCCTTGGGAATTCTGAGCAGGGGTCAGGGCTATGGCCGATGGGGCGAACCGTGTCGCAACGGCGAGGAAATTGGGCGGAACAGCGGGCCCTGCGCTTGCTGCGGGCTGCGGGTTGGACTCTGCTGGCCCAGCGCTGGCGCAGCCGCTGGGGGGAATTGGATTTGCTGCTGCATAAACCGCAACGGCTGCTGCTGGTGGAGGTCAAAGGCCGGACCCGGTGCGGGCCGGACGGTTGGGGGGTGGGGGCCCTCCATGCCGGCAAGCGGCGGCGGCTTGAGAGCAGCCTGCAGCTGTGGTTGCAGCAGCACCCCGAGTACCAGGACTGCCGCTGGGAGTGGGTCTGTGCCTTGGTGCCCCTGCCCCCCAGTCGCCGGCCCGTGCGTTGGCTGCCTTGGGTCTGAGCGGACTGGGCTTGAAGCAATGTGGAGACAGGCCTGCTCCGCTCACTGATGTCCTTCGCGGCCCACCGCGCCCGCAAACGCTTTGGTCAGCACTGGCTGAAGGACCAGTCCGTGCTCGATGAGATCCTGCGGGCTGCTGAGCTGACCGCTGCGGACACCGTGCTGGAGGTGGGACCCGGCCGCGGAGCCCTGACGGAGCGGCTGCTGGAGTCCGCTGCCAGCGGGGTTCATGCGGTGGAGCTGGATCGTGATTTGGTGGCGGGGCTCCAGGAGCGCTTTGGCGCCAATCCCCGCTTCGCGCTCACCGAAGGGGATGTCCTGGCAGTGGATCTGCCGGCGGCCACCGCCGTGGTCGCCAACATCCCTTACAACATCACAGGCCCTCTGCTGGAGCGCCTGGTGGGTCGCCTGGATCGCCCGGTGGCCGAGCCCTATCGCCGTCTGGTCCTCTTGGTGCAGCAGGAGGTGGGCGAGCGGATTCGGGCCCGTCCTGGCAGCAGTGCCTTCTCGGCCCTGAGTGTGCGCATGCAGTTGTTGGCGCGCTGCAGCACGGTCTGCCCGGTCCCGCCCCGCTGCTTTCAACCGCCTCCGAAGGTGATGAGTGAAGTGGTGGCCCTCGATCCGCTGCCGGTGGAGCAACGGCTGGATCCCGCCCTGGCCAAAACGGTGGAGATGCTGCTCAGGCGCTGCTTTGCGGCCCGCCGCAAGATGTTGCGCAACACCCTCTCCGGTTTGGTGGATGCCGAGCAGCTGCTGGCCCTGACCGAGGAGGCGGAGATCGGCCTGCAGCAGCGTCCCCAGGAGGTGGCCCCGGAGCATTGGGTGCGACTCGCGGCGGGCTTGAATCGGCTCACCTCCTAAGCAAGGCACCCTCGCCATGGCAGAGCTGCAGGTCAGCGCCCCCGCCAAGATCAACCTGCATCTCGAGGTGCTCGGCCTGCGCCCCGACGGCTTTCACGAGCTAGCGATGGTGATGCAGACCTTGGATTTGGCCGACAGCCTCAGCCTGCGGCCCACGGCGGATGGGGCGGTGACCCTCCACTGCGACCGCGCGGACCTCCCGACCGATGGCAACAATCTGATCGTCAAGGCGGCCGAGTTGATCAAGCAACGGGTTGGTTTGCCGGAGCTGGGCGTGGCCATGGTCTTGACCAAGCGCATCCCGATTGGCGCGGGTCTAGCGGGGGGCTCCAGCAACGGTGCGGCGGCCCTGGTGGGTCTGAACACCCTCTGGGGCTGTGGTTTTAGCAGCGCCCAGCTGGCGGCCATGGCCGCTGAGCTCGGCTCGGACATGCCCTTTTGCATCGATGGCGGGACCCAGCTCTGCTTTGGCCGAGGTGAGGTCCTCGAATCTGCCGCTTTGGCCCAGCCGCCCACCTTGGGGGTGCTGCTGATCAAGCACCCCGACTCCAGCGTCTCGACCCCGTGGGCCTACAAACAGTGCCGTGACCAGTTCGGGGCGGATTACCTCTCGGGTGAGGAGGCCTTTGAGCAGCGCCGTCAGGCCCTGCGTCAGGCCACCTTGCTCCAGGCCTTGAGCGGCAATGGTCCGCTTCCCGCCATTCGCAACGACCTGCAGAAGGTGGTGGAGCCTGAGGTGACCAGCGTTCGCGGGGGCCTCTCGATCCTGCGGCGGGCCAACGGGGCGTTGGCGGTGGCCATGAGCGGTTCGGGGCCAAGCCTGTTCGCGGTGTTCCCCGATCGAGGGGGGGCGGAAGCGGCCCAGAACCAGCTGGCTGACGATCTGGCGGCCGGGGGGTTCGAGTCCTGGGTCTGCTGCTGCACGGGCTCTGGTGCCACGCTGGTCTGAACGCATCCTGTGCAATCCCGCGTGAGTGAGACCCAGAGCGACAGCCAAGACCTCGCTAAGGCGGAGAAGGCCGGCGACGCGGCGGTCTCCCCGAAGCCGCGCAAGGGGCCGATCAGCTTCCTCACCGGTTCATTAACCAGCTTTGGCCTGGGCTGGTTGGCGCTGCAGTTGTCGGCCAAGGTGGTGGGTTACTACGCCGAACATCCGCCCCACTACGAGGCGCGCTTTGCCCAGAGCATTGCCGTGTTCATGAAGACCCTGATGGTCGGCATGAGCTTCTTGGCGACGTTCACCTTTGCCTTCGTCGGCCTGGGGCTGTTTTTGACATTTATCCGGAGCCTCTTACCGGGTTGGAAACAGGCCGAAGAAACCCCCTAGCCTTCGGCGATGGGCTGCCCTCCCTTGTCATGACTGGCCACGACCTGCAGCTGCTGGTGTTGCTCCTTTCACCAGGAATGCTGTTGTCGGTGTTGTTGTTGCTGACCTTTGCCGCGGGCGGTTGAGATAGGTTGGCCCCACCCCGGTCCAGTGCCGGACCCGCTTTTCAACCGTGGCAGAGACCCTTCTCTTCAACGCCCTGCGTGAGGCCATCGACGAAGAGATGGCCAGTGATCCCCATGTCTGCGTGATGGGGGAAGACGTCGGTCAATACGGCGGTTCCTACAAGGTCACGAAGGATCTCTACGAGAAGTACGGCGAACTGCGGGTTCTGGATACCCCGATTGCAGAGAATGCCTTCACCGGCATGGCCGTCGGTGCCGCGATGACGGGCCTTCGGCCCATCGTCGAAGGCATGAACATGGGCTTCCTGCTGCTCGCGTTCAACCAGATCTCCAACAACATGGGGATGCTCCGCTACACGAGTGGCGGCAACTTCACGATTCCCGCCGTGGTTCGCGGTCCCGGCGGCGTGGGCCGTCAGCTCGGGGCTGAGCACAGCCAGCGCCTCGAGGCCTACTTCCATGCGGTGCCCGGCATCAAGATCGTGGCGGTCAGCACCCCAACGAACGCCAAGGGCCTGATGAAGGCGGCGATTCGCGACAACAACCCCGTGCTGTTCTTCGAGCACGTGCTGCTTTACAACCTCTCGGAAGACATTCCTGAAGGGGACTACACCTGTGCCTTGGACCAGGCCGATCTGGTCAAGGAAGGCAGCGACGTCACGATCCTGACCTACTCCCGCATGCGCCACCACTGTCTGAAGGCCGTGGAGCAGCTGGAGAAGGAGGGCGTCAGCGTTGAGTTGATCGACCTGATCAGCCTGAAGCCCTTCGACATGGAGACCATCTCCCGTTCGATCCGAAAGACCCACAAGGTTCTGGTCGTCGAGGAGTGCATGAAGACCGGGGGTATCGGCGCTGAGTTGATCGCTCTGATCACCGAGCAGTGCTTCGACGATCTCGATGCCCGCCCGATCCGCCTGTCCTCCCAGGACATCCCGACCCCCTACAACGGCACCCTCGAAAACCTGACGATCATTCAGCCGCATCAGATCGTGGAAGCGGCCAAGGCGCTCAAGGCTGGCCAGGTCTGAGATGGCACGTCAACAGGGGTGGTTTGCCCTGATCTTGGCCCTGGCATTTGCCGCCGGAGCCGTCCTTGCCTCATTCCCACTGCAACTGGGTTTGGATCTGCGCGGGGGTAGCCAACTGACCCTGCAGGTGATGCCGGCGGGCGCGATTAAGCGCGTGCAAAGCGAGCAGTTGGAGGCGGTCAAGGATGTGTTGGATCGCCGCATCAATGGTCTCGGGGTGAGTGAGTCGACCCTCCAGACCATTGGCGACGATCAACTGCTGCTGCAGCTGCCTGGTGAGCAGGACCCCAGCCGTGCGGCCAAGGTGCTTGGCACGACGGCTCTGCTGGAGTTTCGGGCCCAGAAACCCGGCACTGAGCTGGAGATGAGCGGCTTGCTCAAGCTCAAGCGGCAGGCCCAAGCTGTCTTGAATTTGCGTCGCTCCAAGGATCAAGCGCAGGCCAAAACGGCTGATCTGGATGCCGACGGTCTGGCCCAGCTCCTGAACGATGCCGGAGTCCGCGCTCCGGCCGGCAGCAGCGAGACCGATCAGTTGGAGCTGCTTCTCGCTGCGGTCAACACCAAGATCGTTGAGCTCTATGAGCCCGCCGCCCTGACCGGTAAGGACCTCACCGGTGCGGGTCGGCAACAGAACCAGGCCGGCAGCGCCTGGGACGTCACCTTGAGCTTCAACACCGAGGGTGGACGGAAGTTCGCCTCACTCACCCAGAGCATTGCCGGCACTGGCCGCCTGCTGGGGATCGTGTTGGACGGCCGCTCCATCAGTGAAGCCAGCGTGGGTCCTGAGTTCAAGCCCGCTGGCATCAGCGGCGGCGCCGCGAGTATCACGGGCAACTTCAGCGCTGAAGAGGCGCGTGATCTGGAGGTTCAGCTCCGAGGTGGTTCCTTGCCACTTCCCGTTGAAGTGATCGAGCAGCGCACCATTGGCGCCACGCTCGGCAGCGAGAACGTCCAACGCAGCCTGCAGGCGGCCCTGCTGGGACTGGCCCTGGTTGCCGTCTTCATGGTCGTCGTCTACCGCTTGCCTGGCGCTGTTGCGGTGGTGGCCCTGGCCCTCTACGCGCTGTTCAACCTGGCGATGTATGCGCTGATCCCGGTCACGCTGACCCTGCCTGGGATTGCGGGTTTCATCCTCTCGATCGGCATCGCCGTCGATGCCAACGTCCTGATCTTTGAGCGGATCAAAGAGGAATTGCGGCGCGGCAACACCTTGATTCGCTCGATCGATGCGGGCTTCTCCTTGGCCTTCTCTTCGATCCTCGATGGCCACATCACCGGTTTGATCACCTGCGTGGCCCTCTTCGCCCTCGGCACCGGTCTGGTCAAAGGCTTTGCCGTCACCTTGGGCATTGGTTTGGTGCTGAGCCTGTTCACGGCCCTGACCTGCACGCGCACCCTGTTGCGCCTGTTGATGGGCTATCCCTCGCTGCGCCGCTCCAGCTACTTCCTGCCCCAATCCCAGCTGCCCGCCCAGGCCTCCTGATGTCCGACCCTTCGACCGCCGTGGCCGCCCCCGCTCCTCGCTTTCGGATCAGCCGCATCCGCCGTCAGGGCTGGCTGGCCTCCGGCCTCGCTGTCCTGCTCAGCGTCGTGGGCATGGCGCTCTGTTGGAGCAACCCCCGCATTGCCGCACCCCTGAAGCCCGGTTTGGACTTCACCGGCGGTACCCAGGTGGAGATCCAACGCAGCTGCACGGGCGCGGACTGCTCAGGCCTCAATGCTGCCGAGGTCCGTCAGCAACTGCGTGCCCTGACCCTGCCCGAGGTGGGCGGCCAAGCGGCTCCCCAGCTGGTCAATGCCGGCGTTCAGGTCCTGGATCGTGGTCGTTCCGTTGACCTGCGGCTTCCTGACCTTGAGCCCGAACAAACCCGCGCCCTGATCGAGGGCCTGGCCCCTGTGATTGGCCCGGTGGATCCCAAACAGGTCTCGATCAACACGATTGGCCCCACCCTGGGCGACCAACTGCTCAAGGGGAGCCTGATTTCGCTGTTGGTGAGCTTTGCGGCGATCGCGGCCTACATCAGCTTCCGCTACGACGGAGTCTTCGCCGGCTTGGCCCTGCTTTGCCTGGCCCACGACATCGTCATCACCTGCGGCGTTTTCGCCTGGTTGGGTCTGATCAGCGGCATTGAAGTCAACTCCCTCTTTGCCGTGGCCCTGATCACCGTTGCCGGTTACTCCGTGAACGACACCGTGGTGGTCTTTGACCGCATCCGTGAGCAGAAGCGCGCCTTGCAGGGGCTGAGCCTCCAGGACCAGGTCGACGTGGCGGTGGATGCCACCTTGACTCGCTCGCTGTACACCTCCTTCACGACTCTTTTGCCGCTGGTGTCCCTGTTGCTCTTTGGTGGGAGCAGCCTCTTCTGGTTTGCTGTGGCCCTGACGATCGGCATCGGGGTCGGTAGTTGGTCGAGCATTGGCATTGCCCCGACCTTGCTTCCGGTGCTCTCGCGTCGATGACGCGCCGCATCCCTTTGGTGCCGCTGCTGCTCGCAGCGATGGCCCTTTGGGATCTGCGCTCGGAGCTTCAGCTCCTGGCTGAGCATTTCACCTGGATCAGCCTGCTCACGATTCCCCGCTATCACCTTCTTGCGGTGACGGTCTTGGTCTTCACCCCGACCCTGATGCGTCAATCTCGCTCGAAACGGCCGTGACGGATTAGGTCCACCGATCCATCACCTGCTCCACCAACACCCGTTGGGAGAACACCTGGAGCACCACGACCAGGGGCAGGGCGAGCAGCACGCCAGGAAGGCCCAGCAGGGCCCCGAGGCTCAGCTGAGCCATCAAGGCCACGGTGGGCAGGAGGTTGACCGTTCTGCTCAGCAAGAGGGGGGTGAGCAGAAAGGCTTCGCCGTTCTGCAGCACCAAACGCAGCACGATCACCTGAACCGCCAGGGTTGGTGAGATCAGCAGCGAGACCCCCACGGGCAAGAGGCTGGCCAGGGTGGGGCCGATGGTGGGGACAAAGGTGAGCAGGCCGCAGATCAGGCCGCTCAACAGTGCCAAGGGCACTTTGAGGGCCGCCAGCCCCGCCCAGGTCAGTAGGAAGACCACGGAGGCGGAGAGGGTCATCCCCGCCAGCCAGCCGCCCAGGGCCTGGCGGCTTTCCGTGAGCAGGTTCTGCACCAAGGTTCGGCTGTGGGCCGGGGTCAGCGCCAAGGCCAAGCGCTGGTGACTGCGGGGATCGAGCACCAAGAGGATCGCGAGCAATCCCATCAGCAGCAGCAGCACGGTGCCACTGGCGGCGCCGCCGGCAAACCCCAGCAGTTGGGCGCCAATGGGCTGCAGCTTGTCGATGGTGATGAGCTCGGAGAGTTGACTGCCGAGCCCCTCCAGCACGCTGACTCCGCCGAGCAGTTCGGCGAGCCGCGCGATCAAGGCCGGCACCAACTGGGTCAGCTGGTTGAGCTGCGCCAGCAGGTCCGGCAGCAGCAGTTCGGCGAGCTGCCAGCTCAGCAGGCCGAGGACCACCAGCACCGCCAGCAGGGCCTGCGGACGGCTCAGTCGAACCACGCGGCGCAGCCAGCTCACCGGCACATCAAGGGCGACGGCGAGCACCACCGCGCCAAAGAGCACCATCAGCACCCAACGCAGTTCCCAGGCCAGGAGACCCAGGACCACCAGGGACAGCAGCAGCAGCAAACTCCTTGGTGTCATGGCCGCTCACCCTTCGCCAACTCCCAGCCATTCAGGACGTCCTGGATCAGCACCTCCCGAACGATGACCTGGAGGCAGACCGCGAGCGGCAGGGCTAAGAGCAGGCCCAGCGGTCCAAAGATGACCGTGAACAGGAACTGGGCAATTAAGGTCAGCCCCGGCAATAATTTCACCTGGTGGTGCATCACCGATGGGGTGATCAGGTAGCTCTCAATGTGTTGGATGACCACATAGAGCAGTAAGACAAACAGCGCCTTCAGCGGCGAATCCAGCAACGCCACCGACATCGGAAAGACCGTGCTCAGGGTCGGGCCGACGTTGGGGATGACGTTCAACAGGCCGGCCAAGAGGGCATTGGCAGCCACCAACTTCACCCCGAGCAGCGACAGGCCGATCGCGGCCAACACACCGACGCAGAGCGAACTGATCAGCACCCCAGCCATCCAGCTGCTCAAGGCCTCCCCGCAGAGAGTGAGCACGTCGCGGAAGCGACGCCGGTAAAACGAGGGAACCAGAAGGATCGCGATCTCCCGGTAGGCCTTGGGTTGGATCGCCACCATCAAGCTGACGGCGATCACAAACAGCAACTCCAACAAGCCACTGCCGAGGTTTCCGGCCACGCCGAGCAGTTTGAGCAGGCCGTCTGTGGGATCCAGGCTGGCGCTGCCTTGGTTTTGCCAGCTCTGCTGCAACCACTGCAGCGCCTCACGGCCATAGAGCATCTGGCTGCTCTGATCAAGGCTGCTGCGCAGCAGTTGCATGGCCACCTGCAGGGCGGCGGGGAGTTGCCTGAGCAGCTCCTGGAATTCGGCGATGAAGGGTGGAATGACCACCGCCGTGGTCAGCACCGCGAGCAGGAGTAGACCCCCCAAGCTGAGGGACAGCGCAGCGGCGCGGTTACAGCGCAGTCGCTCTTGGGTGACACCCACCAGGGTGCAAATCGCCATGGCGAGCACCACGGCGGCAAAGACCAGGACGAGGACCTCGCGCAAGGACCACAGCAGCAGCGCTGCCGCTGCTGTGGCGATCAATCCGAGCCACTGGCCGAATCTCAAAGGGGAAGGCCGACTCGTGTTGTTTTAGCGCCGATTGCGGCGCTTGAATTCAGTTGGCGTCCCCTTCGCCGGCGTCCTCGTTCTTCTTCTGGGCAAAGCCCAGGTCATTGGCCTGGGCGTAGCGCTCCGCAAAACGCATGAAGCGCTCGAAGTCGTCGGTGGTTTTCCAGGTGTAAGTGGCCTCTAGGCCGGCCGGCTTGCCATTGACGAACTTCGCATTGACATCGCGGGTCACCATTTGGCCCTCTTCATCGACCATGTACATGCCGCCGATGTCGGCCATGCTCTCGGGGGAGAGGGCCTGGGGCTGGTCAAAGATGAAGATCGCCTGGCCGGTGCGGCCATCGCGCGAACGGGTCATCCGGATGTCGGGCACGACCGGCTCATCCACACCGGGGAAAAACTGGATCGCGGCCATTGCCCGTCGTCGTAAAGGCTGATCCTAGTGATGCTGCTTGGCCGATCTGGTGGCAAGACCGCTCGCGATCAGCTGGTCTGCGGCCGCCGTCGCCGAGAGCCCCGCTAAATCACGCCGTTCCGGTGGCGTCAGGGACTCCTCTTGGCCATGGCGCTCCAGCTCATGGTCGTAGCAGCGGTCGTAGTAATCGAGCATTTGGGCGCAGGCCCCATGCCAGTCCCGCACGGCGATCGCCTCCAGGGCCGTCGTGGTGCGTTGCGGGCCCAGGCGCCGGGCGATGCGTTGGGTGGCTTCAGCCAGGGCGTCCGGGTCCTGGACGCCGTAGACCTCCACCAGCTGATCGAGACGCTCCGCCACGGGGCGTGTGATTTCCAGCAGTGGTGCTGCTTGCATCTGCCGCCAGAGTCCGGCTGGGATCCGGCAGCGGCCCACTTGAACACTTTCCGCTTCAAGCCAGATCTGGGGTGCCGCGCGCTGCTCGTTCAGCACCGCCGCGATCCGATTCTCAAAGGCCTCCGTGCTCGGTTGGGCGGGTAGGCCCAGGCCGCCAAAGCTGCTGCCGCGGTGATGGGCGAGTCCCTCCAGGTCCACGATGGCCACCCCCCGTTCTGCGAGTGCCAGCAGAAGGTCTGTTTTGCCGGTTCCCGTGCGTCCCCCCAGCAGATGGATCGGCCAGGGCTGCTCCATCAGCTCCAGAACCCAGCGGCGGTAGCTCTTGTAGCCGCCCTCCAGGACCATGGCCTGGAGATTGAGGGTCTCGGCGAGCCAGGCCATGCTCCCTGAACGCATGCCCCCCCGCCAGCAGTGGATCCTCAAGGGTTGGCCTGGGCTCTGGCTGCTCCACTCCTGAAGGGTCTCGCCAAGGAGGGCCAATTTCGGCCCCACCAGGGAGAGCCCCAGCTGCACCGCTGCGGTCCGCCCGACCTGCTTGTAGGTCGTTCCGACTTCGGCGCGCTCGAGGTCGCTGAACAGTGGCAGGTTCTTGGCGCCCGGGATGTGTCCCTTTTCGAATTCCGCGGGAGCACGGACATCCACGACGGGACCTTGGCTTTGCAGGAAGGCCTCGATGGATTGCCGGTCAGCCATGACGTTGATCCTGTTGGGGCCTCCAGCCGCTAGTCGACTGCAATGCCTGACATAGTGGGCCAGCGCTGTCAGGCCAGCGTCAGGTCAGCCCTTTTCCATGCTTTCTGGTCCACCCGTCACCACCACGCTCAGCGCTGACCAGTTGATTGAGCGCTTCGTCAGCAGCGCTCCGCGTCAGCGTCGCTCGCTGCTGCCGCAAGTTCTGAAGCGCAGCAGTGAATGCCGCCCCTTGATCGCCGACCAGATCGACCGCTGGGATGCCACGGGAGACGACTGGGCCTGCGGCACCTTGATCCAGCTCCTGGTCTCTGAAGAGGACGCCCTCTCCCAATCTTTCTGGTCCCGCTACTCCGAAGGTTGGCTAGCCGTCACCAGCGGCCAAGGGCTGAACTACACCCCTCTGCAGCTGGCGCTGATCCGCCAGGACTTTGAGGAAGCGGACCGTCTAACTAGCGAGCACCTCCGCCAGCTGGCCGGGCCTGCCGCCGAGAAGCGCGGCTACGTCTACTACTCCGAGGTCCCGCCCATGGCCTCCGTTGACCTCGAATCCCTCGATCGCCTCTGGGTGACCTTCTCCCAGGCCCGCTTTGGCTTCTCCGTTCAATTGCGTCTGCTGCGCAGTTTGGGCAATCGCTGGGAGCAGCTTTGGCCGCGGATTGGCTGGAAGCAGGCGGGACTCTGGACCCGCTACCCCAAAGCCTTCACCTGGTCGTTGGAGGCCCCGGAGGGTCATATGCCCCTGGTCAATCAGTTGCGCGGCGTGCGCCTGATGGATGCCTTGCTCTCCCATCCCGGGGTGCAACAACGCGTTCCGTCCTGAAGCGCAGCCCTGCACTCAGGGGTAGGGTCGATTGAACCGCTGTTTCCCCTCTTTGGGGCTCCATGGCGCTGCGTTGGGCTGACTTCATCACCCCATCAACCCTGCAACTGGCTCCGCTGCTGGAGCTGTTGCTGGAGCCGATTCAAACGGCCGAGCAGTTGGCCACGCTCCAGCTCGGGCTCCAAGAGGTCTTGGTGAATGCCGTCCGGCACGGCAACGGCAATGACCCGCTGAAGTGTGTGCGCGTTCGCCGGATCCTGACCCCCCGCTGGTGCGTCTTTCAGGTGCAGGACGAGGGACCAGGGGTTCCGCCTCAAGCACGCTTAGCGGCCCTTCCCGAACGCCTCGATGCCCTGAGCGGTCGCGGTTTCTTTCTGATCCACCAGTGCTTTGACGATGTGCGCTGGAGCCGCCGCGGCAACCGGGTTCAGGTGGCGCTGCGCCGGGCCTAGTGGCCGTGGCTCGGGCAGCCCGGGTCTTTGCGCTCTCCGGTCAGCCAACCCAGGGCATGTTCCACCAGTGCGGTCGCTTCCAGTCGCTGTGGGCTAACGGTGGCCGCCGCGGGACTGTTCTCCGCGTCGAGGAGCAACACGAGTGCTGCCACCAGTTGCTCGGCCGCCCGTCGTTGGGGCTGTCCTTTCAGGGCATGCCAGTCCTGGTTGCCGATCGCGAGCTTCTGGTGCAGCGCTTGCGCCAGCTGCTGACTCTCCAGGGGCCATTCCTTTGGATTTTGCTTTGCCTGATGAGCCTGCACTGGACGGATCCGTTCGGATCGGGTCATCCTGACGCCATGCAACAGCGACCGCGTTCCCCTTATCAGCCGATCCGCTGGCTGCATCAGCTCGCCAACCTCCTGGCCACGGTCTCTGCAGCTGAACGCCTCGACCCGGCCGACGACAGTCTTCAGGCCCGTCGCCTGCGCCAGCGCCTGGCGGCGGCCCAGCGTTTGCTCGATCCTCTGCCGGCTCCGCTCCAAGCGAGCGTCTGGAGTGAGCGGGCGGTCTGGCAGTTTCTGCGTTGGGGTGGCCTTGGGGCGCTGCTGGCTGTGCTCCTGAAGCGCTAACGCGGGCCGACTACGCCGCGACCTGGATCAAGGACTGCTCGGCGGGTGCTGCGTTTGGATCCAGCTCCAACCCTTCAACGCCCTGATCGGCGCTGGCCGGGGCCAGCCGCTCTCCACGAAGCCATGCGGCATGAAGAGCGCGGCGGCGGCGATCCTCGGCAAGGACCAACCGGTCCGCGGCTGCGATCGGGCTTTCACCGTGGCGTAGAGGGGTGCGTAGGCAGATCCCAAAGCCGCGGGCTTCCACTTGAACGCCCCCTTCCATCAGCACGGTCTGGAAGGTCCAGCCCATCAGCCATCGCACCTTGAAGGGATTGCTCATCCGCCGTTTCGGTTTCGAAGACCCTATGGACTTTTCCGGCGGTAGCCCGCCTGTGTCAGGGCTTGGTGGCAGTCCAGACGCGTGTCATCAGATGGGATTGAGCCCGAATCCCGCTAAAGCCCGCAGCGCTGAGGCGCGCATCGATGTCATCGGCGATGTAATCCCGGTAGTAGGGCTCATGGAAGACGCGGCGGAAGTTGTCCATCGCCACTTCAAATTGCGGTGAGTCGGCCAGTTGGACGGAATCGGCCAGCACCAGGACACCACCCGGTTCGAGCACGCGGAAGCAGTCGTTGATCACGGCTTGACGCGCCTCCGCGGGCAGCTCGTGCATCAAGAAGACACAGGTCACCCCCTGCATGCTTCCTTCGGCGAAGGGCATCGCTTCGGCATTGCCCTGCACCAGCTGGGGCAGTTCCGTAGGGCGTTGGGAGAGCCAACGGTTGGCTTGGCGCAGATAGGAAGAGGACAAGTCCAGGCCGCACAGTTGGGCCTTGGGCAGGGCCGCTCGCAGTTGGTGCAAGGTGCGTCCAGTGCCTGTGGCAACGTCCAAGACCCGCAGCGCACTGGCTGGACGTCCTTCAAACGCGCGCAGCCCCTGCAGCAGAGGCTTGATCACGCGACGGCGCATCGGGTCTGCGGTGCCATTGAAGAGGATTTCCACCTGCAGGTCGTAGAGCGATGCCGAGTGGTCGCTCAGATAGCCATCGGTTTGGTGGTGGAAGTTCTGCAGGTAGTAATCGGGATAGTTCTCCTGCTCGACGTTGGTGGGCAGATCACGCACATTCCGCTCCGAGCGCCTGGCCCAGGTGCTCGGCATATCCAGCCAGACCAGGGGATAGCGGGCGGCCCAATCGCCCCAAGGGGCGTCAAAGAGCAGGGAGGTTGGATAAAGGCCGGCTTCAGCCTCCTGCCAATCCACGTCTAACAACGCTTTATGGGAGGCCTGGAGGCCCCGCAGCATCTCGGGTGGGATGGGCAGGGTTTTAGGCGCGCCGTCCGGGGCGACCAGTTCCATCAAGCGGGTGCTGATCTCCTTGTGGGCGACCCCGACCAGGCTCTTGCCCTGTTGCAGGGCCTCATAGGCGAGCTTGGTGACGGCGTCAGCCATGGGCGGGATTCAGGTGCAATGAAGCGATATCCATTTCAGCCGATGGAACGGCACTGCCGTGGCCCTGTATCGCCTTGAACCCAGGTCAAGATTAATGGAGTTACGGGCCATTCGGTAGTAACCGCTACAGAATGAAGGTGTGAAGCAGGAGGAAGGAGGCCAATGATCGAGTCCACCCCCACCGCTCGCTTAAACGAGCCCCACTACGTCGCTTGGGTGCGTGAGCGCCAGCGCAACGCCCGTCGTGTCTCTGGTTGGCTGTCCCAGCGCCGTGCCAAGCCCGATTTGGACCATGAAGAGCGGGTGGATGCCCAAACCTTGATCTGGGCTGAGCGCCACGCCCATGAACAACGGCTGCATGACAGCGCCCTCGAGCAGCTTCGCCACGGCTGAGTCGGCATAAAAAAGCCCCGGCCGAAGCCGGGGCAGTGGTTGCTGCGACGTTGATCAGGCGTCGTAGTACATGGTGAATTCGTGGGGGTGGGGCCGCTGACGCAGCTGCTGCACCTCCTCGTACTTCAGTGCGATCCAGTTGTCGATGAAGTCTTCGGTGAAGACGCCACCGGCCAGCAGGTATTCGTGGTCGGCCTTCAGGGCTTCGAGGGAGCCGTTGAGGGAGGCGGGGACGGTGGAGATCTTCGCCAGTTCCTCGGCGGGCAGCTCGAAGAGGTCGACGTCGGTGCCGTTACCGGGATCGATCTGGTTCTTGATGCCGTCGATGCCGGCCATGAGCATGGCGGCAAAGCCCAGGTAGGGGTTGGCGAGGGCGTCGCCGGAGCGGAACTCCAAGCGCTTGGCCTTGGGGTTCGACCCGGTCAGCGGGATGCGGACGGCGGCGGAACGGTTGCCCTGGGAGTACACCAGATTCACGGGCGCCTCGAAGCCTGGCACCAGGCGCTTGTAGCTGTTGGTGGTGGGGTTGGTGAAAGCCAGGAAGCTCGGGGCGTGCTTCAGCAGGCCGCCGATGTACCAACGGGCGGTCTGGGACAGGTTGGCGTAGGTGCCGTCGCCCCACATCAGGGTGTCGCCATTCTTCCAGATGCTCTGGTGGACGTGCATGCCGCTGCCGTTGTCGGCAAAGATCGGCTTGGGCATGAACGTGGCAGTTTTGCCGTACTTCTTGGCAACGTTGCGCACGACGTACTTGTAGATCATCACGTTGTCGGCCGCGGTGATCAGCTCGGCGAATTTCATACCGAGCTCGTGCTGCGAGGTGGCCACCTCGTGGTGGTGCTTCTCAATGGGAACCCCCAGGGAGCCCATGGTGAGGAGCATCTCGGTCCTCATGTCCTGAAGGGTGTCGTTGGGGGCGACGGGGAAGTAGCCCTCCTTCAGTTGGATCTTGTTGGCGAGGTTGCCGCCCTCTTCAACCCGATCCGTGTTCCAGGGGTTCTCGATCGAGTCGACGCTGTAGAAGCTTGAACCGTTCGCGCTCTTGTAGCGGACGTCGTCGAAAACGAAGAATTCGGGCTCGGGACCGAAGTAAGCGGTGTCGGCGAGGCCGGTGGAACCCAGATAGTCCAGGGCCTTTTGGGCCAGGGCCCGCGGGCAGCGGGAGTAGGGCTTGCCGCTGCGGGGCTCCTGAATCGAGCAGATCAGGCTGAGGGTCTTGTGGCCGTAGAAGGGGTCGATCCAGGCGGTGTTCGGGTCGGGCACCATGGCCATGTCCGACTCGTTGATGGCTTTCCAGCCGCGGATCGAAGAGCCATCAAAGGCCACGCCCTCGGTGAAGGCTTCCTCTTCCACCAGGTCAGGGGTGACCGTGAGGTGCTGCCACTTGCCGTGGAGATCAATGAACTTCAGGTCGATCAGTTCAATGCCTTCGTCCTTGATCTGACGGAGGACGTCCTGGGCGGTCTTGGCCATGACGCGTCGAAAGTGGCTGGGTGGGTGCCCGCCTATACCGGGCGGGAGTGACGGTACGGACTGGGTTGGGACCTGCTTTGTATCACCGGTAACCAAATGGGCGACTGATGGGCCTGCTTTTCGCCGGCGTCGCAGTTTGAGTAACCGTTTCTGTCAACTTCTTCAAAGGCTCGATCCAGCAAGGGATCTGGACGTTTGCCGGTGCTACGGTCCGCCTCAGGTGCGTCGATCTCTCACCCCCCATGCGTGATGCCATCACCGGTCTGATCGGCCGTTACGACCAGCTGGGTCGTTATCTCGATGGGTCGGCCCTCGACCGCATCGCCACCTATTACTCCGAGGCTGCCCTGCGCCTGGCCGCCGTCGAGCTGATTAACTGCGAAGCCGCTGAGATCGTCCGTGAAGCGAGCCAGCGTCTCTGGCAGGCCGATCCTGAGCTCCTCCTCCCCGGGGGGAATGCCTACACCACCCGTCGGTGGGCGGCTTGCCTGCGGGACATGGACTACTTCTTGCGCTACGCCAGCTACGCGCTGGTCGCCGACGACAGCACGATCCTCAACGAGCGCGTTCTCAACGGCCTCGATGACACCTACAAAAGCCTGGGTGTCCCCACTGGCCCCACCGTTCGCAGCATCGCCCTGATGGCCGACGTGGTCTCCGAGAAGTTGCTCGATGCTGGCGCCGCCAGTGCCGATGCGATCAACGCCGTTGTCCGTGCTCCCTTTGAGCATCTCTGCCGCGGTCTCGGTGCGACGAACGTCCGTGCCCGCTGATCGGTCGCACCTGCGACTGCGTAGTCTCAACCCATCCAGCCCCCTCCCAGGCCTTGGCTTCCATCACCTCAACCGTGTCTGACCGGCATCGGCTGTCGCTTGCTCCGATTGACACTCCGGAGCGTCTGCTGTTGGGACCCGGCCCCTCCAACGCCCATCCCACCGTTCTGGAGGCCCTGAGCCGCTCTCCGATCGGCCACTTGGACCCCCTCTATGTGGCCCTGATGGGTGAAGTCCAGGAGTTGCTTCGCTACATCTGGCAAACCGACAACCGCCTGACCCTGCCGATGAGCGGCACTGGCTCGGCGGCGATGGAGGCCACGATCGCCAACATCGTTGAACCGGGCGACACCGTTCTGGTTGCGGTCAAGGGCTATTTCGGCCTGCGTTTGAAGGACATGGCCGGCCGCTACCGGGCCAATGTTCAGACCATCGAGAAGCCCTGGGGTGAAGCCTTCAGCCTCGAGGAGATCGAAGCCGGCCTGAAGCAGCACAAGCCCAAGGTCCTGGCGATGGTGCACGCCGAAACCTCCACGGGCGTTTGTCAGCCGATGGAGGGCATCGGTGATCTCTGCCGTCAGCACGACTGCCTCCTGCTGCTGGACACGGTGACCTCCCTGGGCGCTGTTCCCCTCTACCTGGATGACTGGAAGGTTGATCTCGCCTACAGCTGCAGCCAGAAAGGACTGAGCTGCCCTCCAGGTCTGGGTCCCTTCTCCATGGGTCCCCGTGCTGAGGAGAAGCTCGCCGCCCGCAGCGGCAAGGTGCCCAACTGGTACCTGGATGTCAGCCTCTTGAACCAGTACTGGGGAAGCGATCGTGTGTACCACCACACCGCCCCGGTGAACATGAACTTCGGCATGCGGGAAGCTCTCCGCTTGATCGCTAAAGAGGGTCTTGAGAACGTCTGGTCTCGCCATCGCAGCAACGCCGAGCGTCTCTGGTCCGGACTGGAGCGCCTGGGCCTTGAGCCCCACGTGCCGCTCGAGCTGCGTCTGCCCACCTTGACCACCGTTCGCATCCCCGAAGGTGTGGATGGCAAGGCCTTCACCACCCACCTGCTGAACAAGCACGGCATCGAAGTGGGCGGTGGCCTGGGTGCGCTGGCTGGAAAGGTTTGGCGGATTGGCCTGATGGGTTACAACAGCCGCGAAGAGAACGTCGACCTGCTGCTCAACCTCCTCGAGCAGGAGTTGCCGGCTTTCCGTTCTTCTGCTCCTGCCGTTGCAGCCGCCGTTGCCTGAACCAGCGCTCTAGCGCACTGCGGCAGTCCGGCTCCAGCACGCCCCCCACGACTTCCATGTGGTGATGGGCGCTGGGGTCGGTTGCCAAGTTGAGGCATCCCCCCAGGGCGCCGCGCTTGGCATCGTGGGCCCCAAAAATCACCCGCCCCATGCGGGCTTGCACGAGGGCCCCGGCACACATCGGACAGGGTTCCAGCGTCACGATCAGGCTGCAGCCATTGAAGCGCCAGTCCCCCCTCAGCCGCGCCGCCTGCTCGAGGGCCATCAGCTCGGCGTGCCCCAGGGGACGTTGCTCCCGTTGCCGGCGATTCACCCCCCAGCCCACGGCCCGTCCCTCTTCATCCAGAACAACGGCGGCGACAGGGATCTCGCCGATCTCCCCCACCTGCGCGGCGCGGCGCAGCAGGCGTCCCATCCAGATTTCGTGTTCCTGAACTGCGTGCAAACCCGACGCCCACCGGCAGGCTTCTTGAACCATGCCAGCACGGCGGACCCGACGACACGGGACAATGACCGCTGACCGCCCAGGGCCATTGGCTCACCTCGATCCGAGCCAGCCGCCGCGCAGCCTTGTCTGCTTTCCGGATCCCCTGCGGGATGATCCGGCCCTTGAAGCTTTTCTGCAGCAGGCCAGCGATCGGCTCTGTCAATGGTGGGCCGGTTCGGAGCAGCGCTCGCCCCTGCCCCTGCTGAGCGTTCTGCCGGAGGCGGCTCCGCTGCAACAGGGCTTGAGCCCTGATGCTCTGCTCGAGGACCTACAGCTGGTGATGGATGGGGCCTACAACCCCGCACACCCCGGTGCCATGGCCCATTTGGATCCGCCACCGTTGACCGCTTCAGTCGCGGCGGATTTGGTCTGTGCAGGCCTGAACAACAATTTGCTGGCCGAGGAACTTTCCCCCAGCCTCTCGCGTCTGGAACGCAGCCTGACCACCTGGATGGCCGAGCAGCTGGGCCTGGGTGAGACCGCCGGTGGCGTCGCCGCCAGCGGGGGCAGCTTGAGCAACTTGATGGCTCTCGTTGTGGCCCGGCACCAAGCAGGCCTGGCTTCAAGGCAAGACCTGAGCGTCTTCTGCAGCGCTGATGCCCACGTCTCCATCAGCAAGGCCTTGATGGTGATGGGCTTGCCCAAAGGGTGTCTGCAGGCCATTGAGACCGATGCGGAGGGGCGTCTCTCCTGTGAGGCCCTCGCCGAAGGCCTGCTGGCGGCAGAGCGTGCCGGCCGCGCCGTGCTCGCCGTGGTCGCCACCGCCGGCACCACCGTCCGTGGCGCGATTGATCCCCTGGCCGCTATTTCGGACCTCTGCCGTCGCCATGGCGTTTGGCTTCATGTCGACGGTGCGATCGGTGCTGTCTTTGGCTTGAGCCAGAGCCACAGCCAGTTGGTGCCTGACCTTGATCGGGCCGATTCCCTCACGGTGAATCCCCAAAAGCTCCTGGGGATCACCAAAACCTCCTCCCTGCTTCTGCTGAAGCGTCCGGAGCTGTTGGCGGCTTGTTTTGGCACCGGCTTGCCCTACATGGAACCCAGTTGGGCCGACGCCCATGGCGGCGAATGTGGCCTTCAGGGCACACGCCCCGCGGAAATCCTCAAGCTGTGGCTCGGTCTACGGCAGCTGGGCCGTGATGGGATCGAAAGCCTTTTGCAGGGAGCCCTCGACCGCCGTGCTGAGCTGCAACGTCAGCTCTCGGTCTTGCCCTTGACGCTGCGAAGTGGCCCGCTGCATCTGCTCGCCTTCACGCCATCACACCTCGAGGCCCACGAGGCCGAAGCGTGGTCCGTTCAGACCCGGCAGCGCCTGCTGGAGCAGCAGCTCATGCTCTCCCGCCCCTTCTATGCGGGACGGCACCACCTCAAAGCGGTGCTGGGCAATCCCAACACCCGCTCCACTGACCTAGCGGCAGTGGCTTCGGTCATCCAAGACTCCCTTCTGCCATGACGCAAGCCAATCCCCAAGGCCGCTGGGTCGCGATCGTCACCGGCGCGATTTCGATCCTGATTGCTGTCGCCTACCTGGCCTTCATCACGGTCTTGGATGCCCGCGGTCCACTGCAACCGCCTCCGCCGGAGGCCTTCAGGGACGCTGCTGGGGGCGTGGCGGCAGTTGCCCCTGCTTCCCCTGACGCTGCAACGGCTCCACCACTCGGTTGATGGCGGCACTCAGGAAGGCATTGAGGGCGGACTCCCGCTTGTTGAGGTCGTACTGACGCTGGACGACTTCCTGAATCCCGCCGTCGCCCCAATCTTGGTCCTGCTGGAAGTAGGTGATGAAGCTGCGGCCCGCAATGCGGGTGAGCCAACCGGCACCGACCGCTTGAACGGCACGACTGAGCAGCAAGGCCGGCAGGTTCAAGCTCAGGGCCGCGCTGATCAGGCTGATCCCCCCCTTGATCAGGCCCAAGCTGGCCAAGGTCCGTCCCACGGAAACGGCTAATTCCTGCGCGGATGCCTTGGAGAGGCTCACGCCATAGACGCGTCCGATCTCCATCACCATTTGGGCATTGACCGCGGCGGCGCCGAGCAGATCCACCCCCGGTAAGGGCGTGGCCGCCAGCACCCCTGCACTAATCCAGCTGTAGCGATCCACCACCCCCTCGGCATCGAGCTGCCGCTGCTCTCCGAGGAGCCGCCGCCCCGCTTCGCTCAGGCGACTGCTCTGCATGAGGATGTTGTCCGCGATTAACTCCTCCCCATCGCTGTGGAGGACTTGGGCAATCCGTCGCAGAAGGCGATCGATTTCCGGCGGTGGTTGCAGTGGTCTCCCTCCGGGCATCGGGACCGACTGGGGCGAGGCGCTCGCCGTGATCACGTCCTCTGGGGCCATGCGTCCTTGGGTTCGCCGGCGCAGTAACTCCAGCAAGCGCTTCCCTTCGTCTTCACCGCGCAGGTCGCACTTGTTGAGCACAAGCAGCAGCCGTTTCCCCAGGCTTGCCAGGGCGGCAAAGACCTCGAGCTCGGCGGCCCGCAGGTCCCCATCGACGACCAAGACCAGTAGATCGGCATTGGCGGCCTGATCCCGGGCGATCTGTTCCCGCTTTTGCCCTTCAATGCCCGCTTCCAAAATCCCGGGCGTGTCAATCAGGCGAATGCCACGCTCCAGGTTTCGAAGGCGCAACCGATAGCTCGTGGTTGTCGTTGTCGATCCCATCGCGGCACCGACCTCCCCGACCACTTCCTTCAGCAGGGCTCGAATCAAGGACGTCTTGCCGGCGGAACCCGTGCCAAAGACCACCAGCACCAGATCGCCGCGTTCGAGCTCTGCGGCAACGCGCTCGCGCTCCTGCTGCAGAGCCTTGCGCTGAACCTCATCACGGATGCCTTGCAGTAGGGCATCCAAGCCAGCGAGATTTTGTTGCGCGGCCTCCTGGCGGTTGCTGGGGGCCTCAACCTCCACGGCGTCAGCCGGACCCTTTCCGTTGAAGACCGTCCAGCCGGAACGGCGGACACTGTTGAACCACGGCCAGGCAAAGCGGGCGATCAGGAGCGCCGCCCCTCCGAAGAGGAGCAGGCTGAAGGGACCCACCAGCCAGCTGGGCAGCAGATAGCTCAGCTGCCAGAGCAGGTTGTTGACCGCTTGAAGCACGGCCGTCACCACGACCAGGACCCCGAGGGCCAGACCGAGCCACAGCCAGATTCGACCAGGGGGTTTCACGGCAGCACCTGTGGGTGGAGGTCAAGAACGCCCAGACCACTCCCTCTGATGATCCCGTTGATTAGCGCCTGCGCCAACCGGGCAACAGGGAGAGCGCGAGGCAGAGCACGGCGAGGTTGATGGCGACATCCGCCAAATTGAAGATCGGGAAGGAGATCGGTACGAACTCCAGGAAGTCGACAACCCGACCGAGACGCCAACGGTCGATCCCATTGCCGATGGCCCCACCGAGGAGAAAACCCAGACCGAGGGCTTGCCAGCGCTCCATTGGGCCGCTGGTTTGAATCCAGACCACCAAGCCGGCGGCAACGCCGAGGCTGACGACGCCCAGCAGATTGGCGTTGCCCTCGAGCATGCTGAAGGCCGCTCCACTGTTGAAGACCAGTTGCTGCTGCAGCAGTCCTGGAACCAGTGGACGGATGCCGACTCCAGCGAGATGCTCGAGCGCCCACGCCTTGCTGAGCTGGTCCATCAGCACGACGGCGATGGCAATCCAGTAACTCGGGGCCATCAGCGATCCAGCAACAAGAGGCGGCGCGTTGGCCAGGCCAGCACCGCAACGGCGCAACACAACAACAGCTGGGGCAGCAGCGGTCCAAGGCTGTAGGTCAGCACCAACTGCGGGAGTTGTCCGCCCCAGCGTTGAAAGAGTCCCCCGAGCAGAAGGTTGGCTAAGCCGCATCCCTGGAGGATGAACAACCCCAAGACCGCCGCGCCCAGCAGGTTCAACAGATCATCCATGTCCTGCTGCTGAGCCAGGCGGCCGGTCAGCCAGGCCGCTGGCAGGAAGCCAGCCAGGTAGCCAAAGGCTGGATCGCTCAGGTAACTCAGCCCCCCGCCGCCTTGGAAGACCGGCAGTTGGAAGAGGCCGAGGCTGATGTAAGCCATGCCCGCCAACATCGCTGGGCGGTGGCCGCAGACGAGCGCCGTGAAGAGCAGGGCCGGCACCTGCAGGGTCATCGGCAAGGGCAGCACGGACACCCCCTGTTCCCCAGGCCACGGGATGGCCGCCTGAATTAACCCGCCACAAAGAATCAGGAGTAATCCGGCTAAGGCACCACTCCAGTTGGCAAGGGCGCGCACAGTTGGCCTCTCAGTGCGACCATCCTGCAGGAGAGTGGTGGTCTTGCAAGGACCGATGTCTCAGGAATCCATCAGTGTTGGCACCCAGGTGCGGTTGCTGCACCAACCCAGCTATCTGAAGACGGCCGATGCCATGTCGATGCTCCGCCCGCCGGACCTGATTGACGCCGGCGAGATCGGTCAGGTGGTCGCTCTGAAGGCGATGGAACAGGTTGCCGTGCGGTTCCGGCGCGGCACCTTTCTGCTCGAGCTCAAGCAACTGGAAACGCTCTAGGCGCGGTTCAGCGGGTGCTGGTTCCAGACCGTTTCGGCGACCTTGATCGCGTCGTCGGGTCCGCAGAGGCTCAAGCAGGGCTGCTGCAGAAGGGCCTTGGCCGCTTGATGCAGGTCGTTCGCGGTGAGGCTCTCGGCTTCGATCAGGCACCGATCCGCGAAGTCAAAGGGCAGTCCATGGCCCAAGACCAGGGCATGGCGGTCAGCGATCTGACTGCAGGTTTGACGGCCCAAGGCCTCCTGCCCTCGGAACTTCGCCTTGGCCAGTTGGAGTTGCTCCTCGCTGATGGGTTCCTCGAGGAGGCGCAACCATTCGTTCAAGAGCTCTTGGCTGGCCTCTTTGGCGCGATCGCTGGAGCTGGAGAGATGGAACACAAAGGGCGCATCGCCCAGCCGCGCCGGGTAGTGGACCCCCACGTCGTAGGCCAGACCGTGTTCCTCACGCAGGGCCACAAAGAGACGACTGGACATGCCGATGCCCAGATGACAGTGGAGCAGGCGTAGGGCCAGGGCCTGCTCGCTGCCGAGTGGGCCGGTGGTGGTCCCCAGCATCAGCACCAATTGCTCGGTGTCGTCGAGCTTGCTGGCGAGGGAACGCTGTTTCAGACCGGGTGCTCCAGGGTGGCGGACGGGGGCCTGAGTGCTCCAGCCTTGACCACCCAGACCCTCCAGCAAGAGCCGCTCCGGCTGCTCGGGCAGCTGACCGGCCAGTACCAGGACCGCACCGCCCTGCCCCAGCTCCTGGGTGCACTGCTGGAGCTCCTCTCGTCCCAGTTGGGCGAGCTCGGCCTCAACCCCGAGGGGGTCATGCCCGTAGGGCCCATCGCCGTACAGCTGATGGCGCAATTGGTCGTGGGCGACCTGGAAGGGATCCTCTTTTTGCCGTTGGAGGGTCTGCAGATTCAATTGGCGCTCGAGCGTGATCTGGTCCTCGACCAACCAAGGACTGCTCACCATCTGCAGGATCAGGGGCAACAGCAAGGTGGCGTCATCGCTGGCGCATTTCAGGCTGATCAAGGTGCCGTCTTCGGCGGCTTCGCAGCGCAGACCTGCTCCCCGTCCTTCCACGAGATCGGCCAGCGCTTCACCACTGAGGCGTCCGCAGCCTCGGCTCAAGACCCCAGCCAACAGCTGAGACCGACCGCGTTGGCCGGTGGGATCGGCGGCGCTTCCGCCGCGGATCCAGAGCTTGGCCGAGAGGATCGCCGGGCCCGGTCGATCGAGCAGCCAGAGCGGGCAACCGCCCTCCAGTTCGCGTTGTTCCACGCCGCCTGTCTTCACGCTGGGACGGCCTCCAGTACGAAAGCTCGCTGGGGCTGAAGCTGCGGAACGAGCTCCTGCACGAGGCGCCGACCGTCCCATTCATCCAGCCAGTCCAGCGGAGCTTGGAGATTGTGCTCGCGTCCCCAGAGGGCACTGTTGCCAACCATCGCGGCAACGGCGCTGGGTGCTTCGAGGCTGAAGCGGTAGCCGTTCCCGACCAATCGGCGGGCGCGATCCACCTCCGCCTCACTCGGACTCTCCTGCAGGAGTGCCAACAGAACGGCATTGATCTCGGCGCGAACCGCGCTGAGCTGCTCGGGTTCACAAACCGCCTCCAGCAGGACGAGGCAGCCGGACTCCAACACATTCAGATCCAGATCCACGCTCTCCACCAGGCGCAATTGCTCCCGGAGCCGCTCCACCAGACGACTGCGCCGTCCCTCCGCCAGAAGCGTGGTGATGAGATCGCCACCAACGACGGACATTTGATCCGCGGCACCGGGGAGTGGCCAGGCCATCAGCAGCCGTGCCGCCTCGAGCCGCGGCAGTTCAAGGCGTTCCTCGCCGGGTTCGAAGTGGAGGGGAACGGGACGAACATCCCGCTTGGATTGCTTTAAGCCGGCCAGGGCCGAGTTCGAGAGCAGTGCATCGAGCTCCAGGGCGGCCAGGGGACCGGCCACGGAGAGACAGCAGCGGTCGGCTCGGTAATGGCGGCCGTGGAAGGCTGCCATGGCCTCCGGTGTGTGGTCTAAGAGGGCCTCGCGGGCGCCAAGGATCGGAAGGCCATAGGCGTGATTCAGGCAGCTCTGCTTGAGCAGTTGCTGAAAAGCCACCTCTTCTGGCTGATCCTCACTTTGGGCGAGCTCCTCGAGCACCACCTGGCGCTCCATGTCGAAGTCCTTGGCGTCCAGCCGGGGTTGGAGCACCAAATCCGTGAGTAGCTCCAAGGCCTCGCCGCAGGCCCCTGGCGGTATCAAAACGTGGTAATGGACGTCGTCGAAGCCGGTTGCAGCGTTGCTGTTGCCGCCCAGGGCTTCGATGCGCAGGTCGAATTCCCCCGCCTGCAGGGTGCGACTCCCCTTGAACACCATGTGCTCGAGGAAGTGGGCGAGGCCGGACTCGTCCGGTCCTTCCATGCCACTACCGGCTCGGCACCAAAAGTCCAGGCAGACCACCGGTGCGTTTGGCAGGTCCAGTTGCACCAGGGTGGTTCCGTTGGCGAGCTGACCACGCTGCGGTTCCGGCAGCGGTGTGGTGTTCAGACCTGGCAACGACTGGAAATCTTGGGTTTGACCCATTCTGCTGGCAGGATCGCCCAGTCGGTCGTCCCCGAGCCCTGATGAGTTCTGCAGCCCTGGGCATTCATCCGCTGGTTGATGGGCTCGCAGAACGAATCCGTCAGCAATGGGAGTCGCTGCCCGAGGTTGAGCACCTCGCCGTCGATCCCGAGCTCGAAGCCATTACCGGCAGCTTGGATGGCGAAGACCTATTCATTCGCAACGAGCTGCGCTCCAGCCGTGGCTTGCGCAAATTGCACCTCGAAACGGCACGCCTTGGTGCTGGTCTCCAGGTCTTGCATTGCGTCTTCTTTCCCGATCCTCGCTTTGATCTGCCGGTTTTTGGGGCCGACATCGTTGCCGGTCGTGGCGTTGTCTCGGCCGCTATCGTTGATCTCTCACCTGTTGATGGGACCTTGCCGCCCGCGGTCCTGGAGCGTCTTGAGGACTTACCCAAGCGTGAGTTCAGTCAGGAGCGCGAGCTTCCTGAGTGGGGCACGATTTTTTCTCCGTACGTTCGCTTCGTTCGCCCTGCCGATGCCGAAGAGGAGCAGCGCTTCATCGAAGTGGTGAGTGATTTCCTCCAGGTCCTGGCTGAGGCCTGCCTGGAAGCGACGGCTCAGCCGATCGATCACCCAGATACGGTGAGGCGACATCGTGGCCAGCTCTCGTATTGCCAGCAGCAGAAGCGCAACGACAAGACCCGCCGCGTTCTCGAGAAGGCGTTCAACCCCGAGTGGGCCGATCGCTACATCGAGGAACTGCTCTTCGACGATCCCTTGCCCCTGCAGTGATGTGGCACTGGGTCCAGCGGCACCCTTGGCGCAGTGCCGGCGGGGCAGTCGCGTTGGTGCTCGCTTTCATGGCGATTGGGCGGAGCGTCGACCGCCCGGTCCCGCCCCCACCGGCCCCGGTGGTTCAACCCAGAATTGAGTCCGTTTCGGCTTTGGGGCGTTTGGAACCTGCGGGTGACGTTCGCCAACTGGCGGCCCCGATGGGTTCGATGGGCGGAAGCCCGCGAATTTCCAGCCTCTCGGTGCAAGAAGGGGATCGCGTGAAGCGCGGTCAGGTGCTCGCGACCTTCGATAACCGCCCTGGACTCCTGGCTGATCTGGCGGCCGTGAATGCTCGGATCAGCACCCTGGATCGTTCGATCGCGATGCAGCGTCGTGAGGTCAGTCGCTATCGCGACGCCGCCCGTGAAGGGGCGGCCAGCATGGTGCTGCTGGAGGAGAAGCAGGACGAACTGGAGAAGTTCGAGGGGCAACGCCGTGAAGCCCTGGCCGAGCGCCGTGGGGTGGAGGTGGACCTCAAGGACAGCCAGCTTCGCTCCCCGATCGATGGCACGGTCTTGCGCATCTATGCCAGGCCTGGTGAGCGCCCGGGTTCTGACGGAATCCTCGCGGTGGGTGCCAGCGACCGGATGGAGGCCATTGCAGAGGTCTATGAGAGCGACATTGGCCGGATCCGTCTGGGCCAGAGCGCCTCGTTGATTAGCGAAAACGGCGGCTTCACGGGCAAGTTGAAGGCCGAGGTGGTCCGGATCTCTCCGCAGATCCGCCAGCGGGATGTGCTGTCCACCGACCCCACGGGAGATGCGGACGCCCGCATCGTTGAGGTGCGTCTGGCCTTGAGCCCGGAGGATGCCAAGCGGGTCCAACAGCTTTCGGGCCTCAAGGTCATCGCTCGCTTTGATCCGTGAGCGTTCAGCGTTGGTTTGAGGGGGCTTGGCAGCGCCGGCGCATTCCACTGGCCCTGCTGCTGTTGACCAGACAGCCGGTTCGCTTGGCCGTCGCCCTGGCGGGCATCAGTTTCGCCGGGATTCTGATGTTCATGCAGCTCGGCTTTCGTGATGGTCTTTTCGATGCCAGCGTCACGATTCACCGGCTCTTTGATGCCGACTTGGTGCTGATCAGTCCGCGCTCCACCAGCTCGGTGAGCATGGCCGGCTTCCCGAAACGCCGACTGGTTCAGACCATGGCGGCCCCTGAGGTTGAGGGCATCACGCCTGTCCATTGGAACCTGCTGCTCTGGCGCAACCCCGAGACGCGGGGCACCCGCTCGATCCTCACCTTGGGCTTTGAGCCCAATGACCCCCTGTTCACCGATCCGACCTTGGCGCCGAAAGCCCGCGCCCTGACCCAAAAAGGGAGGGTCCTCTTTGATGCACAGTCCCGCCCCGAGTTCGGCCCGGTGGCGGAGTGGTTCAAATCCGGCCGCACCGTTGAGAGTGAAATCGCCGGAAAGCGGGTAAGGGTCGCCGGCTTGGTCGGTTTGGGCACCTCCTTCGGTGCTGACGGGAACCTGTTGACGAGTTCAGAGACCTTCATTGACCTGCTGCCGAATACGCCGCCGGGGAGCATCGAGGTCGGACTGGTTCGGCTCAAGCCGGGTAGTGATCCCGAGGCCGTTGCGCAACGCCTTCAGGCGCAACTGCCCAGCGACGTGAAGGTCTTGACCAAGCAGGGCTTCATCGATTTCGAACAGAACTACTGGCGCACCAGTACGTCCATCGGCTTCATCTTCACCTTGGGCGCCGCCATGGGCTTTGTGGTCGGCTGCGTGATCGTTTACCAGGTGCTCTATTCCGATGTCAGCGATCACCTGCCGGAATACGCCACCTTGATGGCCATGGGCTACAAGCTCCCCAGCCTGCTCGGCGTGGTTGCCCGAGAGGGCTTGTTGCTGGCGGCCTTTGGTTATCTGCCGGCCTATGCCGCCGGCCAAGGGCTGTATCTCATGGTCCGCTCGGCCACCCAGCTGCCGGTGTTTATGGATACGTCGCGAGCGGTGACGGTCTTCACCATGATTTTAGTGATGTGTATGGCCTCGGCCGGCCTCGCCATGCGCCGGCTCGCTGATGCGGATCCCGCGGAGATTTTCTGAACCCATGGGGACTTCAGCTGCCGTCGACCTCAAGGAGCTTTCCCATTTCTATGGAACGGGGACCATGCGCCGTCAGGTGCTGCAGGGGGTCAATCTGACCGTCGCCGCCGGGGAGGTGGTCCTGCTGACGGGCCCCTCCGGATGCGGCAAAACCACCCTCTTAACCCTGGTCGGTGCCCTTCGCTCCGTTCAAGAGGGGTCGGTGCAGGTCTTGGGTCAAGAGCTGGCCGGAGCAAGCCGCCGTGAGCGCCAGCGTTTACGCCGCTCGATCGGGATGATTTTTCAAGGCCACAACCTCTTGCGTTGCCTGACGGCGGAACAGAACGTGCAAATGGGTTCTGATCTTCTGCCGGGGTTGAGTTACCGGGCTCGACGCGATCAATCCCGCGAATGGTTGCGCGCGGTGGGCCTCGGAGACGAGCTCAACAAATTGCCCCATGACCTCTCCGGTGGTCAAAAGCAGCGGGTGGCCATCGCCCGTGCCCTGGCCGCCCATCCGCGCCTGCTCCTGGCGGATGAGCCGACGGCGGCATTGGACTCGCAAACCGGCCGTGAAGTGGTGGAGCTCCTGCGGCGTCTGGCCCGTGATCAGGGCTCTGCGGTCCTGATGGTCACCCATGACCCGCGGATTTTGGATATCGCGGATCGGTTGGTCCGGATGGAGGACGGACGTCTGTTTGAGGATGCCAAGCCGGCACTCAGCGCCACCCATTGAGGGTGATTCAGTACTGTGGTGACTAACCCGAACTTTCCGCCGTTTCGATGGCCAAACGCCGTAACCTCAAGAAGGAAAAGCAAGAGCGCAACCGCGCATACGCCCGCAAGTTCAAAAAGCGCAAGATGCGTAACGATGGTCGTGGCGAAGGTGCTGGCAACGGCGTGACCGGCACCGCGAACAATGGCGGCGCTGCCGACTGATCCTCAGTCCGAACTTGACCGCTCTGGGATCCTGAGGGATCCCTTTTTTTTGCTCAATCTGTCGACCTGGCCATGTTTCTCAGCGTCGTCATCCCCACCTACAACCGTCTGCCGATCCTCGAGAAGTGTCTTCGGGCCCTCGAGCGGCAGCGACTGGCTGCGCCGATCAGCGACTACGAAGTGGTCGTCGTGGATGACGGTTCAACCGACGAAACGGTGGCCTGGCTTGGCCAGCATCAAGCGGAACTTCCCCACGTTCGCTTGGTTCAGCAGGACCATGGGGGACCAGCGGAAGGCCGCAACCGGGGCGTTGACCATGCCCGCGGTGACGTCATTGTGTTCATCGACAGTGACCTGGTTGTCACCGAGGAGTTCCTCCTCAGCCACGCCAGCGCACTGCAGCTGAGTTGGCAGGAGCAAGGCAACCGCCTCTGCTTCACCTACGGCGCGGTGATCAATACGGCGAATTTCGAGGAGCCCACCAGCGAACCCCACAAGCTGCGCGACCTCTCCTGGGCCTATTTCGCGACAGGCAATGTCGCGATTGACCGCGAGGTTCTCGAGCGCAGTGGTCTCTTTGACACGCGCTTCCGCCTCTATGGCTGGGAGGACCTGGAACTGGGAGAGCGGCTTCGCCAGATGGGTGTTGTGCTGGTGCGCTGCCCATCCGCGGTTGGCTACCACTGGCATCCGCCCCTGAGCCTCGAGCAGGTTCCCCGTCTGATTGCCGTCGAGGGTGAGCGGGCCAAGATGGGCCTCGTCTTCTACAAAAAACACCCCACCCGAAGGGTGCGGTTCATTATTCAGTTCACCGTCCTGCATCGGATTCTCTGGGAACTGTTGACCCTGGGAGGCCTCGTCAATGAGCGCAGCCTGCGTCCGCTCTTGGCTTGGTTGATTCGTAAGGGTCAGGCGGCATGGGCCATGGAGCTGCTGCGTCTTCCTCTGAATCGCATCGGTGTGCGGGCGCTCTACGCCGAAGCGCGCGCCGCCGGACTGCGCTAAGCGCTCCAGGGAGTGCTGGCGGCCTGTTTGGTAGTGTTCACAGGCACTTTCAAACCGCACACCTGCGTGTTTCGGGTGATCAACCGGTGATGCAGGTTCGCCCTGTTCGGTCGGTCCCTGGCAGGTGGAGGCAAACCCGAAACCTCAACAGAACATGGCTGTCGTCACTCTCGCCGAAATGATGGAGGCGGGTGCTCACTTTGGGCACCAAACCCGCCGTTGGAACCCCAAGATGTCGCGCTACATCTACTGCGCGCGCAACGGTGTTCACATCATCGACCTTGTGCAAACCGCGGTTTGCATGAACAACGCCTACAAATGGGTGCGTAGTGCTGCACGCAGCGGCAAGCGCTTCCTCTTTGTCGGCACCAAGAAGCAGGCCTCCGAGGTGATCGCCCTGGAAGCCAGCCGCTGCGGCGCGTCCTACGTGAACCAGCGCTGGCTGGGCGGCATGCTCACCAACTGGACCACGATGCGCGCGCGTATCGACCGTCTGAAGGACCTCGAGCGCATGGAGTCCTCCGGCGCTATCGCGATGCGTCCCAAGAAGGAAGCCGCCGTTCTGCGTCGTGAGCTCGATCGTCTGCAGAAGTACCTGGGCGGTCTGAAGAACATGCGCCGTCTCCCCGACGTGGTGGTCCTGGTGGACCAGCGCCGCGAAACCAACGCCGTGCTCGAGGCCCGCAAGCTGGATATCCCCCTGGTGTCGATGCTCGACACCAACTGCGATCCCGATCTCTGCGACGTGCCCATCCCCTGCAACGACGACGCCGTGCGCTCGGTGCAACTGGTGCTGGGACGCCTGGCCGATGCCATCAACGAAGGCCGTCATGGCTCTGCTGAGCAGGGTGCCTACGACGAAGCCCAGTCCTGATTCGCCTTTGAACCCAGTGGTTGATGCCAGGAGCTTTCCCTCGGGGAGGCTCTTCGGTGTTGAGCCCCTGTCTTGATTTCCACCCCCTCATCACCGCGATTACCCATGGCTGAGATCTCCGCCAAGCTCGTTAAAGAACTGCGCGACATGACCGGCGCAGGCATGATGGACTGCAAGAAGGCCCTCAAAGAGACCGAGGGTGACAAGGACAAAGCCGTCGAGTGGCTGCGTCAGAAGGGCATTGCCTCCGCTGAGAAGAAGTCCGGCCGTGCCGCGGCTGAAGGGGCCATCGGCAGCTACATCCACACCGGCGCTCGCGTTGGCGTGCTGGTTGAGGTGAACTGCGAGACCGACTTCGTGGCCCGCGGCGACATCTTCCAGGAGCTCGTCCGCAACGTGGCTATGCAGGTCGCTGCATGCCCCAACGTTGACTTCGTCAAGGTCGACGACATTCCTGCCGAAGTCGCTGAGCGCGAGAAGCAGATCGAGATGGGCCGCGATGATCTCGCCGGCAAGAAGGAGGAGATGAAGGAGAAGATCGTCGCTGGCCGTATCGGCAAGCGCCTCAAGGAGATGTCCCTTCTGGATCAGCCCTACATCAAGGACAGCGGCATGACCGTTGACCAGCTCGTCAAAGAAGTCTCCGGCAAGATCGGCGAGAACATCCAGGTTCGCCGCTTCGTTCGCTTCAACCTGGGCGAAGGCATCGAAATCGAGAAGATGGACTTCGCTGCTGAAGTGGCTGCCATGCAGGCTGCCTGATCGGGAGCACCCCTTTCAGCGCACTGTTGGTGGACTCCAACGTTCGATCCCTCGACGAGGCCAAGGCGCAACTCCTCTCGCTGCTTGAGCAGCAGGAGGAGTTCACCCCGGCCCTCTACCGCGATTTGGCCTTGTACCTCCAGGTCCTGCGCGATGGCCTGTTGCACAGCGTGCAGCAGGCCTGTTTTCATTTGGCCACCCAGGTGGTCCCTGAGCGCTACAACCAGTTGCCACCTGAGCGCCGCGAGACCTTTCAGCGTCGCCTTCAGAGCTTGGTCAAGCGCTCCTGCTCCCTGTTGACGGTCGAGCAGGTGATGGGTCTGGCGGCCCAACAGGCCCGCAAACAGGAGAGCCGGCAGCTGCAGGAGCAGCAAAAGATCCTCCAAACGATGCTGGAGGGTCGTGAGGCCGCCGATGAGCCAGCCCCCCTCGAAGCCAGCCCAGAGCCTCAATCGGTCAACTTGAGCCTGGATTTGCCGCTGGCGGCTGAGCTCTTCGACAGTGGTGTCCCCGGTCTGCCCTCCCTGAGCCAACAGCAGCGGCCCAGCGAGGAGACAACTCCACCACAAGAGTCCGCCCCTCCTGAGGGGGAGTTGGAGCTGCTGCAGTCCCTCTTCACGATGGCCTCGGAGACCCTCTCCGCCGCTGCACCGGACAGTTCGGACGAGGAGGACGACGGGGAGACCAGTGGCGGCTCTCCCTTCGCTTCGGCCTCGGTGGAGGTCACCCGTTCGCAGTTGCCGAAGGACCCTCTGCTGCAGGTGCGCTGGTGGGTGCACTTCGATCGGGCGCTGCGCCGCCGCCTGCGCAACCTCTCCCACGCCATCAACGTCGAGATGATGCGGGTCGGGCTGGCCCAAGGCCTGCTGCCCTTGAACCTCTTGGATGCCGTACTGGATGGACAAGTGGAGGCTCTTCCTGCCCCCGCGAACGTCTTGCGGATGACCCTGCCGCTTTCGCTGAATCCGGTTGCACCAGCCAGCGACCCGACTGAGGTGCTGACCCTGCTCCTGCGCAGCGGTGATCTTGAGTTTGAGCAGCCCCGTTTGCGAACGTGCCGGCAGCGACTCGAACAGCGGCGCCGCACATTGCGCACAATGGCCAAGCGGTATCGCACCTGGCAGCGCCGGGTCAGCGCCCTCGAGGCCGAGCAGCAGTGGTTCCAGGACAGTGCCCCACCCCAGGATCCAGCGGCGGATCGCACCTAGCGGTCCAGGCCTGGTTGCGTCCTCTGCAACAGGCCTTGCAGCTCGAGGCTGACCGCGGTTTTGAGGATTTGCTGGGGCGCAAGGAGCGCTTTAGTGCGTTTCTCCATCGGGCTTTGGCGACCCCACCGGAGGAGCTGGATGTTCAGCGCTTTTCCGGTCTCCGGGAGTTGTCCAGCGATTTTTCCCGCTACGGGGAGTTGAGCCAGTCCCGCCGCCAGAGCTTGGTTCGCCGCAGTCGGCAGTACCTCTTCGAACTCCAGCGGGCTGTTCAGCCGGTCCAGCCTGTTGCCCCTCCCCGCCTTCGGGTCGTGCCGGCGCCCCCCACGGGCAGCACCGCGGCTGCCCAGGTCATCCGCCCAGAGACTCCATTGAGTGAGGTCCGCGGGGTGGGCCCCAAAAGCGCAACGCGGCTCGCATCCCTGGACCTCTGGCTGGCCCGGGACCTGGTGCGCTACTACCCGCGGGACTACCTCGATTACGCCAATTTGGTCCGCATTGCGGGCCTCGAGCCAGGCAAGACCGCCACCATCGTCGCGACGGTTCGCCGAAGCCACAGCTTCACCAGCCCCCGCAACCCCAACCTCTCAATCCTGGAGTTGCATCTGGCCGATGTCACGGGCCGCATTCGCGTCTCCAAATTCTTTGCGGGCAAACGCTTCAGTTCGCCCGCCTGGCTGAAGGCCCAGCAGCGCAATTACCCCGTGGGTGCTTCCGTGGCTATCAGCGGCCTGGTCAAGGAGACCCCCTATGGCCCGGCTTTTCAGGACCCTTTAATGGAGGTGCTCGAGAGCCCGTCGGCAACGGTCCGCAGTGAGCAGATTGGACGCTTGCTTCCGGTTTACGGCCTGACGGAGGGCTTAACGGCCGACCGGCTTCGAAACCTGATGCGCCCCGTGGTGGCGGCCGCGCGCCATTGGGGGGATCCCCTGCCTGCGGCGATCCAGGCCCGTGAAGGACTGGTGACGCTGCCGGATGCCCTGCTCCAGATCCACGGCCCCAGCAACCAGGTGAGCTTGAGTGCGGCCCGCCATCGCTTGGTCTTTGACGAGTTCCTCCTGCTGCAGCTCGGGCTGCTGCAACGGCGCCGCCAGCTGACCAATCGCCCGGCCCCCGCGTTGGCGGTGGAGGGTGACGCGTTGCTGCACGCCTTCCTCGAGCTGTTGCCCTTTCCCCTGACGGGGGCCCAACAGCGTGTCCTGGTGGAGATCCGCGCCGACCTCTGCCGCGATCAACCCATGGCCCGTTTGGTGCAAGGCGATGTCGGCAGTGGCAAGACCGTGGTGGCCATCGCCGCGCTGCTCACTGCTATTGATTCCGGCTGCCAGGGGGCCCTGATGGCCCCCACTGAGGTCCTCGCGGAACAGCACTACCGCAAGCTCTGCGAGTGGCTGCCGCAGTTGCATGTCACCTGCGCCCTGTTGACCGGTTCAACACCGCTGCGCCGGCGCCGTGAACTTCTGTCGGATTTGGCCAACGGCAGCTTGAAGATGTTAGTGGGCACCCATGCGCTCTTGGAGGACCCGGTTCAGTTTCAGCGGTTGGGTCTGGTGGTGGTCGACGAGCAACATCGCTTTGGCGTCCATCAGCGCAACCGACTGCTCGACAAGGGACTGCAGCCCCATCTGTTGACGATGACGGCCACGCCGATCCCCAGGACCTTGGCCCTGTCGATTCACGGTGACCTGGAGGTCAGCCAGATCGATGAATTGCCGCCCGGGCGTACACCGATTCGCACGAGCCTCCTGGCTGCTGCCGATCGGGATGAGGCCTACAGCTTGATTCGTGAGCAGGTGGCCCTGGGCCAACGGGCCTATGTCGTTCTGCCCCTGGTGGAGGAATCGGAGAAGCTTGATCTGCGCTCTGCCGTTGATGTCCATCAGCAGCTCAGCGAGCAGGTCTTCCCCAACCTTCAAGTCGGATTGCTGCATGGCCGCATGCCCAGTGCGGAGAAGCAAGCGGCGATTACGGCCTTTGCCAGTGGCGAGACCCAGGTGCTGGTCAGCACCACCGTGGTTGAGGTGGGTGTGGATGTGCCGGAGGCCAGTGTGATGGTGATTGACCACGCCGATCGCTTTGGACTGGCCCAGCTGCACCAATTGCGGGGGCGGGTTGGCCGGGGCGCGGCAGCGTCCTACTGCCTGCTGGTGAATGACAGTCGCAATGCCCTAGCCCGTCAGCGATTGGAAGTGTTGGTGCGCTCGAACGATGGGTTCGAAATTGCTGAGATGGACCTGCGCTTGCGCGGCCCTGGTCAAGTCCTGGGCACGCGCCAGAGCGGCTTACCCGATCTGGCCCTCGCCAGCTTGACCGACGATGGCGAGGTGCTTGAGCAGGCCCGCCGGGTCGCGCAGGAGATCGTCTCGGTGGACCCGGATCTGGAGGACCATCCCGGTCTTGCCAAAGTGCTGAACGACCAGCGACACCGGGTCGCCCAAGCCGCCCGTTTGAACTGATGCCCCAACGGCCTTGGAGTGCGATTCCCATCAGCGATTGCGCTGAGTTGCTCGAGCCTTTGCCCGAGGCCTTCTTCCGCATCGAGCCCCATCCCTACGCCGCCGTTGGTGCTCCCTATGGCGCGGGTGCCTCGCCCTTTCGCTTGCGCCGTGGTGTGATCCAGCGTCTCCTGCAGGCTCAAGAGACGCTGCAGGCCCAAGGCCTTGGCTACCGACTGGCGATCTTTGATGCCTGGCGCCCGATCGCCGTACAGCGCTTCATGGTCGACTACACCATCCGCGTGGAGTGCGAAGCGAGGGGATTCGATCTCGATCAGGATCTCCCCGAAGTCCGTTCAGTGATTGAAGAGGTCGGACGCTTTTGGGCTCCACCCAGCTTGGACCCGATGACCCCACCACCCCACAGCACGGGCGGAGCCGTCGACCTGACTTTGCTGGATCGCTCTCAACAGCTCGTCGATATGGGCTCGGAGATCGATGCCATTGGAGTGGTCTCAGAACCCAACCACTACCTCGCGGTCGCCAAGACCGCTCAGCACGGCACGGACCGTGAGCGGGCATTGGAGTGGCACCAGCGGCGCAGCCTGCTGGCCGATGCCATGGGGGCAGCGGGATTTGCGCAGCACCCCAACGAGTGGTGGCACTTCAGCTATGGCGATCAGCTGTGGGCCTGGCGCAGCGGCCAGTCCCAGGCGGTCTATGGCCGCTCCTTAGATGGCTGAATTGACTAGCTCTTTGACCGATTCGCGGCCGAGCTTGGCGACGTAGTCACCAAAGCTGCGGCGACCACCGGCCGCTTTCCAACCCTTGAGGAGCGGTTCGATCGTGCTCTCAAGCTTGTCCAGGGGCATGCGCTCGAGGTAAGGCTCTGCCAGGCGGCTGAGGTTTGGGGTTCCCCCCAGCCACAGTTGGTACTGATTGACGCCATCCCCGACCAGCCCCAGCTCCGCCATGTAGGGGCGGGCACAACCATTCGGGCAGCCGGTCATGCGCACCAGGATTGATTTCTCAATCTCAAGGCGTCGCAGCTGTGCATCGAGACGCTCCAACACCTCCGGAAGGATGCGTTCGGCTTCGGTGACCGCGAGACCGCACAGGGGCAACGCCGGACAGGCAATGGCATGGCGGGCCAGCAGATCTGGAGCATCGGGGGTGTCAACGCCAAGGCTGCTCAAGGCGTCCTTGACCGCGGCGCGTTGAGCCGTCCCGATGTTGCACAGCAAGAGGTCTTGGTTCGGGGTTAACCGAATTTCCAGTTGGTAGGTCTCCACCAGCTCGCGCAAACCGCGCTTGAGGTCACCGGACAGACGGCCGCACAGCAGCGGAATACCAACGAACCATTTGCCTGCACTGATGCGGTGCCAGCCCAGGTAGTCCTCCAGCTTGGCCTTGGGCTCAACCCGCAGGCCCTTGATGGGGTGGGAGAAGTACTTGGCATTGAGTTCTTGCTTGAACCAGCGAATGCCTTGGTCGTGGATCAAGTACTTCAGACGGGCGTGCCGCCGGTTGCTGCGGTCACCGTGATCCCGCTGCAGGGCAAGGATCGCCTGCACCAAGTCAAAGATGTGCTCCGCTGCCACATAGCCCAGGGGATCAGCGGTGCGGGCGAAGGTTTCCTCTTTGTTGTGGGTGCGGCCCATGCCACCACCCACATAGACATTGCAGCCCCTCAGTTCGCCATTGGCGTCGGCAAAGGCCACTAGGCCAATGTCCTGGGTGAGAAGGTCAACGGAGTTATCGCCCGGGACCGTGACGGCCACCTTGAATTTGCGCGGGAGGTACGTGCCTCCGTAGAGGGGTTCGTTGGCATCACCGCTGAAGACCCCACCTTCCTGCTGGCGTGAACGGGCCTTCTTCACCGCCCGGGTGGGCTTGATCCGATAGCTGAGATCCCCGTCGACCCAGAGGTCGAGGTAACTGCCCTCGGCCGCTTGGGGACTCAGGACATCAGCAATGTCATTGGCCAACTGACGGGCTGCTGGATACCCACCCTTTTCAAAGGGTGCAGCCGGAGCCATGACGTTCCGGTTGATATCGCCGCAGGCGGCCAGGGTGGAGCCCATCGAGCGAAGGATGGTGCCGATGACCTCCTTGAGGTTGTCCTTTCGGATGCCGTGCATCTGGAAGGCCTGACGGGTCGTGGCCCTCAGGGTTCCGTTCCCCAGGCGATCCGCCAACTCATCCATGGCCAGATAGAGGCCGGTGGAGATGCGTCCGGCAGGGCTGCGCAAGCGCAGCATCATTTGCCAGTCCTTCTCTTGTCCCTTCTGGCGGTTTTCGCGGTTGTCCTGCTGATAGCTGCCGTGGAACTTCAGCAGCTGGACGGCACCTTCGCTGAAATGGCTGAGGTCGTTCTTGAGCTCGGCAGCCAGAGGATCCTTGAGATAGTCGCTGTCGGCCTTGAGCTGCTCAAACTTGGTGCGCACTGCTCCAGTGGCGATTGAAGGGGAAAACGTCCGTTCCTCAGGGCTGTTTTGCTCTACGGACTGCCCTACGGACACGCTCACGCACCAGGTTCTTCTTCTGCTTCGAAGGTAGCGAAGCGCCGATCTGGCTTGGGACTGGGGCCGTTTCAATAAGCTGAGCGGCTGTCGAGGCCCCCCGCTCCGTGTCCACCTTTCTGCTTGAGATCGGGACTGAGGAGTTGCCCGCGGATTTCGCCCGCCTCGCCTTGCCGCAACTGGAGCAGCAGGTCAAGCGTGATCTGGAGGCGGCTCGACTGAGCTTTCGTCAGGTGGAGACCACCAGCACCCCGCGCCGCCTCGTGGTTCAGGTGGCCGATCTCGCAGATGTGTCCCCGGACCTCCGCGACGAGCGCAAGGGGCCTCCGGCTGCCCAAGCGTTTAAGGACGGGGTCCCCACCCAGGCCGCCATTGGTTTTGCCAAGCGCTGCGGGATCGACCCCGCAGATCTCGAGGTGCGCGAGACCCCCAAGGGTCCCTTTGTCTTCGCTGAGGTGCTGGAGAAGGGGCGTCCCGCCCGTGAACTGTTGGCTGAGGTCATTCCCCAGTGGATTTCCGCCCTGCAGGGCCGCCGCTTCATGCGTTGGGGCGTCGGGGAGAGCCGCTTCTCCCGCCCGGTTCGCTGGTTGGTGGCTTTGCTGGGGACCGAGCTGATCCCCGTCACCCTCTCCGGCAGTGACCCGGTGGTGCAGTCCGGGCAGACCAGCCGTGGTCACCGTCTCTACAGCGACGCTGTGGCGATCCCGTCCGCCGACGATTACGCCTCCGCCCTGGCTGCTGCAGGTGTCGTTGTGAACCGCAGTGAGCGTGCATCAACGATTCGCACAGCCGTGGAGACCAGTGCTGCTGCCTTGGATGCGGTCCCCGACCTTCCGGGCGAGTTGTTCGAGGAGCTGACGGATCTGGTCGAGACCCCCCTCTTGATCGAGGGCAGCGTCGCCGACCACTACCTCGCCCTGCCCGCGGAAGTGCTGAGCACCGTCATGCGTGCCCATCAGCGCTACGTGCCGCTCTACCGCAAGGACGCGGATTCCGATCCCTTGGCCTTGGACGCGCGGAAGAGCCTGTTGGCACGTTTCCTCTGCATCGGCAACGGTCTGGCGGACGCCACCGACACCGTTCGACGCGGGAATGAACGCGTCTTGAAGGCACGACTGGCCGATGCTGAGTTCTTTGTCCAGGCCGATCGGGCGGTCCCCAGCATCGACCGCCGCGATCAACTCCAGCGGGTGACCTTCGCCGAAGGGTTGGGCTCCCTTCTCGATCGGGTGGAACGCCTGGAGTGGCTCACCGACGTTCTCGCCGAGCAGCTTGAGCTGCCGCAGGACTCCGTCGCCCATGCCCGTCGTGCGGCCCATCTCTGTAAGCACGATCTGGTCAGTCAGATGGTTGGTGAGTTCCCTGAGCTTCAGGGGGTTATGGGCGGCAAGTACCTGCTCGCCGAAGGGGAGCCCAGGGAAGTGGCCCTGGCTGTTCTCGAGCACTATCAGCCCAAGGGCGCCGGCGATGTCCTGCCCAGCTCCGTCGCTGGTGCCGTCGTGGCCTTGGCGGAACGCCTCGAGCTGCTCTTGAGCATCTACGCGAAGGGTGAGCGCCCGACGGGTTCGTCGGACCCCTACGCCCTTCGCCGGGCTGGCAATGGGATTCTTCAGATCCTCTGGGATCAGGGATGGAGCCTGAACCTCCAGACCCTGCTGGAGCGCGCCACCAGCCATTGGGCGGGGCTGCTGCCTGCCTTCAAGGTCGATGCCTCGGCCTTGGCGGATGAGCTGGGCGAGCTGTTGCGTCAACGCCTGCAGAGCTTGCTGGAGGAGGCCGGCACCGATGCTGATCTGGTTCAGGCCGTCGCTGGTGACGGTGTGTCCTTGACCCGTGTCCTGGCGGATCCGGGCGATGCCCGTCAGAGGGCTGCCTTGCTCCGAACCCTGCGCTCCGCCGGTGACCTGGCGGCCGTGCAGGCCGTGGTCACCCGTGCGGCCAAGTTGGCCACGAAGGGCGACCTGCCCACGAGCGTCCTCTCTGCCCAAATGGTTGTGGACGACAACCTCTTTGAGAAGGGCAGCGAAGCGGCCATGCTGGAGGTCCTCAATGGCTTGGAGCCCATCGCGACGGGATCGGATCTTGATCGCTACGGCCAATTGGCCCAAGGCTTGATCGCCGGATCCTCGGCCCTGGCCAATTTCTTCGATGGCGATGACAGCGTGATGGTGATGGCTGAGGATCCAGCCGTTCGCACCAACCGCCTCAATTTGCTTGGTGTTCTCAACAACCAGGCTTCGGTCTTGGCCGACTTCAGCCGCATCAGCGGCTGAGGCAGAAGGCCTAGCCTGTTACGAATCGAGCGGGCAATCAGCTGACGACACTGAACCGATCCGTTGAACGGAATCAGCCCTTAAGTCGCGGCGATTTTTCCCTCGCTCCGTTCCGGCAATCCAGTGATGCCAGGGCTTTGTGGCAACTGACGGTGACGTTGGTTCCTATCGCGCTGCTCTGGGCATCCATCCCTGTCCTTGCCGCTGAGCCTGCTCTGCGTTGGCTCATGGTTCCGGTTTTGCTCGCACTGTTGCTGTTTTCGGCCCGCAGCTTCTCGTTGATGCACGACTGCGGTCACAACACGCTGTGGTCGTCGTCGCTCGGCAATCGGATCACGGGCTTTGCCCTGGGTTGCCTGAATGCCATCCCGCAATTTCCCTGGTCCCGGGGCCATGCGTTTCACCACAAGCACAACGGCAATTGGGAGGTCTACCGGGGACCGTCCTCGCTGTTGACCGTTGAGCAGTTTCTGCGTCTGTCCCCCGCGGCGCAGTGGCGTTATCGCCTGATCCGCCACCCGTTGATGTTGTTCCCCGGTGGCTTCTTCTACCTGGTGATTCGCCCAAGGCTGCAGCTGTTGCTTGGGATGGCTGAGTTCTTTGGCGCGGCCCTGAAGCACGCCATGGCATCGCCGCGCAGTGGTTTCCAAGCCTGGAAACGCTTTGTGCTGACCTTCAAGTCAAGCCACTGGTACACAACCGGCGAGTGGTTGGACCTCTTGTCTAACAACATTGTTGTGGTTACCAGCTGGTACCTGATGGCGGCCTGGCTTGGGCTAGGACTCTTTGTGAGTTGCTACTCCGTGGTCATGGCCTGTTCCGCGGCCATGTTCATCTGTGTCTTCTTTGTCCAGCACAATTTCAGGGGTTCCTACACCAGTGGTACCCGGGGCTGGAGTTACTTCAAAGGGGCGATCGACGGCAGCAGCAATCTTGTTTTGCCTGAAGTGCTCAACTGGTTCACCGCTGATATTGCCTTCCACTCGGTTCACCATCTCTGCGAGCGGATCCCCAACTACAAGCTCAGGGAATGCCACCGTTTGCATGCCGATCTTCTCAAGGGCTGTACCTACTTGAGCCTGAGAGATATTCCGCGCTGTTTTGATCTGATTCTTTGGGACTCCGACGCAGAGGAACTGGTCAGTATTGATGAAGCGCTGGCCGCAGCAACCCGCTGAAGGTTGATCAACAGTGCCTTGGCTGTGGGCACAAAAAAAGGTAGTGGATGAACCACTGCCTTTTGTAATCTCAGCGAAATCCCTTATTTGCTGGTGAGGGCCGGTTCGCGTTCTGCAGTCGCTTTGGCCTTCTGGTTGCCGACGCGGATCCCACCCTTGATGGTGCTGACCGCCAGCATGGCGTTGACCTCACCGTCTTCGCGGACGGCGCTGGGAACGGGTTTGTAGCCCTGGGGTGCGAGGGCGTTGCCGCGGAGGACAGAGCCAAGGGTCAGCAGGGTGAGTTTGAGCTGCTGCCAGGGGTTCATCGCCACCACCCGTTTGTAGAGGTAGCTGTCGAAGGTCAAGCGCTGAACGTCCTTGTCGTCGCACATTTCGACGAAGGCTTCGCGGGCCGCGTCGTTGCGATAGAAGATGTTCTGAAGGATTTCGAGCACCTTGTAGGTGGCGCCGTATTGGCGGTCCCACTTCTTCAGGTACTTCTTCAGGTCTGCTTCGCTCGGGACACGCTGGCCGTTCTGGCTCGCTTCGACGATCTGTTCGGCGCACATCCGACCGCTCTTGGCGGCGAAATAGATGCCTTCGCCGGAGCTCTTGGTCACGTAGCCAGCGGCGTCACCCACCAGGGCCATGCGGCCCACCACACGGCGGGGACGGGGATGCTCGGGAATGGGGTGAGCTTCCACCTTGATCACCTCACCGTTGACCAGGCGCTTCTTGGCCCGCTCACGGATGCCTTCCTGCAGGCTCTTGATCAGGGCCTGGTTCTCCTGCATGGTTCCGGTGCCGACCGCCACGTGGTCGTACTTGGGGAACACCCAGGCGTAGAAGTCGGGGGACACGTCCGTGCCCACGTACATCTCGGCGAGGCTCTCGTAGTACTTCATCTCCTCCGCGGGGAGCTTGATGCGCTCCTGGAAGGCGATCGCCACGTTGTAATTGCCAGCGTCCATCGCCTTGGCCACGCGGCTGTTGGCACCGTCGGCGCCAATGATCAGGTCTACCTCAAGGCTCTTGGTTTCGCCCGTGGCCTCTCCTTCGCTGTAGTCGGAATAAGTGAGGGTGTACGGCCCTTGGCGCTTGGCACCGGTGTCGATCTTGGTGACCAGGCCATTCACCAGGTGCGCACCCAGTTCGGCGGCACGGTCGCGCAGGAAGGCATCCATGACCTCCCGGCGGCACATGCCGATGTACTCGTTCTCGTTATCGAGATTGATGTCCACCTCGCGGTTCGAGGGGGAGATCATCTTCATGTTGCGGACCTTGCGGTCGATGATCGACTCAGGCAGGTCGAACTCAGCAACCATGCAGAGGGGGATCGCACCACCACAGGGTTTGGCGTTATCGAGCTTGCGCTCAAAGATCCAGGTCTCGATGCCCGCCTTCGCCAGAACTTCCGCAGCACACGAACCACTCGGGCCGCCGCCCACCACCGCGACTCGCAACATCTTGAAACCCGCTCCGCCAGAAGGATGTTGAGGCGAAGCTAACACCGCTTGATGGGCAACCGCTGGCATCTCCAGCATGAGCTCGTAACATCACATAACCCCAGTTCCAACGGGAGTTTTCGCTTGCCTAGCCCCGGTCGTCAGACCAGTACCTCCAGGGCGGGCTCAAGCAAGGGCGGCGCTCACCCCGCTGTGGTGGACGACATTCCTCTCGCCACGCGCACCGTCTCCCCCACCCTTCAGCGCAAACGCCGCACTCCCGTCGCCTTGGCGAGCGCCGGTGGAGCGCTCGTGGTTGTGGCCTCTGCGCTGTACGCCCTCAGGGCTCCGATCCTTGAGCGTCTGGCTCCCGTTCCCGTTGCAGGCCTCAGTGCCCGGCTGAGCTCTGATGGACGGCTGTTGGGCCACTTTCCCTATCCCGAAGCGAACGATGCTGAATTAATCAGCATTGGTCCCGGCGTGGCACTCAATACGCAGGCCGCCGACGCCCTGCGTCAGATGCGCCGCGCTGCGGATGCTGAGGGCGTGGACCTCAGGGTTCTCAGCGCGTTCCGTTCGATTGCGCTGCAAAAACAGATTTTCTTCGACGTCAAATCGGAGCGCAACCAAAGTGCCCGGGAGCGGGCCCGGGTGAGTGCGCCTCCGGGCTTTTCTGAGCACAGCACTGGCTATGCCGTTGACTTCGGCGATGGCCGTCGCCCCGAGACCCATCTGTCCCAGAGTTTCGACAGCACCGAGTCCTATGCCTGGCTCAAGCGCAATGCCAATCGTTTCCACTTCGTGCTCTCGTTCCCTGAAGAGAACCGGCAGGGCGTGAGCTACGAGCCCTGGCACTGGCGTTTTGAGGGTTCCGCTGATGCCCTCAAAACCTTTGATGCAGCTGGACGTTTTTCGGATTAATCGATGGGGTTGATCCATGGCTGAGGCCGCACGGCCGGAATTGCTGGCACCGGCGGGCTGCTGGGAGTCCCTGAAAGCCGCCGCAGCCAATGGAGCGGACGCCGTCTACTTCGGTGTCGAGACCTTCAATGCCCGCCTCCGGGCCGAGAACTTCAAGGTCGCCGATCTCCCGGAGGTGATGGCTTGGCTGCACCGCCGCGGCCTGAAAGGTTTCCTGACTTTCAATGTCCTCGTCTTCACCGATGAGCTCAGCCGCGCTGCAGAGCTGCTCCTGGCCGCCGATGCTGCCGGCGTCGATGCCCTGATCGTTCAAGACATCGGTCTGGCGGCCCTGGCCCAAGCGCTCACGCCTGAGCTGGCCATCCATGGCTCGACGCAGATGTCCATCACCAGTGCGGCTGGTGTCGCGATGGCTCAGGAGCTCGGCTGCCAGCGGGTGGTCCTCGCCCGTGAGCTGAGCCTGAAGGACCTGCGGCGCATCCAGGAGCAGCTGCGCCAACGCCAGATCGAGATGCCTTTGGAGGTTTTCGTCCATGGCGCCCTCTGTGTGGCCTATTCCGGCCAATGCCTGACCAGCGAAGCCCTGGGCCAGCGGAGCGCCAATCGCGGCGAATGTGCCCAGGCCTGCCGCCTCCCCTACGAATTGATCGTGGATGGCGAGGAGCTCGACCTCGGCGAGCGGCGTTATCTGCTGTCTCCGCAGGATTTGGCCGCCTGGGAGCTGCTTCCGGACCTGGTGGATGCCGGGGTTGCCAGCCTCAAGATTGAAGGGCGGCTTAAGGACGCCACTTACGTCGCCGCGGTGACGGACGCCTATCGCCAAGGGCTCGATCAGCTTTCGGGAGAACGCGGACCGGTCTCGCCGGACGAGCAAGTGGAGCTGCGCCGCAACCTTGAACTGAGCTTTTCGCGGGGTCTGAGTACGGGCTGGTTGGCCGGCATTGATCACCGTCAGCTGGTCCACGGCCGCTGGAGCAAAAAACGGGGTCCCTGGCTCGGCCGTTTGGAGCGCGTGGATGGGGATTGGCTGCTGTTCAGGCGTCGCCTGGAGTGCAAACCCGGAGATGGAGTGGTGCTCGAGATTCCCAATCCCGATCCCCTCTTGCCTCCCCAGGAAGTCGGCGGCCGGGTGATGGCGGTGGAACCGCGGCCCCGCGGTGGTTGCGCTGTGCGGCTGGGACCGAAGCGGTTGGATCTACGGGGCTTGCGCTCGGGCAGTCCCTGTTGGTTGACCAGCGACCCCCAGCGGGAGAGTCGCTTCCAGCGCATGGCGGATCGCGCTGCTGAGGAGCTGCGCTGTCCCCTGGCCCTGAGGGTCTCAGGTTCCTCGGGCGAACCCCTCCGTTTGGACGTCCTGAGCGCCGCTGGGCTGCCGGTCGAGGGCTGCACGGTGCTCAGCCAGCAGCCGTTGGAGCCCGCCCAAGGTCAGGCCCTCACCCGGGAGAGGCTGGAGCAGCAACTCGGGCGCCTCGGCGGGACCCCCTGGCGCCTGGACCGGCTGGAGTTGCAACTCGACGAGGCGTTGTTTCTACCCGTTGCCCAACTGAATCAGCTGCGTCGCGCCTTGGTGGATCAGCTCGATCTTCAAGGGAACACGGACGTTTCTCGCTCCATAGAGCCAGAGCAGCGTTCTGTGCTGCAGACCCTTGAAGAACTCATGCCGGCGGCCGTTGAGCCCAGCCAGCAAGAGCCGCACTTAACCGTCGTGGTGCGTGACCTCGAGCAGCTGGAGGCGCTCAAAGCCCTGCCTGTTGATCGGGTGATCGTTGACCTGGAGCATCCAGCGCAGCTGCGGGAAGCCGTCAAGCGCGGCAAGGGCTGTTGGCCGGGTGGACTCTGGTTGGCGGGTCAGCGGATCTGCAGGCCCGATGAGGCCTGGAGCCTGGAGCCGCTCATTCGGGCCGAGCCCGATGGCTATTTGGTTCGCAACATTGATCAGTTGGAGCGTCTGACGCCCCTGGCCCCCTGTCAGGGAGATTTCTCCTTAAACGTGGCCAACCCGCTCACGGCACGTTGGCTGCTGAAGCGCTGGGGTTTGGAGCGTCTCACGGCCAGCTACGACCTTGCTTTGGATCAGTTGCTGGCCCTTGTTGCCGCCTGTCCACGCGATGCCCTTGAACTGACGCTGCACCAGCACATGCCCCTCTTTCACATGGAGCATTGCCTGTTCTGCGCGTTCCTCTCGGAGGGCCATGACCACACCGATTGCGGCCGCCCCTGCGAGCAACACCAGGTGCTCCTGCGGGACCGCAGTGGTGCGGAACATCCGCTGCGCGCCGACCTGGGCTGCCGGAACACCCTCTTCAACGGGCGTGCCCAGACCGCCGCGGAAGCCATCCCCCAGTTCCTGGTGGCCGGCGTACGCCATTTCAGGCTCGAATTGCTGCAGGAGAGCCCGGCCGACACTGAGCGCCGAGTTGGTCTTTACCGCCAGGCCCTCAACGGAGAGATCAGCGGCCGGATGGTCTGGCAGAGCGAGCAGCTCGAGAGCCGACTCGGGGTCACCCGCGGAACCCTCTCGGAACGTCACTGACGGTGGAAATCCCGGGTGTGTTGCTGGGATAGATTGCGTTAACGCACCGAAGGGTTCTTTGGTTTTGGTGTGTGGTCGTTCGTCACGAACGCTCTCAACACATCAGCCACGCTGCAAGAGATACCGGCTTTGTTCGATCAGGTTCATTCCTTCGACCTTGCCCATGGGTTTCAGCCACCGTTCCCACGCCAACGCCTGCTCCTGAGTTGAGCGTTGCGGCCGCTAGCTCGAGCTGCGGCGTGCTCCAGCCAGACCATCCCTGACCTCCTCCCTCGAGCCCAATCCATGAGCGGCGAGCATCCCGGAACACCGATTCGCAATATCGCGATCATTGCCCACGTCGACCACGGCAAAACCACTCTGGTGGATGCCCTGCTGGCGCAATCGGGCATCTTCCGCGACAACGAGGCCGTCCCCACCTGCGTGATGGACTCCAACGACCTGGAGCGTGAGCGTGGCATCACGATCCTCTCCAAGAACACCGCGGTGGACTACGAGGGGATCCGCATCAACATCGTGGACACCCCTGGTCACGCCGACTTCGGCGGTGAGGTGGAACGGGTCCTCGGCATGGTCGATGGCTGTCTGCTGATCGTGGACGCCAACGAGGGGCCGATGCCCCAGACCCGTTTTGTGTTGAAAAAGGCCCTTGAAAAGGGTCTCAGGCCGATCGTCTTCGTCAACAAGATTGACCGCGCCCGCGTTGACCCCGAGCAGGCCGTCGACAAGGTCTTGGACCTGTTCTTGGAACTCGGTGCTGACGACGACCAGTGCGACTTCCCCTACCTGTTCGGTAGCGGCATGGGCGGCTACGCCAAGCCCGACATGAAGACCGAGAGCGAGGACATGCGTCCCCTCTTCGACGCGATCCTTCGCCACGTCCCGCCGCCGGTCGGCGATCCCGAGAAGCCCCTGCAGCTGCAGGTGACCACCCTCGACTACAGCGATTTCCTCGGCCGGATCATGATCGGTCGGATCCATAACGGCACGATCAAAGGCAACCAGCCCGTTGCTCTGTTGCGTGACGACGGCAGCGTCAAGCGCGGTCGCATCAGCAAGTTGCTCGGTTTCCAGGGCCTCCAACGCGTCGAGGTGGAAGAAGCCCGCGCCGGTGACCTGGTCGCCGTCTGCGGTTTCGACGAGGTGAACATCGGCGAAACGATTGCTTGCCCCGACGAGCCCCAGGCCCTGCCCCTGATCAAGGTGGATGAGCCCACCTTGCAGATGACCTTTGTGGTCAACGACTCCCCCTTCGCGGGCAAGGAAGGCAAGTTCGTCACCAGCCGTCAGGTGCGTGATCGCCTGAACAAGGAGCTCCTGACCAACGTCGCCCTGCGGGTTGAAGACACCGATTCCCCTGACCGCTGGGCTGTGAGCGGCCGTGGTGAGCTTCACCTGGGCATCCTGATCGAGACCATGCGCCGCGAGGGCTATGAGTTCCAGGTGTCTCAGCCCCAGGTGATCTTCCGCACCATCGATGGCACTCCCTCAGAGCCCTACGAGACCCTCGTGCTCGATGTTCCCGAGGAGTCCGTTGGTGCCTGCATCGAGAAGCTCGGCGTCCGCAAGGCCGAGATGCAGAACATGGAAAATACGAATGACGGCCGCACCCAGCTCGAGTTCGTGGTGCCCTCCCGTGGCCTGATCGGTTTCCGCGGTGATTTCATCCGCGCCACCCGGGGCGAGGGGATCATGAGCCACTCCTTCCTCGACTACCGCCCGATGCAGGGTGAGTTCGACACCCGCCGCAACGGTGTCCTGATTGCCTTCGAGGAAGGCACCGCCACCTTCTATGCCCTGAAGAACGCCGAAGATCGCGGCCAGTTCTTCATCAGCCCCGGCACGAAGGTCTACAAGGGCATGATCGTCGGTGAAAACAACCGTCCCCAGGACCTCGATCTGAACGTCTGCAAGACGAAGCAGCTCACCAACATGCGCTCGGCCGGTGCAGAGGAACTCGATACCCTCCAAGCCCCGATGCAGATGACCCTGGAGCGGGCCCTGGAGTACATCGGTCCCGACGAGATGCTTGAGGTCACTCCCGAATCGATTCGACTGCGCAAATTGCCCGCCAAGAAGCCGGCGAAGCGTTGAGCGATCACCTCGATCCAGAGGAAGCCAGCCTGACGTGCGATCCCCGACTCGGGGAAGCCGTCAGGCTTTTTAATGCCGGTGAGTGGTATGCCTGCCACGACGGTTTCGAAGCGCTCTGGCATGAAACCCAGGGCCCTTGCCGGCGGACCCTGCAGGGCATTCTCCAAATCGCGGTGGCCCACCACCACTTGGACCGCGGCAATCAGAGGGGGGCGATGGTCCTCCTGGGTGAGGGACTCGGTCGCCTGCAGGGTGCTGGGGCGGTGCAGTTCAACCTTGCCCTCGATCCCCTGCGTGAAACCGCCCGCGACCGTCTCTTAGCCCTGCACGAGAACCGCTCGCTCACGGATCTTCCTCTCCCCAAGCTCACCGTCATCTCTGCTGATTCCTAGGGAGGAGTCCAGCTGCACGGCGATACGATGGTTGCTCTTGCGTTGCATGAGTGGGCTTGGCCGCAAATCGCAGCAGTGCCCGCCGCCGGTGCAGCCTTTTGAGCATGGCCGCCAGCCTGGGCTGTTTGGCACTGCCGGCTTGGTCCCAGTCCGCCGTTCCGGGTGCTGAAGTCATCAGCGTCGAGTCGATGGAGACCACCGTCGTTGAGGTGGAGGGTGCCGAACCCCTTCCCACCAAACCCCTGCGCATCAATACCGGCTTGGTCACGATCGAATCGGATCAACAGCAGGCGGACCAGCAGACGGGGGTGATCACGGCCCTTGGCAACGTCAGGATCGTTTATCCCGATGAGCGCGTGGTGGCCACCGCACGCCAGGCCCAGTACTTCAGCAATGAGGGGCGCGTTGTCCTCAGCGGAGACGTCGACATCCTTCAGGATGGCGGCAATTGGCTGCGGGCCGAACAGGTCACCTACCTGGTCGATAGCGAGCGGATGCAGGCCATCCCGGCGAAGGGGCAGCAGGTCTTCAGCCGCGTCGTCCTGCAGACGCTTCCGAGCGCAGAGCCAGCGAAGCGATGAGTTTGGTTCTTGATCGCGTCGCCTTAAACATCGGCGGTCGCCCGTTGGTTAAAGAGGTCAGCCTCAACCTCAACCCTGGCGAGGTGGTGGGTCTGCTCGGTCCCAACGGGGCAGGCAAAACCACGACCTTCAACCTCGTCACCGGTCTGCTGCGCCCGGATTCCGGCGCGGTGACGATGGATGACACCTGCGTCGCCGACTTCTCCATGCCGGAACGTGCACGCTTGGGGATCGGCTACCTGCCCCAGGAAGCCAGCGTGTTCCGAAGCCTGAGCGTCCAGGACAACCTGATGCTAGCCCTCCAGGAGAGTGGAGCGCCCAAGCAGCAGCGGCGGGAGCGGGTGGAGCAATTGGTCGAGGACTTCCACCTCAAGCCCTTTCAGCACCGCCTGGGTTACCAGCTCTCTGGTGGTGAACGGCGCCGCTGCGAAGTCGCCCGGGCCCTGGCCGTCGGCGAGAGCGGACCGCTGTACCTCCTGCTGGACGAACCCTTCGCAGGTGTGGATCCCTTGGCCGTCGCGGACCTGCAGGCGTTGATTGCTGGGTTGCGCGATCGGGGCATGGGTGTCCTGATTACGGACCACAACGTCCGCGAGACCCTCTCGATCACTGATCGTGCCTACATCCTCACGGAGGGGAGCATCCTGGCCAGCGGCCCGTCCCGCGAGATGGCCAATGATCCCCTGGTCCGCCGCCACTACCTCGGAGAGGACTTCAGGCTGTGACGATCGCCCCGACCTGGACTGAGCCCCTGCGCCGTCAGTCCCAAAAACTCCAACGCCACTGGCGCAGCCTTCCCCTCTTGGATCGCTGGCTGTTCGCCGAGATGTTGGGGCCGCTGCTCTTTGGCATCGCTGCCTTTACCGCGGTTTCCCTCTCCGTGGGTGTCGTCTTTGAGTTGGTCCGCAAGGTGGCTGAGGCTGGCTTGCCGCTCTGGGCTGCTGGCAAGGTCTTGGCCCTGCGCATGCCTGGGTTCCTAGTGCTGTCGTTCCCCATGGCGACGCTGATGGCCACCCTGTTGGCCTTCAGCCGTCTGTCAGGCAGTAGCGAATTGACCGCCCTGCGCAGCATCGGTGTGAAGACCTGGCGGATGGTGGTCCCCGCCTTGGTGCTCGCGGCCCTGATGACACTGCTGACCTTTGTCTTTAACGACGTCATCGTCCCGAGCGCCAACTATTCGGCCTCGAATGTTCTCGACAGCGCCCTCGGCCGTGCCCTCTCCGCTCAAACCGGCAAGAACGTTGTCTATTCCCGTTTCGGGCGGATCACCCCCAAGGAACCGGGGGGCAATGCCGGTGAGGGACTGACCCAACTCTTCTATGCGAAGGAGTTCAAGAACGGAGAAATGCAAGTGGTCACCTTGCTCGATTTCTCCCGCGAGGATCAGCAGCAGGTCCTGACCGCGAATACGGCGGTCTGGGATGAGAACCGGGCGATGTGGGAGTTCCGCAATGGCCGCATTCTGAATATCGACGCGGCCAACAACTTCACGACATCGGCCAATTACACGAGTTACTACTACCCCTTCACCCGGGCTCCGCAGGACGTGGGCATGCTCCCCAGCGATGCCGCCCAAATGACCGTGGCCCAGGCGCGTCGAGCCGAAGCGCTTCTGGTTCAGGCGGGTGACCAAAAGGAGGCCCGCCGCCTGCGGGTCCGGATCCAAGAGAAATTTGCTTTCCCCGCGATCTGCCTGGTCTTTGGCTTGATCGGCAGCAGCTTGGGGGTGAGGCCGAACTCTCGAACCAGCCGCAGCCAGGGTTTCGGGATCAGCGTTCTGCTGATCTTTGGCTACTACTTGATGTCCTTCATCTTCAGCTCCTTGGGCATCAAGGGCACCCTCTATCCGTTTTTTGCCGCCTGGCTGCCGGTCCTGATCGGACTTGGCGGCGGACTTGTGCTGCTTCGCAAGGCCAGCCGCTGAATCTGGCCCTGGCGCGGCAGACTGGTCGGGATCTTTGACCTCGTCAGCGGTTTCGTGACCGATCCGGTTCTCGCGCTTGGCCTTGCAGCGTTTGTTTTGCTGCTGTTGGCCCTGCCCCTGTCCTTTTGGAGCGTGAGTGGTGCCGGTCAAGGCAGCACCGTGGTGCGTCTGCTTGTGGCGACGGCCAACCTGGCCCTGACCGCTCAATTGGTCCTGCGCTGGTGGCAATCCGGCCACTTCCCGATCAGCAACCTCTACGAGTCCCTCTGCTTCCTGGCCTGGGCCTGCACCTTGACCCAATTGCTGGTGGAGCGCACCTACCGCTCGCCGCTGGTGGCCGCCTCCGCCACACCGATGGGTCTGGGCTGCGTGGCCTTCGCGTCCTTCGCCCTACCCGACCAACTTCAACAGGCCGCTCCGCTGGTCCCGGCCCTGCGTTCCAGCTGGCTGGTCATGCACGTCAGCGTGATCATGGTCAGCTACGCCGCCCTCCTGGTCGGCTCCCTTCTGTCGATGGCGGTGCTCTTCACCGATCGCGGCCAGGCCCTGGAATTGCGCAGCAGCTCCATCGGTAGCGGCGGCTTCCGTCAGGCGCGACTGGCGGCCGATGGTGCCCCCGCTGATCTCTCCCTCAGCAGCGCCGCGTTGTCTTTGAGCGAGCAGCTCGACAGCCTGAGCTACCGAACCATCACCGTCGGTTTTCTGCTGCTCTCCGTTGGCATCGTCAGTGGCGCGGTCTGGGCCAACGAGGCCTGGGGTAGCTGGTGGAGCTGGGACCCGAAGGAGACCTGGGCTCTGATCTGCTGGCTGGTGTATGCCGCTTACCTGCACACCCGCTTGAGCCGGGGTTGGCAGGGGCGTCGCCCCGCCCTGGTTGCCGTGGCTGGCTTTGTTGTCATCTGCGTCTGCTACATCGGCGTGAACCTGCTGGGCATTGGTCTGCACAGCTACGGCTGGTTCTTCAGCTAAGCGCTGCTGCTCGCAGTGGCCATGAAAAAGCCCCGGCATGCCGGGGCTTTTCTGTGGAAGCCTTGGCCTCACTCAGGGGCGCTTGCTGTTGCGGATGCCGGTGATGGCATCGGCGTAGCTGGGCTGGTTGAAGACGCCGGAGCCGCTGACGATGGCGTTGGCGCCTGCCTCGATCACCTTCCAGGCGTTCTCGGCTTTGATGCCGCCGTCGACTTCGATCCAGGGATCGAGACCTTTCTCATCGCACATGCGGCGCAGGTCGCGGATCTTTTGGACCTGGCTCTCGATGAAGCTCTGGCCACCGAAGCCGGGGTTCACGCTCATCACCAACACCAGATCGCAGAGCTCGAGGCAGTACTCGAGGGTGTCGATCGGGGTGCTCGGGTTGAGAACCGCGCCAGCCATCTTGCCCAGGTCCTTGATCTGAGCCAGGTTGCGGTGCAGGTGGGGGCAGGCCTCGACCTGCACCGAGATGATGTCAGCTCCAGCCTTAGCGAAGTCGGGGACGTACTTCTCGGGCTCAACGATCATCAGGTGAACATCCAGTGGCTTCTGAGTCACCGGGCGCAGGGCCTCGACGATCATTGGGCCAATGGTGATGTTCGGCACGAAGCGTCCGTCCATCACATCCACGTGGATCCAATCCGCACCGGCCTGATCCACCGCACGAACGTCTTCACCAAGCCGGGAAAAATCCGCGGAAAGGATGGAGGGGGAGATCACCAGGGATTTGGTGCTCATGGGACGCAACCGCGGCTGAACAGGGAGTGATTGTAAGAATCGCCCAGTCCGCCCCCTCTAGCCCAGCCGCGGCGGCGGGTTCACCGGGAAGCACTGATACAGTGGGCGGCGCTTAAAGCCCGAGAGGCCCTGCTGCTGCTGGACTTCCACTCTTTGATTGGCCTTGAGGCCATCAACGCAGTGCCACAGCGCTTCTGTGCCTTCTCAGCGCTTCATCCCTACCCATCGCCGGACCGCCGTGGATCGCACCCTGATTCAAGAAATTCTCGAGGTTGTTGAGCAGGCAGGCATTGCTTCCGCCAAGCTCACCGGCATGGGCCTCAAGAACGAGGCAGACGCAGCCGCCGTGGAGGCGATGCGTGAGCGCATGTACAAGATCCAGATGCAGGGCCGCATCGTGATCGGTGAGGGAGAGCGCGACGAAGCTCCCATGCTCTACATCGGCGAAGAAGTGGGCAGCGGCACTGGCCCTGGCGTCGACTTCGCTGTTGACCCCTGCGAAGGCACCAACCTCTGCGCCAACAGCCAGCGTGGCTCCATGGCCGTTCTGGCTGCCTCCGATCGCGGTGGCCTCTTCAATGCCCCCGACTTCTACATGAAGAAGCTGGCTGCTCCCCCGGCCGCCAAGGGCAAGGTGGACATCAACAAGTCCGCCACCGAGAACATCAAGATCCTCAGCGAGTGCCTCGGCCTGCCCGCTGAAGAGCTGGTGATCGTGGTCATGGATCGCGCCCGCCACAAGGACCTGATCAAGGAAATCCGCGCCACCGGCGCCCGCGTTCAGCCCATCTCTGACGGCGACGTTCAAGCCGCCATCGCTTGCGGTTTCGCCGGCACCGGCACCCACTGCCTGATGGGCATTGGTGCTGCTCCCGAAGGTGTGATTTCCGCAGCCGCTCTGCGCGCTCTGGGTGGTCACTTCCAGGGTCAGCTGGTCTATGACCCCGCCGTGGCTCAGACCTCGGAGTGGGAAGGTCTGACCAAGGAAGGCAACCTGGCCCGCCTGGCAGAAATGGGCATCACCGATCCCGACCGCGTCTACGAAGCCAACGAGCTCGCCTGCGGTGAGAACGTTGTGTTCGCAGCCACCGGCATCACCGACGGTCTGCTCTTCGATGGCGTCAAGTTCGAGAAGGACTGCACCCGCACCAGCTCCCTGGTGATCAGCACCCTCGACAACACCGCCCGTTTCACCACCACGGTGCACATCAAGGACGGCGCCCAGAGCATCGCTCTGCGCTGATCGTTCGATCAGACCAGGCCGGGTCTTCTGCGGGAGGCCCGGTTTTCTTTTTTGCCGTTCTCGCTGCGCAACCCAGGGTCACCCTTCATGCACATTGCCGTCGTCGGACTCAGTCACCGAACGGCCCCGGTTGAGATCCGGGAACGTCTCAGCATTGCTGAGCAGAGCATGGAGGACTCCCTCCAGCGCCTGCGGGCGGATGAACAGGTACTGGAGGCCTCGATCCTCAGCACCTGCAACCGGCTTGAGATCTACACCCTGCTTCGCAACCCTGAGCAGGGGGTTTCAGCGGTTGGCAGTTTCCTCTCCCAGCATTCCGGCTTGGAGCTCTCTGAGCTCATGCCCCACCTGTTCGCCTACCACCACGAAGAAGCGATCAGTCACCTGATGCGTGTGGCCGCGGGCTTGGACTCGCTTGTTTTGGGGGAGGGTCAGATCCTCTCCCAGGTCAAAAAGATGTATCGCCTGGGCCAAGAGCATCGCTCGATCGGCCCGATCCTCAATCGTCTGCTCAACCAGGCCGTCAGCACCGGTAAGCGGGTTCGCTCCGAGACCAACCTGGGTACCGGTGCGGTCTCTATTAGTTCGGCAGCCGTTGAGCTCGCCCAACTGAAGGTTGGTCAGGCCCGCGGCATCGATGATCTCGTTCCCCTGGATCAGGAACAGATCGCCGTGGTCGGCGCCGGCCGCATGGCCCGACTGCTGCTCCAGCACCTTCAGTCCAAAGGGGCCAGCGGCGTCGTTCTGCTGAACCGCACGGTGTCCCGGGCCGAGGAGATGGCCGCCGATTTCCCGGGCCTCCCCGTCCAATGCCGCCCCCTCAGCGATCTCAACCATTGCCTGAGCACCTGCTCCCTGGTCTTCACCAGCACCGGAGCGGATGACCCGATCATCACGGCTGAACGCCTGGGCCAGCTGAATCGACGCTCCTCGTTGATGCTGGTCGACATTGGTGTCCCCCGGAACATCTCCGCGGATGTCTCCGAGCTGAGCGGCATTGCTGCCTACGACGTCGATGATCTCCAGGAGGTCGTTGCCCGCAACCAGGAAGCCCGCCGCGAGATCGCCGCTGAAGCCGAGGGGATGCTCCAACAGGAGGGCCAACAGTTCATTGAGTGGTGGGATGGACTAGAGGCCGTCCCGGTGGCCAATCGCCTGAGAACCCAACTCGAGGAGATTCGCGAGCAGGAACTCCAGAAGGCCTTGAGTCGGATGGGTCCCGACCTCTCCGCCCGCGAGCGCAAGGTCGTCGAGGCCCTGAGCAAGGGGATCATCAACAAAATCCTGCACGGACCGGTCACCAAACTGCGGGCTCCCCAGCCCCGTCAGCAGCGCCATCAAGCGATGAAAGTCGTTCAAGACCTCTTCGATCTCGACGAGCTCCAGGCTTGATTTCAAGCCGGATTGTCAGGGCCACTGGGCTTGCTCAGGCAATCCCGTACGAATTCCCGCCAATGTGCGCCAAAACCCGTGGAGCGGCCTCAAGAATCGCTTAACGTCTCCGTGCTTTAAAGGCGAAGAGGGAAGCGATGAAGCGCGTTCTGGCGATCATTCTGGGCGGTGGAGCAGGCACCCGCCTCTACCCTCTGACCAAGATGCGGGCCAAGCCCGCCGTGCCCCTGGCTGGCAAATACCGACTGATCGATATCCCCATCAGCAACTGCATCAACTCGGACATCAACAAGATGTACGTGTTGACCCAGTTCAACAGTGCGTCACTCAATCGCCACCTGACCCAGAGCTACAACCTCTCCTCTGGCTTTGGCCAAGGTTTCGTTGAGGTACTGGCGGCGCAACAGACTCCGGAGAGCCCCAGTTGGTTCGAAGGCACGGCTGACGCTGTCCGCAAGTACCAGTGGCTCTTCCAAGAGTGGGATGTTGACCACTACCTGATTCTCTCCGGTGACCAGCTCTACCGGATGGACTACAGCGAGTTCGTCAATCACCACATCGCCACCGGTGCTGACATCAGCATTGGCGCTCTGCCGGTGGATGCCCCCCAGGCCGAAGCCTTCGGCCTGATGCACACCGATGAGAAGGGCAAGATCCGCGAGTTCCGCGAGAAGCCCAAGGGTGAGGCCCTTAAAGAGATGTGGGTCGACACCTCACGCCTGGGTCTTTCTGCTGAAGAAGCTGAAAAGCGTCCCTACCTCGCCTCGATGGGGATCTACGTCTTCAGTCGCGAGACCCTCTTTGATCTCCTGGCCAAGAACCCCAGTGCCACCGACTTCGGCAAGGAGCTGATCCCGGCCGCCCTCGAGCGTGGTGACCACCTCCAGAGCTATCTCTTCGATGACTACTGGGAAGACATCGGAACCATCGGCGCCTTCTATGAGGCCAACCTGGCGCTGACCGATCAACCGAATCCGGCCTTCTCCTTCTACGAGGAGTCCTTCCCGATCTACACCCGTCCCCGCTACCTGCCCCCCAGCAAGTTGCTGGACTCCCAGGTCACCCAATCGATCATCGGCGAGGGCTCGATCCTCAAGGCCTGCAGCATTCATCACTGCGTCCTCGGTGTCCGCAGCCGCGTCGAAGAGGATGCCGTCCTCCAGGACACCCTGGTGATGGGTAATGACTTCTTTGAGTCCCCCTCCGACCGCAACGCCCTGCGCCAACGGGGTGGAACTCCCGTCGGGGTTGGTCGTGGAACGACTGTGAAGCGCGCGATCCTCGACAAGAACGCCCGCATTGGTGACAACGTCACCATCGTCAACAAGGACAACGTCGAGGAGGCGGACCGCCCCGAGCTCGGCTTCTACATCCGCAACGGCATCGTCGTTGTCGTCAAGAACGCCACCATCCCCGACCACACGGTCATCTGATCTGATCCTTTCTGCCGCCCTGCCTCCTTGGTCCGCCAGGGAGGTTTTTTTGTGCCGATCCGTCCTGTTTCAGTGTTCCCCCACAACGGTTCACGCCGCTGGAGGACGTCGCCACACTGATGCCATTGGACACCGCAACGCTCCATGGACAAGGCCCATTTCGGCTTGATCGGTCTCGGCGTCATGGGCGAGAACCTGGTTCTCAACGCTGAGCGCAATGGTTTCTCGAGTGTGGTGTACAACCGCACCTACGCCAAAACCGAAGAATTCCTCGCCGGTCTGGGAGCGGGCAAGCAGATCGTTGGGTCCTCCAGCCTGGAGGATTTTGTGAGCAAGCTCCAGCACCCTCGCCGGATCTTGATGATGGTCAAAGCCGGTCCGGCGGTGGATGCGGTCATTCAAGAGATCTCGCCCTATCTCGAAGCGGGCGATCTCTTGATCGATGGCGGCAACTCCGAATACCACGACACTGAGCGCCGCGTCGCTGAGCTGGAGAGCAAGAGCTTCGGCTTCATCGGCATGGGCGTCTCGGGTGGTGCCAAGGGGGCACTCGAGGGGCCGAGCATGATGCCCGGCGGCACGAAGGCCTCCTATGACGCCATCGAGAGCCTGGTCTGCAAGATGGCAGCCCAGGTCGAGGACGGACCCTGTGTGACCTACATCGGTCCAGGCGGTTCGGGCCACTTCGTCAAGACCGTTCACAACGGCATTGAGTACGGCATCGAGCAGATCCTTGCCGAGGCCTATGACCTGCTGAAGCGGGTGGGGGGCCAGACCGGCACCCAAATGGCGGACATCTTCCGCCATTGGAACAGCACCGAGGAGTTGGCCTCCTACCTGGTGGAGATCACCGAGGTCTGCCTGCGCACCAAGGACCCCAGCGACGGCAGTGACCTGGTGGAGAAGATCGTCGACCAGGCCGGTCAGAAGGGCACGGGCCTGTGGACCGTCGTGAGTGCCCTGCAGATGGGGGCCTCTGTGCCGACGATTTACGCCGCCTTGAATGGCCGCGTGATGAGCTCGATGAAGCCTCAGCGCATCGCGGCGGAGTCCATCCTCCATGGCCCGGCTGCCAAAGCCTTCGATCTCGTGAATCTCGCCGATGGCAGTGGCCCGCTGATGGATGCCGTCGTCCTGGCCTGCATGGCGAGCTATGCCCAGGGAATGGAATTGCTGCGGATCGCCTCCGCTGAGCATGACTACAACCTGAACATGCCCTCCATCGCTCAGATCTGGAAGGGGGGATGCATCATCCGCGCACGGCTGCTCAAGCGCATTCAGGATGCCTTCAACGCCAATCCGCAGCTGGAGAATCTGCTGATCGACCCCTGGTTCGCTGACCAGGTGAACCGTCGCCTCCCCGGCCTGGCCAAGGTCGTGGCTGGTGCCGCTGAGGCGGGGATCCCGGTTCCCTGCCTGAGCAGCACCCTGGACTACATCAACAGCTATCGCACGGCCCGTCTTCCCCAGAACCTCGTGCAGGCCATGCGGGATTGCTTCGGCTCCCACACCTATCAGCGAGTGGATCAAGAGGGCACCTTCCACACCGAATGGCTCGATTGAGGTCAGGGCGATGACCACCTATCGGATTGAACGGGCCCGGGATTCCCAGGATCTGGCGCGGATGGCGGCCCAGACCATCGCGTCCTATCTCGACCTCGCCCTTGATCAACGGGATCGGGCACAACTCGCCCTCTCGGGTGGCAGCACCCCCGCGGTGGCCTATGGCCTTCTCGGTCAGGAGCACCTGCCCTGGAAGCGCGTCGATGTCTTTCTCGGCGATGAGCGCTGGGTTGATGCAGACGATCCCTCAAGCAACGCCCGGATGCTGCGCCAGACGCTCCTTCACCAGGCCCCCGGGAGCCATGCGGCCTTCCATCCCGTCCCGACGGTGAGTCTTCCGACGCCGGAGGACAGCGCTACCGCCTTTCAGGCCGCCATCGAGAAGGTGTGTCCCGGTGAGCCGCCAATCTTTGACTTGATGGTGCTCGGTCTTGGGGAAGACGGTCACACGGCCTCGCTCTTTCCGGGCACGGAGGCACCGATGGTCACCGATCGCTGGACCACCGTTGGCCGTGGAAAGGGACTTGAGCGCATCACGTTGACCGCGCCGGTTCTCAGTGCCTCCCGCCAAGTGATCTTTCTGGTGAGTGGTGCGGGGAAGGCCCAGGCGCTAGCCCGTCTGCTGGATCCCGCTGAATCCCCCCAGAGGACACCAGCCAAGTTGGTGACGCCCCGAACGGAGGTCCTGGTGTTGGCCGATGAGGCCGCGCTCGCCGGAGGTGCTGCGGCAGGCTGAGGCGATGTTCTCTTGGATCGCGTCCATGGTTGCCCCGCTGCTGCTCGCGTCTGGAGCTGACTTCCCGGGCTGGCAGTCCCTGAACGACACCATCATGGGTGGCCGCAGCCAAGGCCAATGCACTGCTACCACCGATGGATTGCTGATGGAGGCCATCGTCGAGCAGGAGGGTGGTGGCTTTGTCAGTTGCCGTTCACCGGTCCTCGAGCCGTCTCGCGATCTCTCTGCCTACGGAGCCCTCGAGCTTCAACTCGATGGGGATGGTCGGCGTTACAAGCTCGCCATCGCCTGCCGGGATGGGGTCGGAGGTCTAACCGAGCTCATTCCTGGCGGCCTCCGCTGGGTGTCTGAGTTCTCAACGCGCCCGAATGGCACCTCAGTCGTGACGATTCCGTTCAATCGACTCACTCCAAGCGTGCGTGCGACTCCCGTGGGCTTTCCGCTTCGTTTTAACGCGCGAGCGGTCACGCGGATCCAGGTGCTCCACTCCAAGTTTGGCGACGTGGGTGGTCGAAACCCCGGGTTCAGACCTGGACCCCTGCGCCTCTTAATCCGCTCGATCCGTGCGGTGACCTAACGGATGGACGATGAACCTCTGCTTAGTGAACTGGCGAAGGCCGCGGATGTCTGCCTGAAGCCCTACCGCCATGCCCTTCGCTTCAGCGGTGAGCCCCCAGCAACGTTGGGCGATTGCAGCGACTGTTGCCTGCTGATCGAGGCCCGTGATGTGGACGGGGTCCGTCACCCCGACCGGGATTTGGAGCTGGAGATCTACAGGAGCGGAGAGGAGCTCAACCTGATGCTGAGCATGGTGGCCGATGAGGAGGCTCCGATGCTCTGGCACGGCAGCCACCCCGTCTGGATGCAGTCGCACTCCGGGGAACGCTGTGAGCGCCCCAGCGCCGGGGCCCCCCTTGAGGCCCTCTGCCGGCGCATTCGCGCCTTGATCGCCGGGGAGGCCTAGAGGCCGGGCTGGTCCGTCACAGCGCCCTTGCTGCTGGAGCTCACGAGCCGTGCGTACTTGCCCAGAACACCGGTGCGGTAGCGCGGTTCGGGCTTGCTCCAGGCGGCGCGCCGGGAGGCCAACTCGGCCTCGTCCACGTTCAGCTGAATTAAGAGCTGATTGGCATCGACCGTGATGCTGTCCCCCTCATGGACTAGACCGATCGTTCCCCCCACAGCAGCCTCAGGGGCGACATGGCCGATGACGAGGCCATAGGAACCGCCGGAGAAGCGGCCATCGGTGATCAGGGCCACCTTGTCGAGCAGGCCCTGGCCCACGATCGCGGAGGTCGGCGAGAGCATTTCCCGCATTCCCGGTCCGCCGACCGGTCCCTCGTTGCGGACGACCACCACATCGCCGGCATTGATCTGCTTGTCGAGGATCGCGTCGAGGCAGGTTTCTTCGCTCTCGAAGACCCGTGCCGGTCCAGTGATGACGGGGTTCTTGACGCCACTGATCTTCGCGACGGCGCCCTCTTGGGCCAGGTTGCCCTTGAGAATCGCCAGGTGCCCCTTGGCGTAGAGGGGGTTGCTCAGCGGACGGATGACGTCTTGGTCAGCGGCGGGCACCGACGGGACATCGGACAGCAGTTCATGCAGCGTCTTGCCTTCGATCGTTCGGCAATCGCCATGCAGCAGACCGGCATCCAGGAGCAGCTTCATCACCTGAGGGATGCCACCGGCCTGGTGCAGATCGACGGTCACATAGCGACCACTGGGTTTGAGATCGCAGATCACTGGAACCCGCTGGCGGATGCTTTCGAAGTCATCGATGCTCAGCTCCACACCCGCAGTGCGGGCAATGGCCAAGAGATGAAGGACGGAGTTGGTGGAGCCGCCCACGGCCATGATCACGCTGATGGCGTTCTCAAAGGCTTCCCGGGTCAGCAGATCCCGGGGGCGAATGTTGGCCTTGATGGCGTCAACAAGAACCTCAGCACTGCGCGCTGCGCTGTCCGCTTTTTCGGGATCTTCTGCCGCCATCGTTGAGCTGTAGGGCAGGCTCAAACCCATGGTTTCGATAGCCGCACTCATCGTGTTGGCCGTGAACATGCCGCCACAGCTGCCGGCTCCCGGGCAGGCGTTCTTCTCGATTTCGGTGAGCCGTTCCTCGTCAATTTGGCCGCTGGTGAGCTGACCGACTGCCTCAAAGGCACTAACCACCGTCAGATCGCAGCCGCCCAGCTTTCCGGGTTTAATTGTGCCGCCATAGACGAAGACCGACGGAATATTCATCCGCGCCATGGCCAACATGGCGCCAGGCATGTTCTTGTCGCAGCCGCCGACGGCCAGAACGCCGTCCATCGACTCGCCGTTGCAGGCGGTCTCGATGGCGTCGGCAATTACTTCGCGGCTCACCAGGGAGTACTTCATCCCTTCGGTGCCCATCGAAATCCCGTCGCTGACGGTGATGGTGCCGAACATCTGAGGCATCGCCCCGGCCCCCAGTGCAGCCTGCTCGGCCCGGCGTGCCAGGTCGTTCAGGCCGACGTTGCAGGGCGTGATCGTGCTGTAGCCGTTGGCGATGCCAATGATCGGCTTGTTGAAATCAGCGTCTCCGAAACCGACAGCCCGCAACATGGCGCGGTTAGGGGAGCGCTGAATGCCCTGGGTGATCGCGGCGGAGCGGAGCATGGCTGCGGCGTTGTCTACCCAGCAACCTACCGAGGAGCCTGATCAGCTCTGGGGGCTCAGCCCTTCCAGTTGACGGCGCACGTCCTCGATCGCCTGGTTCAGCTGCTGAACCTTGTCCTGGAGCTCATGCTCACGGACGACCGGACTCTCGCTATTGGGGTCGAAGGCCTGATCGTCGTGGTCGGCCAGACGGCTCAGGCGCAGACTGCGTTGCTGCCGGGTCTGCTGCTGTTTCCGCTCCGCTTCGGAATACAGCCACCAGGCAAAGCCGGCTGCACCGATCACCGCACCAACCAAGAGGGTGCCCAGAGATCCGGAACCGCCATCTCGGTTGGACATTGCTGCAGAGCGCTCGAATAGACCTCAGCCTACGAAGCCTGACTGCGGCTTGCCATAGAGACGGTCACCCGCGTCACCCAATCCGGGAACGATCCGCAGCTGCTCGTCCAATTCAGCGTCGATGCAGCCGGTGTAGATCGTCAGATCGCTGTAGCGCTCACCCAGGGTTTTCAAGCCAGGGCTGGCGGCAAGAGCTGAGATCACGCGGACCCGTTGCCCAGTGACCCCTTTGGTCTCCAGTTGCTCGAGCACATTCAGAAGCGTGGCGGCGCTGGCCACCATCGGATCGAAGACCAACACACCCGCATTGGCTGGGATCGATTCGGGCAAACCGTTGAAGTAACAGCGGCAGCGGCCGCTGACCTCATCCCGCTGCAGACCCATGTGGGCCACGGAAGCGCTCGGGATCACGGTTTTGGCTCCGTCCCAGAGCCCCAGTCCCGCCCGCAGGATGGGCACAGCCAGCAAGGGAATGGAGCCATCCACGATGGTTCCTTCGGTCTGGGCGAGGGGTGTGCTCACCTGGACCCGTTGGTAGGGGATCCAGTCCCGCATGCCCTCATAGGTCAACCAGCGCCCCAATTCGGCCATGGCCGTGGCAAACAACGGTTGCGGGGTCTCCGCGTCACGGAGCAGGGTCAACCAGTGGCCAATCAGGGGATGGGGCGGCACCACCACACGCAGGGTCTTGCTCATCGGTCGCGCTCCGGTATCCGCCTGCAATAACTTGATCGCCCAAGTTAAAGCTGCAGTGCGGAACCTCGTAGCCCGATGGCTGAGCTCCATCGCCATCGCCCTGGCGCTGCAGCTGACGTTCCTGTTGCCCGCTGCTGAGCCGGCATTGGCGATTACGGCTCCCGAGCTGCGCGGCCAACGCAGTGCCCAAGATCTCCAGCCGGACATGCATGGACGGAACCTGCAGCAGCAGGAGTTCCTCAAGGCCTCGATGGAGGGGTTTGATCTCAGCGAGACCGACCTGCGCGGAGCGGTCTTCAACACCGCCAATCTCCAAAACGCCAACCTGTCTGCGGCTGATCTGGAGGACGCCGTGGCCTTCGCCACGCGCTTTGACAACGCGGATCTCAGCGGTGCTGTCTTCCGCAACGCCATGTTGATGAATAGCAAGTTCACCGGCGCTCAAATCGAGGGAACCGACTTCACTGATGCGGTTCTCGATCTGCCCCAGCAAAAGGCGCTTTGCGCTCGGGCCAGTGGTGTCAACCCGCGGACCGGCGTTGAGACCCGCGAAAGCCTGGCTTGCCGCTAACCAGCGCTTAGGCTCTGAGCTCCGGTTCTTCGGGGGATCAGCCCGAAGAGGAAACGGGGAAAGTCCGGTGCAATTCCGGCGCTGTCCCGCAGCTGTGAAGAGTCCTGGCTCCAGGATTCCAGTCAGAACGCCCGCCGGTGCAACCCATGATTCCTGGCGCGGACCAGTTCTGTTGATGTTTAAGCGTTTCGGGGCCGCTGCGCTCCTCTTGAGTGCTGGCCCCGCCCTGGCCCATCACCCGATGGAGTCCCTGGGCTTGCAGCCCTCGGCCATCAGCGGTCTGCTCAGCGGTCTGGCCCACCCGCTTCTGGGCCCTGATCACCTGCTCTTCCTATTGGCTCTGGCTCTGGTCGGTCTGCAGCGCTCCATGCGCTGGACCCTGGGCCTGCTCGTCGTTGGTCTGGCGTCGAGTGCGGTTGGTCTTTGGCTGCCCGGCCTGCCCGCCGCCGAGGCCTTGGTCTCCCTCTCACTGGTGCTGGAAGGCCTCGTGATTGCCGGACGCCTGCCAACCCTGACGCTGATCCCGGCCTTTGCCCTCCACGGATACGTCCTGAGCGCTTCGGTCATTGGCTGGGAGTCCACTCCCATTGCCTTCTATCTCCTGGGTTTGCTGCTCAGCCAAGCCCTCTTGCTGACGGCGTCCCTGGTGGCGCTGCGCCGTCTGGCCGTTGATCTGCAACCCGCCACGAAGATCGTCCTCGCTGGTGTGCTCGTGGGCATCGGTGCGGCCTTCACCTGGACGGCTCTGGTCGCCTGAGCATGATCACGGCACCTGCCTCACGCCTTCCGGTCACCGTGGTGACCGGTTTCCTGGGCGCCGGTAAATCCACCTTGCTGCGCCAGCTGCTGCTCTCGAGTGGCCTGCGCCTCGCCGTTCTGGTCAACGAATTCGGGGAAGTCGGCATCGATGGCGATTTGATCCGCAGCTGCGGCTTTTGCCCAGAGGAGGACCTCGACGGCCGCGTAGTGGAACTGGCCAATGGCTGCCTCTGCTGCACCGTTCAGGACGAGTTCCTTCCGGTGATGCAGCAGCTGCTTCAGCGGGCCGATCAGTTGGATGGAATCGTTGTTGAAACCAGCGGTTTGGCCTTGCCGCTTCCGTTGGTCCAGGCCTTTCGCTGGCCTGAGATCCGAACCCGAACCCGTGTCACCGGCGTGGTGACCGTGGTCGATGGGGAAGCCCTCAGCAACGGCAGCGTTGTGGCCGATCCGGCGGCCCTCGAGGCCCAACGCGCGGCTGATCCCAGCCTGGATCACCTCAGTGACATCAACTCCCTCTTCGACGATCAGCTTGGCGCCGCCGATCTTGTGCTGATGAGCCGGGCGGATTGCCTCAGTGAGGAGGCGATTCAAGCCCTGCAAAGCCGCTTAAGCGAGCAGCTCCGCCATGGGGTCTCGGTCTTGCCGATGGCGCGGGGACAAGTTCCTGCTGCGCTTCTGATGGGCCTCGATCGGCCTGAAGAGGACGAGCATCACCACGATCACGATCACGACCATCACCACCATGACCACAGCCATGTGGCGATGGAGTCGGTTTCGCTGAACTGGGAAGGGACCACCAGCAAGGCGCAGTTGGAAACCCTGCTCCCAGCGCTGATCGCCGACCACGGTTTGCTCAGGCTCAAGGGTCGGGCCTGGCTGCCTGGCAAGAGCCACCCCCTCCAGATCCAAGCGGTGGGCCCCAGGCTGGAGTGTTGGTTTGACAGCAACTCCCGTTTGGACCGTCCCAGCAGCGATGGGCTGGAACTGGTCGCGCTTGGGCTATCCCTCGATGTTGCAGGGGTTCAGGAGCAGCTGAAGGGCGGATTGGCCTAATCCAGCGGTAGGTTTCCCTTGGTGCAGACCCCGTCCCAGCAGAGGGCCTGTTGGCTGCTCCAGCTCGGAGAGACTTCTCGCGGGGGCCCGGACGCCTCTTGCAGCTCGATGCGCCCCTGTCCGTCGTGGCGGAAATCAAAGCGGCGCTGTCCCACCTGGAGCCACCAGTGCTCGCCAATGCGCTCCACGGTCATGGTGCAGGGATGCCATCCGCCTGACTCGAGCTGGCACTCCAGCGGAACCGAGAAGGGTTGACGGGCCTGGGCAGATGCTTGGGCCGCCAGGGCCATGGACGCCAGCACGAGCACGGGCAGGGGCTGTAAACGACTCACGGCGACCCCAGCGGACCATCCCCAACCTGTCCAGACAGAGGTTCGCCGTCAGCCGGCCTGCCAAGATTTGACAAACCCCACCTAGAGCTCAGGTGCCCGTCTTCTTTGCCCGTGTGTTGGTCTCCCTGAGGCCCTCCGTGCTCGATCCCGCTGGTGAAGCCACCCGAGCCGCCGCCTCGCGCCTGGGTGTGGATGGCATTAGCAAGCTGCGCATCGGCAAGGCCGTTGAAGTGGAGCTCGAGGCTCCCGATGCCCAGAGCGCGCGGCAGCAGTTGGAGCTCCTGAGTGATCGGCTCCTGGCTAATCCCGTGATCGAGGATTGGACCCTCGAGCTCAAGGACGACTCCAACGCAGGAGCCTGAGCCATGACCCTCGGCGTCGTCGTCTTTCCCGGGTCCAACTGTGACCGGGATGTTCAGTGGGCGGCCCAGGGCTGCCTGGGGATCGAAACGCGTTTCCTCTGGCACGAGGAGCGCGACCTGAGTGGTCTGGATGCGGTCGTGATCCCTGGCGGGTTCAGCTACGGCGACTATCTCCGCTGCGGTGCGATTGCCCGTTTTGCCCCACTCCTGGAGGAGGTGGTCGCGTTTGCGAATCGCGGTGGTCGCGTGCTGGGGATTTGCAACGGGTTCCAGGTGCTGACGGAGATGGGCCTGTTGCCGGGGGCACTGACCCGCAACCAGAAACTGCACTTCATCTGTGAACCGACGGATCTGCGCGTGGAACCCGGCCAGTGCAGCTGGCTCCAGGGCTACACGAGCGGTGAGGTGGTGAATTTCCCCATCGCCCATGGCGAGGGCCGCTACCAGGCCGATCCGGATCAACTCAAAGCCCTTGAGGATCAGGGCCAAGTGGTCTTGCGCTACTGCCGCAACCCCAATGGCTCCGTGGCTGATGTGGCTGGCCTGACCAATGCCCAGGGCAATGTTCTGGGTCTGATGCCCCACCCGGAGCGGGCTTGTGATCCGGCCACCGGTGGTGTCGATGGCCGCCGCCTCCTGGCCAGCCTGTTGGGATGAGCCTGTGGCGGCGCCGTGAGCTCCTGCTTGGGGCGCTAACGGCCGTTCCCTCCCTCTCTGCCGCTGCCCAGGCAGCCAGTCAGGACCGCCCTGCCCCGTTGAAGCGTGGCGCTCGAATTGCCGCTCTTGCTCCAGGCACCTGGATGGAGCGCGGTGATCCCTTGCTTGAGCAGCTGCGATGGCGTTGCCGGCAGCAGGGCTGGGTCTTGGTGACTCCCCCCGAGCTCAGCGGTCAGTGGCGCTGGTTCTCTGGGACTGATCAGCAACGCGCTGCTGCCCTCCGGCAGGCCTGGCTTGATCCCTCGATCGATGCCCTGTTCCTGGTCGGAGCAGGCTGGGGCAGCGCTCGGGTGCTGGAGCAGGGCTGGACGATCCCGCCCCGTCCGCGCTGGTGCGTTGGCTTCTCCGATTGTTCTGCGCTGCTCCTGGCTCAACTCGTCGCGGGCAGCTCTGGTGGCATCCATGGCTGGTTCGGCGGCTCCAGTGGGCAATGGCAGCGGCTCGTTGCTCTCCTCACGGGTGCGTCTGTGCAGCCTCTCCGTGGCGTTGGCATGCGGCCAGGGCTGGCGGAGGGACCGCTGGTGGTGAGCAACCTCACCGTGGCCACCAGCCTGATTGGGACCCCCTGGCTTCCCTCCTTGAAGGGAAGGGTCTTAGTCCTTGAAGACACCGGCGAGGCGCCCTACCGGATCGATCGGCAGCTGACCCAATGGCGAGCGGCTGGCCTGCTGGATGGAGTCCGCGGGATTGGTCTTGGTCGTTTCTCTTGGGCTGAGGACGACGTGCTCCCCGGCGACTTCTCGATGGCCGAGATCCTGGAGGAACGGCTGGGAATCTTGGGTCTTCCGATCGTGAAGGATCTGCCCGTTGGCCATGGCCGCCCCAACCTGGCGCTGCCCCTCGGCGTTCCGGCGCGACTGGATGGCCGCACAGGCGAGCTCAGTCTGATGCTCGCGGGTTGAGCCGCACATAAAAAAAGGGGCCCATGGGCCCCCGAGGAGTGGTCGAAGACGGAGCTCAGTTGACGGCGGCGAAGAACTCTTTGCTCTTCACGGGGTCGGGGTTCATGGTCTTCTCGCCGGGGGTCCAGTTGGCGGGGCAGACCTCGTCGGGGTGGTTGCGGATGTGCTGGAACGCCTGCAGCAGACGCAGGGTCTCATCAACACTGCGGCCGACGGGCAGGTTGTTGATGGTGCTCTGCATGATCACACCATCGGGATCGATGATGAACAGGCCGCGCAGGGCCACACCGGCGTCCTCGTCGAGGACTTCGTAGGAGCGGGCGATGTCCTTCTTCAGGTCAGCCACCAGGGGGTAGGCGATGTCGCCCAGGCCACCATTCTTACGGTCGGTCTGAACCCAAGCCAGGTGGGAAAACTGGCTGTCCACGGATACGCCCAGCACTTCACAGTTGCGGCTGGAGAACTCGCTGTAGCGGTCGGAGAAGGCGGTGATCTCCGTCGGGCAGACGAAGGTGAAGTCGAGGGGGTAGAAGAAGAGCACCACGTACTTGCCGCGGTACGAGGAGAGAGTCACCTCCTTGAATTCCTGATCCACCACAGCGGTGGCGGTGAAATCAGGAGCTTGAAGACCGACGAGCCTCGACATAGTCAGTGAGATGAATGTTGGAGACAGGGATGACGAACTGAATTGCGCTTAATGCGAACCCGGATCGACTTCCAGTTGTCACCGCAACAATTTATCACGCTTCTACAGGTGGCGTGCTGCCCCATAGGCTGTGGGCATTACGGACAAGCGCTGATGGCTTGGGATCCCTCGCTGCTGCGGAAATACAACACCACGGGTCATTTTCGTCTGCTGAACCAGCTGCGTGGCGAGCTCAAGGACCAACCGATTCAGCGTCCTCTCTCCACCAGTCGTCCTGAGCCCAGCCGGCGCAACCCGGTTCGTCGTCGCAGCGAGGCCGATCAACCGGGTGCGGCGCCCGTGCGATCCACCCCCAATCGGGTCCGTCGCCAACCGGAGCCCCAGCCTCAGCAACCCGCCATCACGAGCTTCGACCCGATCGTGACGGTCCCCGTTCTGCTGGACGCGTTTCAAGAACCAGTCAACTAAGCAGCGGGCCCGGTTCATCCGAAGCGATCGTTACAAAGCCTGTTGTTCCTTCATAAAAGGCCCCTCGCTCAATTAATCGTTAATGCAGAGCATCATCGATCCCCTTGACTGAAGCGACAACCGCGAACGCTCCCCTCAAGATCCTGGTTGCTGACGACGAAGACAACATTCGCCGCATCCTGGAAACCCGCCTCGTGATGCTGGGCCACGAGGTCACCCTGGCGGAGAACGGAGCCCAGGCCCTCGAGCACTTCCGCGCCTCGGAGCCCGACGTGGTGGTGTTGGACGTGATGATGCCCGAGCTCGACGGCTTCGCCGTGACCGAGCGGATCCGTGCCCAATCGGAGGTGCCGATCATTCTCCTGACGGCCCTTGGGGATGTGGCTGATCGGATTACGGGTCTTCAGCTGGGCGCTGACGACTACATGGTCAAGCCCTTCAGTCCCAAGGAGCTCGAGGCGCGGATCCGCTGTGTCATGCGTCGCGTCAGCTCGGTTCAAGCCAACGGTGTTGCCGGACCGGGTCGCACGGCCCATGTGGTCGTGGTCGGTGACCTGAGCATCGATTTCAACAAGCGCCAAGCCCACCGCGGTGAGGAGCGGATCCGCTTGACCGGCATGGAGTTCAACCTGCTGGAGCTGCTGATCAGCCGTTCCGGCGAACCGATCAGCCGTCTCGACATGCTCGAAAAAGTTTGGGGCTACAAGCCGGAGCGCTCCTCCGACAGTCGGGTCGTCGATGTTCACGTCTCCCGTCTGCGAGCCAAGCTCGAGGATGACCCGGAGAATCCCGAGTTGATCCTGACGGCCCGGGGTCTCGGCTACATGTTCCAGCGCATTCCCCAGGCCATGGAGGCCCTCAGCGCTTAAAGCGCACCTTGTAGGCCCCATGGCTGGGGCCGAAGTGCTCGATGAGGGCGTCCCTCGCGGCGTGATGGAGCTCTTCAAGGTTGCTGGAGCGAATCGTCAGGCTCGGTGATTCGCTTTTGGCCTGAAGGGTTGTTGGCGAGCTGGCAACGCGAAAGACGATCTCGCGCATCGGTCAATGACCGCAGTGGCCCGACCATTGTTCCCCGGCTGCTCCGTTGCGGTGGTCGCGTGGGCTACCCCTGCTGGTGACGTGTGATGAAGCGCTGACAGTGGTCGATGGCGGCGTTCAGGTTGTCGGCCTCGCTCAGCCCGGACGTTTTGGTCGGCATGAAGCTGTGGTCCCCGCTCGGCAACCAGATCAGCTCCAAGGACGGGGCAAGGGAATAGCGCTCCACCTCCTCGCGGCGACCAAAACTGTCCCGTTCCCCCTGGAGGATCAGACATGGGGACTGCATGCTTTCGAGGTGCTCGGTGCGAAGCGACTCGGGTTTGCCGGGGGGGTGAAAGGGATAGCCAAGGCAGAGGCACCCTTGGACATCGTCCAGTGACTCGATCAGGAGGCTGGCAACGCGTCCGCCGAGGGACTTCCCGCCGATGAACACGTTGGCAACGCCATGGCGGCGTTGTTCGCGCATCACCTCCTCGCGGTAGGCATCCAGAAGCTTGGGGAGGCGATCCGGTCCACAACGTCGACCCAGTTCGCGGCTTCGCTGCATGTAGGGGAACTCAAAGCGCACCACCCGGACGCCGCAGGCTCCCAACCCGCCTGCTACCGACTCCATCCAGTTGCTGTCCATGGGCGCGCCCGCACCGTGGGCCAGCAGCAGCGTGCTCGTTGCGGTCTCAGGCCCATTGATCAGCCTAGCTCCATCGTTTTGGCTCATAGGGCGACGAGTGAGCGGGCGTGCTGCGTCAGTGTCGCAAGACCTGACGGGCTGTTTTGGATCACGAGGTCAGCCTTCTGCCTTAAGGGACGAATGAAGTCACGTTCGCCGGGCAAGGTCTCCAACACGGTCTGGCGGATCACGTAGACGAGGGAATGACCGCGCTCCCGTCGATCACGCCGTTGCCGGCGCCAGAGCCGAAGCGGCATTGCAAGCTCCAGATACACCATCGATCGCAGCAGGGGCTCGCCCAGCAAGGCCTGGGGACCGAAGGCCCCCTCGAGAACAATCAGGTCATAGTTCTGCTTGAAGGGCTCCCGCCAGACCGAGTGGCTCACCATGTCGTAGCGACGCAGACTGTTCGCGTTGTTGCTGCAGAGGAGCTCCAGCTCTGCGAGCAAAGCCTCGGCGTCAATACCAGCAGGGGTGTCGTAGCCGTAGAGCGCATCCGGCGTCCAATTGGGCCAGTAGTAGTCGTCACAGGAGAGGGGCAACACCCTGATCCCATCCAGCTCGAGCGAGGTTTGCAGCGCTCGCGCCATGCTTGTTTTCCCCGCGGCTGAGGGGCCGCAGAGACAAAGCAGAGGAATCACTGCTGCAACAACCCAGAGAGCACGCTGCTCAGTTGTCCCCCCCAGGGGTAGGTGATGTCATCCACGACCCAAGTCCCGGAAGGTCCTTGCTGCATCTGGAGGGAAAGCCGTTGGGGAGCCTCAGATAGCCGTCCCCTCAAACCGGTAAACACCGCGACATCAGCACTCTCACCCGTGCAGCTCACCACCAGCACGTTGTGGGAATAGACCTGCCTTCCGCTGAAGGGATCGAAATCCAGATAGCCACGGCCATCCCCTGGGTTGAGCTGATAGGCCGCGGTCAGGTGTTGGTACAGCGTTGGGCTCAGGAGAGGCTGAATGCTCTTGAGCTGAGGACGCCCTGGTGTGTCCTGCCGTCCGATTTGCCAGCGATAGAGCTCGGTGATGGGCGCCTCCATGGCCGGCGGGCACGAGCAGGCCAGGGCGCTGGAGGGAGTCAGGGACACGCTCGCCCACAGCGCCAATGCTGGTCGGAACGCGCGCATCAGCCCCGGTGCAACTGGCCAGACCCTAGGCATGGAGTGCGCTCAGACAGCAAAAAGCCCCGCTTTCGCGGGGCTCAGCGCAATGGCTCGGGGGAGACTTGAACTCCCGACCTTGGGGTTATGAATCCCACGCTCTAACCAGCTGAGCTACCGAGCCGCGGTGGAATGATTGTAGAGGATCACCGGGCCGAAACCCTGTTCGCAGCAGCGATCAGGCCCTCGGCGGCAGCATGCCAAGCGGATTTACCGCGCCACGCCCGGCGGGGATGATCTCGAAGTGCAGGTGCGGTCCGGTACTGCGGCCCGTGCTGCCCATCAGGGAGATGACCTTGCCCTGGGGCACGAACTGGCCTGAACGCACAAGGATGCGACTGTTGTGGCCGTAACGGGTCAGGGTTCCGTCGGCGTGGCGGATCTCGACGAGGTAGCCATAGCCGCCACCGTGCCAGCCAGCGGAGAGGACTTGGCCTGATTTCGCGGCAACGATCGGGGTGCCGATGTTGTTGGCGATGTCGATGCCCCGATGCATCCGACCCCAACGCCAGCCGTAGCCGGAGGTAAAGATGCCCTTGGTGGGCCAGACCCAAGCGCGGTCATTCAGGTTTTCACCGTCGCCAAAGTCGGGCTGGTCGGGCCAGCTGAGACCACCGGATCCGACGGGTTTGAGACCCAGGACCATGCGGCTACGGCCGGCATTGGCCTGGGCCACTCGGATCGGAGTGCCGACGACGAGTTGGGCGCCGCGCAGGCCGGGATTGAGTTTGAGCAGTTTCTGAATGCTCAGGTTGTAGCGCTCAGCCACCTTGGCCAGTGTGTTGTCTCCACGCTTGATGCGGGCGGTGTCGCTGGGCTCTGGCGGGGCTTCCAACGGGGGAGTCCGGCGAAGCTCAGAGGTGTCGACAGCCGAGACCAGCTTGACCTGCTTGATGCTGCCGCTGGGCAGAACCATCCACTCGCTGCGGCCAAACACGTGATCCGCTTTGACGTCGTTGAGTTCTGAGAGGCGTGTCTCGTCTTGCTCGATTTGGCGCGCCAGGTGCTTGAGAGTGATGGCTTGGCGAGCCTTGACCCAGATCTTTTCACCACTGGGTTTGGGTGCTGCGGCTGCGATCAGGTCAGCGGTGATCGCGGGTGGTGCCGAGAGTTGGGGGAGTGAGGTTGACTTCGAATCAGCCAGAGATGGGGCGACCACAGAGCAGGCAGCCCCAAGGGCCGCGGTACTGGCTGCTGTTGTCAGTAAGAAATGAACAGGCTTCATCCAGTTTGGCCAAAGGTCAAAGCCCGGTGGAGAAGCCGACATCCTCCGGACGGCGCGAGATTAACGACTGGCGGGACCCTGCGCAAGTCGAAAGGGTCAACTTCTGAGTCGAACACATCGCAATCCCAGCTTGAGATCGACTGTGCTGCAGTTGCTTAGCCCACTTCCAGCTGTCGAATCGCTTCGAACAGAACCACGCCCACGGCTGTCGCGAGATTCAGACTTCTCACCACACCGCCGTGGTCGACCGACCCGGTCATCGGGATCAGCAGGCGTTGGTCGACCTCGCTGAGGAGCTCCGGTGGTAGGCCGCTGCTCTCCCGTCCAAACAGCAACCAGTCGTCGGGGCGGTAAGCAATGCGGTGATAGGGCTCACTGGCATGGCGGCTCAACGCGAGCAGCCGACCGCCCTGCTGATGGCGAAAGGCCTGAAACGCGTCCCAGTTGGCATGGCGCACCAATTGAACCCAGGGCCAGTAGTCGAGCCCGGCACGTTTCAAGGTCCGGTCATCGATCTGAAACCCCAGCGGTTCAATCAGATGGAGCTCCGTACAGGTCGCCACGCAGCTCCGCGCCACGTTGCCTGTATTGGGGGGGATCTCCGGCTGAAAGAGCACCACCTTGGGCATGACGATCAACCAGGGACAGGAACTCCTAGCTGATGGAGGTTGAGCGCTCGACCGTTCACCACCAGCCAGGACTCACGGCTGATGGCGTTCAACCGTTGTTGCAGCGTACCCATCCTGTCGCGGAAGAGCCCGCCAATGGCCGTTGGCGGCACCACCCCCCAGCCCACTTCCTCCATCACCAACACGACGGGTTCCCTTTGGCGGGCCAGTTGATCGAGCAGCGCTGCCGAACGGGTCTGCCACTGCTCTGGACCGTCCTCGAGGTGCTGAGCGAGCCAGGTTCCGAGGGCATCGACCAGCAGGAGGCGGGACCGCCCAGGCTCCATGGACTGGTTCAGACCGGCCAGGGCCTCGGTCAATGACGCGCCCACTTCCAGGGTCTGCCATTCCTCCGGTCGACGCGCCCGATGGTCCGCCACCCGTTGGGCCCAGCTGTTGTCCTCGCTGGGGGGTTGGCCCGTCGCGAGGTAGAGGACAGGCCCTGGGTGTTGCTCCGCCAGATATTCCGCCCAACGGCTTTTGCCGCTGCGGCTGGGCCCTGTGACCAGGATCAGGCCGGCAGCAGGGCTGGCTTCAGCCGCCACCGTTCATGTTCTTGAGAGTGGCCACCGCCGATGGAGACACGCGGTTGAGATAGCGGAAGATCCAGTACTTGAAGATCGTGGCCAAGACCACCGGGAACGTGGCAATGAACAACAGGATAAAGTTCTCCTCCGCCGGCAAGCCCAGGTGATGGGCGATCCCGTCCAAGAGCACCGTCCAACCTTCAGGGCTGTGGAAGCCGACAAAGATGTCCGTGAAGAGGATGATCGCGAAGGCCTTGGCGCTGTCGCTTAGGCCGTAGACGGCCTCATCGAGGAAGCCGCGAAGCACCTGCAGGTCGCGCCGACAAAAGAGGCAAACCAGAACAAAGCCAACCAGCGCCGCCAGGTCGGCCTGAACGTTCTTCGAGGCCTCCATGCTCTCGGCATCGGCTTCGTCCTTGAGGGCATTCGCCCGCCTGGCCAGCGCCGATTGAATCTCTTCGGGTGAAGGCGGCTGCTTCCCTTCAAGGAGCGCTTCGAACTCCAATTCCTGCTGGTAGAGCCGCAACTTGGCGACGGCTTTTTCCTGCAGGTGTGGTTTCGTGTAATTCAGAAAAGGGATCTCTGGTGCATAGCGATCCATCAAGGGGGAGATCAACAGACTCCGGCTGGTCTGCTGTATGACCAGTGGCACGAGGATCAGCAGCAGCAGCACCCGCAGGGACACCAGGGTGGAATCGCGGCGCCGGCGGAACCCTGCCACCACCGAGGCTTCCGCTTCAGGGTCCAGTTGACGGCGCACCCCGTCGAACATGCCCAGCAGGCTGCGGGGCAGCATCTCGGGCGAGCGCGACATCGAGGGTGCGCTGGATCGAGCTCGGCCGTAGCGGGAGACGACGCTCTCCACCAGTTGCAGTTGCCTCAGCTCCTGGCTGTCGAGCTCAGCCCGTTTGGGGGCCACATCCGCAAGGTTCTCCTGAGCCACCTGCAGAGCGGCCCGGAAACGCCGAAGCATCAGGGCCTTCGCGGATTTGGGAATGCTCAGCTCGAGCTCCGGTCTGACCGGACGGTCGTTGTAGTACTCGAGCTCGAGGCTCTGGATCAGCAGGGCGGCTTCATAGGCCTGCTCCAGGTTGTTGCTCAGATCGTGGGTACTGGCCCGATCAAAGCTTCCAATCCAATCGGTCAACCCCATGGATGCTTCAGCGGGAGAAGACCCACCAGGTGATCATTGGTACCAGGGTGCCAACGACAAGCAAAACGACAACCCAAAGGAAGGCGTTGCTGGAGGCGGTTTCTTCCTTGGTGGGAACGTTGGTCTCCACGGGCATCCGCTCCACCAGCTGCGGCGGACCGGGGTCCTCGCCGCCCTGAAGGACGACCTCGAGGCGACCCAAGGCATCGAGGCTGGCCTGGCGGTAACGGGAGCCCTCGCGCAGGGGCAAGCCCATCGTGCTGATCGCCGTGCTGGAGAGCAGGCTGGCCGGCAGTTGGTCCAGCAGATCGGCACTGGCCACGATCGCGGCACTGTTGTTTTGAGCCTCAATCAGCAGGAGGAGCATGCCCTCGCGGCTGCTCTCCTCATGCCACTGCTGCAGCAAGTCCTCGCCGAGGGTGTCCAAGCTGAGGCCGTAATCCAGTCGCCGAAGGGTCACCAGGCGGGCATCCACACCCAAGTCGGAGAACTGCTCGAGCCGCTGGCTCACATCGCCGCTTGCGGCCCGGCTGAGTAATTCAGCGCTATCGAGGACATGGCCGCTGGGGCTCTGGGCGGGGAAATCCGCCACCCCAGTGGCCAGGGCAGCGGAGGGTGCGATGAGCCCTGCGATCGCCAAAGCGGCAACCATGACCAGAGACCAGAGCTTGCTGCGAAGGGAATGACGCACCAGCGAACGCTTCAACCTGGGCACAGTCTGCCGTTAGCTGGCCAGGCTGTCGCGGTGCAGCAGGGAGATCACCTCCAGGATTGATGCACTCCGAATCGCATCCAGTCCAAAGACCTCCTGCAACTGAGCCAAAAAACTCAGCTCCGATTGGGTCTCGATGTGGTCGGCGTGGATCAAATGGGCTGCCACGGCCAGAGCCGTCTCGCGTTGTTCGGCAGAAAGGAGTGGGGTGGCCTGCTTCACCAGGGCCTCGCAGCTGCTGCCGCGCAATTGGGCGAGGACCCGATCCAGCAGCTCCCCCATCTGCTGGTCGCTGAAGCGACGGAAGGGTTGGCGGAACTCCAGCTGTTGGCGCAGTGCTCTGGCCTCCACCGCGCTGAGCTCACCATCGGCGGCGATCGCGGCGAGGGCAATGGCGGCAAAGGCGTCGGCGGCTGACGTGAGTTGGCTCTGGCCCATGGACGCTGCAGATCTCCGGCCCATTTGAGCGGCGGATGGACCGATGTCGAAGCCGTTGTGTGCCTGTGACAACGTGAGCAGAGCTCCTCGCGGCCCCTTGCCACTCCCAGCTCGTGTCTGCCTGGCTTTGGGTGTCCTTGGCCTCTTGCTTTGTGTGGGCAATCAACTCTCTGCCCCTGAGCTGAGTCCCGCCCTTGAGCGCGCTGGTGTCTTGGCCAGCTTCCTGTCCGTTGGCCTGATGCTCGTCTCGATCCTTTGGACTCGGGCGGTTCCCGTGGCTCCTGAACGGGTGGCCCTGGAGGGTGAACAAGGCCTGGAGCTCGCGCCCGTTCTGTCTGAACCACTGCGTCAGGAGTTGGGCTGGGGAAGCCAGATGCTTCTGACCGCCACCCCAGCAGGCTCCGTCTTACTCCTCTGGCGCGGACGGGTCCTGCTGCGACGCGGCGTGTTGGCGGACGTTGCCTTCCAACCGGGCCCCATCAGCGAGCGGGCCTGGAGCAGTCAAAAGGCGATCAACTTGGTCAACCTCGCCCTCTATCCCGGCCGCCAGGAATTCAGGGGACTGCCCGAGAACACGCCCGCCGTGATCGTTCAACCGATTGGCGAAGCGGGGTTACTGCTCGTGGCGGGTTGGTCACCCCGTTGTTTCACGCGGAGCGATGAAACCTGGATCGAAGGCTGGAGCCAGAAGCTCAGAACGCTATTGGAGCTGGAGAGCGCTTCGTTCCCGCTCCCCCCTGGCCCTTCGGCGGAAGCGTGAAGCGTGAGTTCACCCGGTCGCCGGGGGAGCTGAAGACCGCGGTGCCGTCATCGCCGATCTTGCCCTCAAGACGCTTGGCGCGAGTCACCTGTTTGTAGGTGTCGCGCTTCAGCACCACCTGATCCACCGCTTCAAAGCGACCGCTCGGCCAATTCCAGATGCAGCGGGTCGCCGTGAGCCGCTCACCGGGCTGCTCGAGCTCGCAGCCGCGGGAGACCTTCACATCACTCTTCTCCAGGTCAATCGCAAAGCGATCCCCCTTGGCCTGCAGGGCATTGAACTGCCCATTGAAGGGTTTGTCGCTGCTGAGTTGTTGGTCATTGATGGCCCAGCGCGTCTGCTGGGCATCCAGCCATCCCTTGCCATCGGTTCGGCGCAGCTTCACGGGCGCCACGAGGTCGACATAGCCCTCGCGAAGATTCCCCTTGAGCCCCTGGGCGGTCAGCACCAGGCTGGGGCTAGGTGTCTTGCTGTCTGTTGTCTTGGCCGGTTCTGTCGGCTCAAAGCGTTCCCCCCGGACAACCGCAGGGGCTTTGAGATCACCCTGTTCGGGCTTCCAATCAACCCACTGCGCTTTCACCTTGAGGGGGAGCGGTGCAGGCCCCTTGGTGTTGGCTTTGGCTTGGCGGCCGTCCTGCCAATGCTCCAGCACGGGCGCCCCCCGCAGTTCGACGAGATCGCGCTTGATGAAGTACTGCGCCGTCTCGGCGCTGATGCGCGAGCGACGGTCGAGCGCCACGGGCCGCTGGTCGATCACCATCAGCTCCTCGCGGGGCAACCAGCGGGCCGTATCGCCGGTGATTTCAACCGGATCCTTCCCCAACAGTGTGATGCGCACAGCACCCTCAAGCTGAATGGCTTGGCCATCGCCAATCACGGTGCCCCGTTGGGCCGCAATCAAGATGCTGGGTTCTCCGCGCCGAAAGACGGTCCCGCGGGGTTTGAGGGCCTGGGCGAGTTTGCGCTGGATGTCATAACGCGCCTCGGGACTCTTCAGTTCCCAGGCGGGTGCTCCCTTGGGATCTTGCTGGCGCAGGTCCAGGGCCCGGAAGGCAAATGGTTGGGCTGTTTGGCGTCCAGCGGTCGAGCAACCGGCCAGGAGTAGGCCAGCCGCCAACCAGAGTGATCGAAGCGTGCGTGCCATCAGAGCGGCGCCTCGAGCTCGAGGCGCGCCATCACCGGGGAGGGTTCAGGCAGCGGGGCACCGCAGGTGAGACCGCCCCAGTTCAGCTGCTCCATCCAGCTGGCACTGAAGGCGGCATCGGCGCCTGAGTCAGCCAGGGGTTGCCCGAGTTGCGCCAGCATTCGAGCGGAGAGATCGGGAAGCAGCGGCGCCATCAGCAAGGCCACCAGACGCGCAGCCTCGAGCACCGCATAGAGGTCCTCGGCCACTTGATCGCGAGTGCCTTCTTTTTTCATCAGGCTCCAGGGGGCCTGGTCATTGAGATAGCCGTTGGCGGCGATCGCCAGTTGAAGGGCTGCTTCTGCCGCGGTCCGGAACTCCAAGTTCTCCAGTGCGGTCAGGCTGCTGGCTTTGGCCTCTGCGGCGGCTTGGGCCAGGGGGTGGTCGCTGGCCTTCGCTTGGCTGGCGGGAGGCACGGTTTCATCGAACCAGCGGCGGGCCATCGAGCTGGTGCGATTCAGCAGGTTGCCGATGGTGTTGGCCAGGTCGTTGTTGACCAGATCGCTGAACCGCTGCTGCTGAAAGTCGCCGTCTTCGCCGAAGGGGATGTCCCGCAGCAAGTACCAACGGACCGCGTCACGGCCGCAGCGCTCGAGCAGCTCGGCGGGGTCCAGGACGTTGCCCAGGGACTTGCCCATCTTTTGGCCTTCCCGGGTCAGAAAGCCGTGGCCAAAGACCTTGGCGGGAAGGGGCAGGCCCGCTGAGAGCAGCATGGCGGGCCAGTAGACGGCATGGAAACGGAGGATGTCCTTGCCGATCACATGGACCGACGCCGGCCAGCCCCGGCTCAGGGCTGTGTCGAGGTCGGGTGCGTCACCCTCTTCGAGCAGCGCCGTGATGTAGCCGAGCAGCGCATCAAACCAGACATAAAAGGTGTGACCGTCGTGGCCGGGCACGGGGATGCCCCAGGGCAGGTTGATCCGTGAGATGGAGAAGTCCCTCAGGCCCTGCTTGACGAAGTTCTCCACCTCGCGCTTCCGGCTGGCCGGTTGGATGAAACCGGGTTGGGCGATCAGCGTTGCGATCTGCTCCTGATAACGGGAGAGGCGGAAGAAGAGGTTGACTTCATCGCGCCACTCCAGGCCCTTGCGGTGAATCGGACATTCCGGATCCTGGGCTTCATGGGGGTCGTCCTTGAACTCTTCACAGGCGACGCAATACCAACCCTGTTGGCGTCCCTCGACGATGTCGCCGTTGGCCTCAACCCGGGCAAAAAATTGCTGAACGATCTGCTCATGCCGCGGATCGGTCGTGCGGATCAGGCGGTTATTGCTGATCTGCCAGCGATCCCAGAGTTCGCGGTATTGGGCACTGACACCATCACAGTGGGCCTGGGGGCTGAGGCCAGCGGCCTCGGCCGTGCGCTGAATCTTTTGGCCGTGCTCGTCACAGCCGGTGATGAACAGGACCTCCTCACCCTTTAGCCTCTGAAACCGGGCCAGGGCGTCACAGGCCAGGGTCGTGTACGCACTCCCCAAGTGGGGCTTGTCGTTGACGTAATAGAGGGGGGTGGTGAGGGTGTAAGTCATCGGCGGGATCCTACGCAGCCCTTCCCGTTCGCGCCTTCAGTTGCGACCCTGGGCTGATTGCTCAACAACTCCATGCCGGCCCACAGCGATTCCGCCTCGGTGGTGGTCTGGGGCGGCGGAACCGGTGGTGTCGCTGCGGCGATCCAAGCGGCCCGCTCAGGGGCGAATACCGTCCTGTTGACCCCAGGACCTTGGCTGGGCGGCATGGTCAGCGCCGCGGGGGTGTGCTGCCCGGATGGCAATGAGCTCAGTCCCTGGCAGACGGGGCTTTGGGGTGCCTTTCTGAGAGGGCTGGCTGAGGCGGAGCCGGCTGGCCTTGATCAGAACTGGGTGAGCTGTTTTGGTTTTCGACCAGCGCAGGCCGAAGCACTGCTCCAGGAGTGGGTCGCATCCCTCCCCAATTTGCTCTGGCTGAGCAGCTGTCGTGCGCTGGCGGTGGAGCGCTCGGAGCGTCTGGTGCACTCCCTCACGGTTGAGCGGAACGGCCAGAGCCAGAGGTTTGCCTGCGGCGTGCTGATCGACGGCAGCGACCGAGGTGATCTGCTGCCGCTGTTGGATCTCCCCTTTCGCTGGGGTTGGGAAGCGCAGGAGGTCTGGAATGAACCCA